>NZ_JAMYLR010000002.1:0-313686 GCF_040318155.1 Mesorhizobium sp. M1307 | reverse complement strand
CCGCACAACACGTTCACGCAAATCGAGCGAATAGGGCTTGGGCATGGCAAATCACCTCCTACAGGAAGTGAATCATGAACCACGCCTCACTGGAATCCCTCGCGATTCAAACTGAACGTCCGACGCTTCTAATCAAGGCGCTTCGACAGCGCCACTATAGATGGCGAACGGTTAGCGAGCCGCCCCATTTCTCATTCAAGTATTCGCAAACCAATCTGCGGTGGCAATGATGCGGAGTGGCCTCGGAGCACAGGAGACATGTCCCATGAAACAGGTCCGGCTTAAGGCGTTTTTCAATCTGTCTTTCTGATATGAGTTTCAGAAATAATCTCTCATATTCAGACCAATCACCCTTATCTTTCTTGTAGGCTTTGAGTATGTTGTCGGTTGGTGCCAGCATCGGTACATGAACATATTCGGCATGACAAACTTCTTTCAAAAAATATGAAAGATCATCTGCCTTCGCAAACCCAGAAAGCTGTGATGTATTATGAAGGCGTACGTCAATTACCTTCTTTATACCGGATTTTTTCAATCTTTCGAAGAAATTTTTCGCTGTCGATTTTGTAAAACCGATCGTCGAGACTTCTATATTATCCAATATATTACTCCGCAGCCAAGGATTTCCCTGAGACTAGCTTTGTATCAACATATGCAACCTTCATAGCCCTTTGCCTGTACGCGAACGCGAGTCGTTTGTGGCTCGGATCAAAAAGATCGTCATCTGTCGCTCCTGCGAGTTCCAGCAACTTGGATTCAATATCGGATTGGCCGATAATTTGTCCGTTGGAAAGGATGTGTCTGACGGCTAAGCCTCGGTCGTTCAATGCTCGGCCAACCAGCAAGCATCGGTGGCAATCAAGCGGATCATGCTCCGAGCACATCATCGCAATGCGATGCTTCTTTGCCCCTTCAGCTATGAGCGCTAATCCCCGTTCAAAGTTCGGCGCTTTTGCCATCTTCTCATAGTCAGCAACGCCTTCACAAAAGAATCCTGTATTTGTCGGTCTACCTCCGAGCGCTTCGCCCACGAACCTGTATTCTATCTGGTCCAGAGCCAACTCTTTTCTAAGAGAGTCACGATTAAAGTGAGGGAAATGGCGAGAGTACGGCGCAGACCTCACGTCGGCAACCGCCGTTACCGACGCTTGCCGCAATAGGTGAAGCAGCCGCTCATAAGTCAGTGTCGAATGCCCAATCGTAAGCACCTCTAGTTGGTCAGTCATCAGATCGCTTCTTTTTCAGATGCCTTCACATTACCGAATGGATTCAGCCGGTGCCGTTCCCGCACAGGCACCAGACTCTTACAGGAAATATAGGCCATTGACCTGTGAATAGCACGAGTTTGGCATCGCTGCGAAAGGCCGTGACAATCCAACCCGCACATGAATGCGCATGCTGGCCTGAGCATCGGCTTGCAAACCGGCTAAGCCTTGACCCTGCCAGCGGCTTTTGGCGGCGTCAGCAGGCACTGAAAGATCATACAGGTTGTTTCCAACGGTAATCCTAGATCGCAGCTGCGGCTTTGCAGGATCAAACGACTGGACATAAAACTGAATTTGGTTAGGTGCTATTTCAATCGCTCCTAGGGACCGCCCGTTGTAACCGATGGGTACGTGCGCCTTATTGGACGCGGCCCTTATCAAGCCGTTGTTAAAGGCGGCTTCGAGCGTCGGCGATATTCCTCCTGCTACGGCTTGAGCGGTTTGGGCCACCGTTTGTTGCCCCACCAACATAATTGGTTGTCCTGCGACTAAAATTCGGTCTTCCGTCGCATGTGGGAATTGAAAATTGGCAGCTGGCGCGTTTGCGTCAAACCTTACGATATTGCCTACCGCAAACGTTCTATTAGGTCCCGCATGTTGCCCGTCCCAAAACCTTGAAGGCTCATTCGCGGCGATAGCACCGGATGGTTCGGGTCGGATCATGCCGCCTCTGATCCGATCCCAGCCAGCGACGCAGTAGAGCGTACCATAGCGAGTTACATCAGTCACAATGATCTCATAAGTAGTCATTATCCCCTCCCGCGGAAAATACTACCTCTTCCTAACAGAGTTAAAGTCCATGAGGCTACGCTTCTTTGGTTCCCCTTCCTATTATCAACCGTTCTATTTTTTAGACGCGGGCCGTACAAGTCCGGCGTCACCAACCGGCTTTTTCACGATTTTTCCTTGGAAGATTTCTGCGCGCGCCTTCGACGATCAGCCAGCCGACGGCGATGCGGCCGCGCTCGGTCTCGATCAGCCGCCGCTCCTGGGCGCGCAACAGCACCACGGTCGAGGCCACGGAAAGCGCCAGGCCAAGACCAGTCCCGCACCGATCGACCATCCGAGCATCCAGGCAAGGCCGGCGCCGAGGGCTGTCGCGAAGCCGATCTGCACAATGGCGCCGGACACGGCGATGGCGCGGACCGACAACAGGTCCCTCAGCGAGAAATGCAGGCCGACGCCGAACATCAGCAGGATGACGCCGATCTCGGCAAGTTCATTGGCGAGGCCGGCATCGGCGACGAAACCCGGCGTGTTCGGTCCAACCAGAACGCCGGCGATGAGATAGCCTACCAGCGGCGGCACGCGAAAACGGTTGGCAAGTGCGCCGAAGACGAAAGCCAGCCCCAGACCGGCGACGATGGTGGCGATAAGGGGCGTGTCATGCGGCATTGTCTATGGAGCGCCTTCAGGAATCGCGATGTCGGACATGCGCCGTCCAAAAGCCGCCGCCGTGGCAGTATGGAGGCTGCGACAGTCGCGAGACAACCCCGCATTCCTCATGAAATCGATGACAAAGCAGCAAAAGACGGAGAGCCGGCAAGCGTTGCCACCCGGCGCGGCCTGCTCCAAGCAGGCGCTTGCTACGGAAACGAAAGTTGCGCGCCGCCGATGCCGATCAGGTCGCCTGCAGCAGGCTCTCGATATCGGGTATGCTGTGGTTGGTCAGCGTCTTTGGAATTTCGGCCGTTATCTTGTCGGTGACCTCCTTGTGCAGCTTCCTGCGCATGTCGCCCAGCACCGGCGGCGGCGCGATCAGCACGATCTCCTTGAAGCTGCCGCGATGCGCGAGCTTGTAGAGCCTGTCGGCAATCTCTTCGGCAAAACGCTCCTTGCCGAGACGGTGCCAGTCGGTGTCCTCGACCGCACTGCGGTGGACGGAAGGGCCGTCGCTGTAGCGGCCGGGGCGGTCCGTGCCTTGTTCTCGGGTTGCCGGATTTTCCTGCTCCATCTCGTGCACGACCTGAAGGTCGGGATATTGGACGTCTCCACGGTTCTCGAGGAACAGCGCCTTTTCGCCATCTGCCACCACGATCCACAGTCCGCGTTTCAGTCTGACGTTGCTCATGGGGCGCTCCTTTTTTGTTTTTTCGAACCCATCGCCGGGCCTTTGCCGCAGAGGTGTGACCGGGCCTGGGTCCATAGGGCAAACGCGTGCCGAGGCGGGAATGTTCCGGCACTCGGACCCGGTGCTCCGACAGGGGGTCGGCGAGAGCGCGGGGCTGCCGTCGATCGCTCGGTCAGCATCTGGCGGCTTAATCTACTAAATTGATAGAATTTAGAAAAATCTGTTTTGTGGTTAGCTCCTCCGGTCGCTAAAAAGGCAGCGGATCAAGGGCTGCAACAGCAGCTTCAATCTGCTCCGCATTTGAATGTGGAATATTTTTCTCTTGGCCTTCATGCTTGCAGAAAAGAGATTGCCTGCTACGAAGCGATGCGCGAGTGGGTGCCTTCTGGTTTTTCGCGCCCCCGCGTAGAACTGACAAACGGTTCCAGGATTCCGCTCGTCATGCCGCAAGCCACGCCCAAGCTCAATGCCTTTCCCGTCTTCATGCGGGTCAAGGGCGAAGCCATAGCCATCGTCGGCGGCGCAGAGGAAGCGCTGGCCAAGGCGCGGCTGCTCGCGCAGTCGAGCGCTGTGCTGCGCATCGTCAGCGATGAAACAAGCCCGGAGCTGCTGGCCTTTATCGCCGAGACGCGGGCCGCCCACATCGCCGACGCCTATGATGCAGCACATCTCAATGGCGCGGTGATGGTGTTTGCCGCCAGCGGCGACGAGGCCCTCGATCGCCGCGTTGCCGGGGATGCGCGCCGGCTGGGCATTCCGGTCAATGCCGTCGACCGGCCGGAGCTATGCGATTTCTTCACGCCGGCACTGGTCAACCGCGCGCCGGTCGCCATTGCCATCGGCACGGAAGGTGCCGGCCCGGTGCTGGCGCAGATGCTGCGTAGCCGCATCGACCGCATGCTGGCGCCCTCGCTCGGTCCGCTCGCGGCGCTCGCCGCGTCGTTTCGCGACACCGCCGAAAGACTGCTGCCGAAGGGCAATGCCCGCCGCCGCTTCTGGAGCGATTTCTTTGGCGGCGCGCCGGCCCGCGCTGTCGAGGCCGGCGAGCTTTCGCAGGCGCATGATGCGGCCGTCGGCCTGCTGCTTTCGAAAGAACCGGCATCGGGCCATATCGCGCTTGTAGGCGCCGGTCCAGGCGCCGAGGACCTTTTGACGCTGCGCGCCCATCGCCTGCTGATGGAAGCCGACGTGATCGTCCATGACGCGCTGGTGCCGGAGGCGATCGTCGCCATGGGCCGCCGCGATGCCGAGCGCCTGCCGGTCGGCAAGCGCAAGGGCTGCCATTCCAAGAGCCAGGCCGAGATCAATGCGCTGCTGGTCGAGCTTGGCCACGCCGGCAAGCGTGTCGTGCGGCTGAAGTCCGGCGACCCGCTGGTGTTCGGCCGGGCCGGCGAGGAGATGGCGGCACTTCGCGATGCCGGCGTCGCCTACGAAGTGGTTCCGGGCGTCACCGCGGCCTTCGCGGCCGCCGCCGATTTCGAACTGCCGCTGACGCTGCGCGGCGTGTCGTCGTCCATGGTGTTCACCACCGGCCACGACCTCAAGGGAAATTCGCTGCCAGACTGGGCAAAGCTCGCCATTTCCGGCGCGACGGTCGCCGTCTATATGGGGCGCTCGGTCGCCGCCGAGGTCGCCGGCCGGCTGATCGAAGCCGGCCTGTCGCCGGATACGGCCGTCGCCGTGGTCGAGAATGCCAGCCTTGCCAACCGCCGCCGCTTCCACGGCACGCTCGCCGACCTGCCGTCGCTGGAGGCGCGTGCCGACCTCAGCGGCCCGGTGATGACCATCATTGGCGACGCCGTCGCCGGCGCCAACTTCGAACGGTCCGAGCCGCTGGCGGCACACAGGCAGGAAAGCATGGCCCGTGCTGCCGCGCAAGGAGTGAACCAATGAAGGTCCTGACCGCGAACCGCCTCGCCGACGGCATAGCCGTCTGGTACGCCAATGGCGGCTGGGCCGAGACCATCGACCATGCCGACATCGCCCATGACAAGGCGGCCGAGGACCGGCTGGAGGCGATCGGCGCCAAGGCCTCCGCCAACAACGAAGTGGTCGACGTCAACCTGATAGACGTGACCGTGGCCAACGGCATGGTCGAAGCGGTCCGGCTGCGTGAAAAGATTCGTGCCGCCGGCCCGACCACCCGCAACGACCTGGGCAAGCAGGCCCGTCCGCAAGCCCGCGCGGCGTAAACGACCACACACTGATGAAACGGGCGGACGCGCCCGGAAAGACCTGAATATGTACCGTTACGATGAGTTCGACCACGATTTCGTCAAGGCCCGCGTCGCCGAGTTCAGCGATCAGGTCGCGCGGCGGCTTGCCGGCGAGATCACCGAGGACCAGTTCCGGCCGCTGCGGCTGATGAACGGCGTCTATCTGCAGCTGCATGCCTATATGCTGCGCATCGCGGTGCCCTACGGCACGCTAAACAGCAAGCAGCTGCGCATGCTTGGCCACATCGCCCGCAAATACGACAAAGGTTATGGGCATTTCACGACGCGCCAGAACATCCAGTTCAACTGGCCGGCGCTGTCGGACATCCCGGCGATCCTGGCGGATCTGGCAAGCGTCGAGATGCACGCCATCCAGACCAGCGGCAATTGCATCCGCAATGTCACCGCCGACCACTTCGCCGGCGCCGCCGCTGACGAGGTTGCCGATCCGCGCCCCTATGCCGAAATCCTGCGTCAATGGTCGTCGGTGCATCCGGAATTCTCGTTCCTGCCGCGAAAATTCAAGATCGCGGTGACCGGCGCCGAGCGCGACCGCGCCGCCATCCAGACGCACGACATCGGCCTGCATCTGAAGAAGAACGCTGCCGGCGAGCTCGGTTTCGCCGTCT
This sequence comes from Mesorhizobium sp. M1307, assembly GCF_040318155.1. Lineage (NCBI taxonomy): Bacteria > Pseudomonadati > Pseudomonadota > Alphaproteobacteria > Hyphomicrobiales > Phyllobacteriaceae > Mesorhizobium > Mesorhizobium sp. M1307. The sequence continues at coordinate 307,505 of NZ_JAMYLR010000002.1, read as the reverse complement.
ATGTCGGCGGCGGTCAGGGCCGCACGCCGATGGTCGCCAAGAAGATCCGCGATTTCCTGCCCGAAGCGGATCTGTTGTCCTACTGCACGGCGATCCTGCGCGTTTACAACCTCTACGGCCGTCGTGACAACAAGTTCAAGGCGCGCATCAAGATCCTGGTCCATGAGACCGGCGTCGAGGAGATCACCCGCCAGGTCGAGGCCGAATGGCAGGAGTTGAAGGACGCCGAGCTGAGGCTGCCGGAAGAAGACATCCGCGCCATCGATGCCTATTTCGCGCCGCCGGCGCTTGTCGACCGGCCGGAAGGCGACGAGGCGGTCAAGCTTGCCCGCCTCGACTCGAAGAGCTTTTCCGAATGGCTGGACCAGAATGTGGTCACCCATCGCCATCCCGACTACGCGGCGGTGACCATCTCGCTCAAGGGCATCGGCGAGACGCCGGGCGATGCCTCCGACAGCCAGATGGAAGCGGTCGCCGACATTGCCGAAAAATATTCATTCGACGAGCTGCGCGTCAGTCACGAGCAGAACCTGATCCTGCCGCATGTGGCGCGGGCCGACCTCAAGGCGGTCTATGACGCGCTTGTCGATATCGGGCTGGCGACGGCCAATTCCAACCTGATCAGCGACATCATCTCCTGCCCCGGCCTTGACTATTGCGCGCTGGCAACGGCGCGTTCCATCCCCGTGGCGCAGGAAATCTCGCGGCGCTTTGCTTCGCTGGAGCGCCAGCGCGAGATCGGCGAATTGAAGCTGAAGATTTCCGGCTGCATCAATGCCTGCGGCCATCACCATGTCGGCCATATAGGCATCCTCGGCGTCGAGAAGAAAGGCGCCGAGCTCTACCAGGTGACGCTCGGCGGCTCGGCCGACGAGAACACCTCGGTCGGCGAGATCATCGGCCGCGGCTTCAGTTCAGAAGAGATCACCGACGCCATCGAGCAGATCGTCGAGACCTATCTCGGGCTTCGGCTGGACAGAAACGAAAGATTCATCGACGCCTACCGCCGAGTCGGTCCCGCGCCGTTCAAGGAGGCGCTCTATGCTGGCGAAGCCAAGGCCGCTTGACCGGATCGTCGATGTCGAGGCCGGCATTGCCGCCCAAGCGGCGGGTCTCGACGCGCTCTACGGCCATCTGAAGCCGCTGGAGATCATCGAGCGGTCGACCCGGGAGTTCTTTCACGGCGAAATCGCCGCCGTCTCGTCCTTCGGCGCGGATTCGGCGGTGCTGCTGCACATGATCGCCGAGATCGACCGCACGCTGCCGGTGATCTTTCTCGACACCGGCAAGCATTTCGAGGAGACGCTCGGCTATCGTGACGCGCTGGCCGCCGATTTCGGGCTGAGCGATATCCGGGTGATCAGGCCCGACGAGGCGGCGCTGGCAAGGATCGACCCGACCGGCAATCTGAACGAGACCGACACCGACGCCTGCTGCGACGTCCGCAAGGTCGAGCCGCTGGCGCGCGGCGTCGAGCCGTTCCGCGCCTGGTTCACCGGCCGCAAGCGCTTCCAGGCAGCGACCCGGGCAGCGCTGCCGGTGTTCGAGGCGGTCGGCTCGCGCATCCGCATCAATCCGCTGGCGCACTGGACGACATCGGACCAGGCCGGCTACATGCGCGCACATGCGCTGCGTGAAAACCCGCTGGTCGCCTATGGCTATCTGTCGATCGGCTGCTTCCCATGCACGCAGCCGGTGCAGCCGGGCGACGACGCGCGCAGCGGCCGCTGGGCCGGGCACGCCAAGACCGAATGCGGCATCCACTTGTCGGGGCTGGAAAGGTCGCTGACCGACGCCTCGCTTTAGGATATGTTGATATTCAGCCGGCCTGCAAACGGCGGCTTCCGGTGCTCACGTACCCAACAGTACGCTCCGCTCCGGTTGTCGGAAGCCACCCAGTTTGGTCGCTTCGCGCCCGCCGTCGGCTTCGGCTCGGCCTGACCTGAATCTCGACACACCCTGGGGTGTTTTGAATTTGAGAATATTGTGGACTTGGGAATTTTCTTGATGAGCGACTTGATAGCCGAAAACGCCATGAGGCTGTGGACACCGGATGGGTTCCGCGAGGACGAGTGGGTTCATGCCGAAAGTGCCGAGGCGCTGGTCGGCAATGGCCGTTTCATCCTGCCGTTGCAGGCGTTTCTCGGCCTCGATCCGGAGGTGCGGCGGTCGGCGAAGGAGCGCATCGGTGTGCTGCTGCAGCCCGGCGATCAGCTCGAAAAGATCGCAGGCCTGCTCGATCAGCTGTCGCTGGTGGCGCTGGCGTTTCCGGCGTTCAATGACGGCCGCTCGTTCTCCAAGGGCGAATTGCTGCGCAGCCGTTATCATTTTGCAGGCGCTATGCGCGCCACCGGGCAGGTGCTGATCGATCAGCTGCCGCATATGCTGCGCCTCGGCTTCGATGAATTCGAGATATCACACCCGGTGCTGCTGAAGCGGCTCGAGCAAGGCCGCACAGGCGGACTGCCGCTGTTCTATCAGCCGGCGGTGAAGCCGGAGGCCAAAGGCCCGAAATATTCCTGGCGGCGGGTGCGCGCCGGCTGATCCGCTCCAGGGGACCAGAAGCCCTATCTGGTCGGACCACATTCCCGATTCAGCCTTTTATTTTGCGCCTCTCCGCCTTAGGATAGGCCCATTATTTCGCGATCCGAATAAATGTGGCCACAAGGGAGGAACCGGGTATGGCTGGCAAGAAGATATTGATGCTCGTTGGCGAGTTCAGCGAGGAGTACGAGATTTTCGTCTTTGAACAGGCCATGCATGCGGTGGGCCACACCGTCCATGTCGTTTGCCCCGACAAGAAGGCCGGCGATATCCTGAAGACCTCGCTGCACGACTTCGAGGGCCACCAGACCTATACGGAAAAGCTCGGCCACGACTACATCCTCAACAAGACGTTTTCTGAGGTCAATCCGGCCGACTACGATGCCGTCTACGCGGCGGGCGGGCGCGGGCCGGAATATATCCGCATCGACAAGCGCGTGCAGGCGCTGGTGCGGCATTTCCATGAGACGGGAAAACCGATCTTCACCATCTGCCACGGCGTGCAGATCCTGATCGCGGTCGACGGCGTGGTGCGCGGCCGCGAAGTCGCGGCGCTGCAATATTGCGAGCCGGAAGTCACGCTGGCCGGCGGCATCTATATCGATGTTACGCCGACCGGCGCCCATGTCGACGGCAATCTGGTGTCGGCCAAGGGCTGGCCGGGCCTTGCCGCGTTCATGCGCGAATGCCTGAAAGTGCTGGGCACCGAGATCCGCCAAGGCGAGATCCTGATGCGCGACCAGCGCCAGGCGGCTTAAGTTCGGAATGTGGAGCCCGCCGCACCCCTAACGCATGTCGCGCAAAAGTGTTCAGCGGTTTTGCGATAACGGCATGCATAAACAAGAACCTAAAGCGCGTCGCATGAGGCCGGTCGAGCGCGACGCGCTTTAGGTGCGGCGGTGCGTCTACACGGCCATCCGCGCTTCGCGGAACGATACCAGCTTGCTGCGGCTCTCGTCCCACAGCGCCAGCTTGACGCAGCGCAGGCTGTCGAGGAGTGTGACGCGGCCGATCTCACGCAGCTCCGGATAGTCCCTCAGCACTTCCGGAAGCCGGTAGCATGGCACCTTGGCCGAGAGGTGGTGCACGTGGTGGACGCCGATATTGCCGGTGATCCAGTTCAGCACCGGCGGCAGGTCGTAATAGGACGAACCGTGCAGGGCAGCGTGCTGGAATTCCCACTCGGAGTCCTTTGTCCACTCCGTCTCTTCGAACTGATGCTGGACATAAAACAGCCAGATGCCGGCCGATCCGGCGAGGATGACGATCGGCAAATGCACGACCAGAAACGCGCCGGGGCCAACGAACCAGATGAGCAGCGCGGCGATGACCGCGATGGCGAGGTTGGTCGACATCGACGACACCCAGGGGGTGAAACCGCCCCGCATCATGCCCAAGGGCAGTCTCTGCTCGAAAATGAAGATCCATATCGGGCCAAGGCCGAACATCACCAGCGGATGGCGATAAAGGCGATAGGCGAGCCGGCCTCGCCATGACAGTTGCCGATATTCAGCGACGGTCAGTGTCTTGATGTCGCCGGTGCCGCGCTCGTCGAGGTTGCCTGCGCTGGCGTGATGGGTTGCGTGGGCGCGGCGCCAGCAATCGTAGGGCGTCAGCGTCAGCACGCCAAGGACGCGGCCGATCCAGTCGTCGGCATAGCGATTGGCAAAAAAGGAGCCGTGGCCGCAATCGTGCTGGATCATGAAGATCCGCACCAGAAAGCCGGCGGCCGGAAGGATGAGGACCAGACCCCACCAATGGCCATAGGCATAAGCGGCCGAGGACAATGCCCACAGCGTGGCGAAAGGAATGAGGGTGATGGCGAGTTCGACGGCGCTGCGACGCCTGTCGGGCTTTTTATAGCGCGACAGGATTTTCAACCAGGCGCGCTTGCTGTTTGCCACAGCTTCGGGGGAAATCATGTTCATTATGAAACATAGGCGGAGCAGGGCGCTGCCGCAAGGCGGCGATCACGCAAAGTTACTGCGGGTAAATGTCGCGCGATGGCGAGGAATTGGTGGCCGCAGTCGCCGGGCGCGTCGCCGGCAACGGCGCCTACCGACGGCGCCCGCCTGCGACCACCTTGGCTTCGACGCCGTCCAGGCGGTCGAGCAATTCCTTCAGACGGTCGGGAATATCGGACTCCGTGCGGAAGGCCGGCAAGGTGCGCAGAAAGCGCTTGGTCGCCTCGGTGCCGAGCTGGCGCCGGATATCGCCGGCGAGCCCGTCGCGTTTTTCGCCATTCCTGCGGGGCATCATCCAAAATCCTGTGTCGGCTTCGAAACTCTTCCAAGGGAGGAATGGTTCCCGCATTGTAGTGTCCCGGCAAGCAAAGCCGTCGGGTACGGTAAAGTTTGAATTAAAATCGAGAGGTCTGCGCCGTCCGCCATCAAGCGGCGACAGCGGCTGCAGTATCGCTTGCCCCTTGATTTTTGGCCGCTAAACCTCGATATCGGGCGCAAATCCACACCATTCGAAAATGACGGGAAACGGCGATGAGCGACCAGGCAAAAGACGAACGCGCGCCCGATGAAGCCGAGAAGACCGAGGCTGCCGCGGAGCCAAGGGAAGGTGGCGTCGACGGCGACTATGAAGCGCTTGTCCGGCTTCTGAAGGAAAACGAAGAGCTGAAGGATCGCGCACTGCGCGTCGCGGCCGACATGGAGAATTTGCGCCGCCGCACTGCCCGCGACGTCCACGACGCGCGCGCCTATGCGGTTGCCAATTTTGCCCGCGACATGCTTTCGGTGTCGGACAATCTGCGCCGTGCGCTGGATGCCATCCCGGAGGAGGCCAAGGCTTCGGGCGATGCCGGCTTCAAGGCGCTGATCGACGGCGTCGAGATCACCGAGCGCGCCATGCTGTCGGCGCTGGAGCGGCACGGCGTGAAGAAGCTCGAGCCCGAGGGCGAGAAATTCGATCCGAATTTCCACCAGGCCATGTTCGAGGTGCCCAATCCCGACGTACCGGCAAATACGGTCGTGCAGGTCGTGCAGCCCGGCTATTCGATCGGCGAGCGTGTTCTGCGGCCGGCCATGGTCGGCGTCGCCAAGGGCGGCCCCAAGCATGTGGCAAGCGAAGCGCCGGTGGAGCCGGGGCCGGTCAACGAGCAGGCTGAGAAGGATGCGTGAACTGGGAATAGTGCACCGTTCGGCAGCAACCGCCACCAAAGCGTGAGGGATGATCGACCGCCCCCCAACCTGTCCGAGTTCAGGGGGCGATCAAACAGGTCGCCGTGCAGGGCTTTCCTGCCCTCAGCCCAGCAGTTCACACCCATAGTGGCGGACCACGTCGGGGAATGTCTTCATGTCCGGCATTCCTTCGCCGTCCGGAGGGATGCGCCTGTCTCCGGCAGGCACACTGGTCGCTTCTAAAAGCTCCTCGAACCCACCGGGCGTGAAGAGGAACAGCATCCGGGCCGGCCCACGCTTGACCGTATAGCGGTGCGGCACATCGCGTGGCCCAAAGAGAAACGAACCGGGTCCAGCCATAATCGCCTTACCGCCGATCTCGAACTCGATCTCGCCTTCCATCACCAGGAATGACTCGTCCTCGCGATGATGGACGTGCAGCGGCGCCTCACCTTCGCTCTCGAGGACTTCAACCAGCGTGAACTGGCCCGCCGTCTGGGCTGCTGTCGCCTTGATCACCGCCAGCGAGCCAAGCCACCAGCGCGCCTCTCCATCCAAGGCGTGACTGCAAAAGGCGTGGGGAATGCTCCTGCCAGCTCCGCCGCTAGCCACAGCCGCCACAGAATGGTAGCCGACCTTGATCGAGGCGGAATTCACCATCGAGCAATAGTTTTTGATGCCGGGCAGGGTGGACCAGACCTCGCCAGCCGACTTGGCGCTGTCAATGTCCGCCCATTCGAGTATCTCCGTCCAGCCTCCCTCGGATTTAAGGAGGCGACGATTGATGAAACCCTTGAGCTTCCGCACCTCGTCATTCACTTCATCTCTGGTCTGCAGGAACATCTGCTCGGTGAATCCGGGCTTCAATGCAAATTCGGTGATTTCAACGACATTCGTGTCCATGACTTCCTCCCTTTGCTACCTGACCTTTGTTTCGCCTCCCGCATTCTGTTCGCTCAAGACGTGCTCGTTCGGCCTTGGCCTTTGAGCCAGCAGAGCGCCATTTCTGTTGCCGTTTCGACTGCGAGGTCCACCGTCATGCCGCGTATCCGCATCGCGTTGAACGTCGGAAAGTCGAATAGAAAGCTGATTGCCTGCACGACATCATCGCCGGGACCGTCGTTGGCCAGGGCCTCGCGCACGAATCCGGCCACCATGTGTCGCAGGTATTCCTCCCATTCCCGCATGGCTGGAAGCTCGCGCTCGCGCAGGTCGCTTTCGAGATGCCGTCCGCCACGGTGGTAGAAGGCGAACAGCTCGTTGGCGACCCGGCGCAACCGTTCTTTAGGGTGCGTCGCCCCGCCGATTATCTCAGTCACCGATTCGGGCGACGGAGGACGCAGACGCTCCATCAGCACTTCGCCGCACGCCGGCACCAGGTCATCCAGAGTAGGAAAATGCTTGTAGACGGTGCCAACGGCGACATCGGCTTCCGTAGCGATGTCCTTCCAAGTCGTGCCAAAGATGCCGTTCTGGGTGTGCAGCTTGATTGTCGCGTCGAGAATGCGCTGCCTCGTCTTGGCGAAGGCGGCAGTCCGGGAACCCATGCTGTAGCGGCGAGGGGACATAGACGTCCACTTAAATAATTGAATGAACAATTCAATCATTTAATTTATCTGGAATCAATCCAGATTCGCAGGAGCCACTCGCTATTCCCCACTCGCTATTTCATTATTCACCCCATGAACCCGATCGAGCTTCTCGACTATGCCGGCGTCGCCGTCTTCGCGGCGACCGGTGCGCTGGCCGCCTCGCGCAAACAGCTCGACATTATCGGTTACCTGTTTCTGGCTAGCGTTGCCGGCATCGGGGGCGGAACGTTTCGCGACGTCATCCTCAACGTGCCCGTGTTCTGGGTGGGAAACCGCGACTATGTGCTAATCTGTGCAGCGGTGGCGGTCGTCGTCTTCTTCAGCGCACATCGTTTGGAGTCCCGCTACAAATTGCTGCTCTGGCTCGACGCCATAGGTCTTGCCGCATTTTCGGTGATGGGCGCGGCCAAGGGGCTGACGATCACCGGGTCACCTGCAGTTTCGATCGTCACCGGCATGCTCACCGCAACCCTTGGCGGCATTCTGCGCGATCTATTGACAGGCGAGCCTTCGGTGCTCCTGCGACCGGAGATCTACGTTACCGCAGCGCTTGCCGGCGCCGGCCTCTACACACTTGGCGATTTCGCCGGACTGCCGCCGCTTGCGTCGGGCCTGGCAGGTTTCATGGCGGCTTTCTGCGTACGCGGCGGCGCGCTGAAATTCGGCTGGGCCTTTCCGTCCTACAAAAGCAAGCCTGGCCGGCGTCCGGAAGATATTCCCTGATTTAAGGTGTCAGGCCGCAAACCGCTGCGCTTCTCCGCCATAATAATTGACGTAGCGGGCGCCGATCTCCTTGACCGGCATCACCACGAACACGTCGACCGTCGAGAATTCACGGTCGATGACGCAGCCGTCGCCGATGCGCGCGCCGACGCGCAGATAGCCCTTGACCAGCGGCGGCATCGCGGCGATCGCCGCCTTGGTATTGACGGCCTCGATCGGCATCAGATCCATGGAACAATAGCGCCCGGCGACGGCGCGCACGTCCCAGGATGAATTCGTCCGGCAGTGGTGGGCAAGATAGGTCAGCGCCTCCGCATGTGCCGCCGGCACGGTGCCGTGGAACGACGCGCAGCCGGTCATCACGCCGATGCCGTAATGGTTGATGTAGGCCCAGATGCCTTGCCACAGCGCCTCGATGGTGCGCTTCGAGCGGTATTCCGGCAGAACGCAGGAGCGGCCGAGCTCGAGGAAGCGCTGGCCGGGATGCCGCGCGATCAGCTTGGTCAGCTCGAATTCACCTTCGGAATAGAAGCCGCCGGCGGCCGCGGCAATCTCCTGCCGCAGCAGGCGGTAGGTGCCGACGATGCGGCGATGCTCGGGGCCGGAAAGCGAAGTATCGAAGACCAGCAGATGATCGCAGAGGGGATCGAAGCGATCGGCATCGCGGCGGTCCTGCATCTGGAACAGGTCCTTCCTGGCACCAAGCTCGTCGTAGAACACCCGGTAGCGCACTTCCTGCGCGGCAGCGATCTCGGCCTCGTTGCGGGCGAGCCGCACTTCGAGATTGCCGATGCGGCCGAGCGATGCGCCTTTTATGACGGCATCGGCGTTCCGGCCGACGAGCAAAGGCCCGCTGGCGTTCGGCCGAGCATCACATTCCGGCATGACTGTATGCACGAGTGATTCTCCTTCGAGCCATCCCTCTTGGCACGGGGATACGGTGTAGGTGCAACAGGATTGTGACAGTACCGTGATACGCCTCTGCGGGCAATACTTCGTCGGCTGGGTAATCTATCAACCGTCTATGTTGTGCCTCAGGCGGCCGCTTGCCCTTCGACCGCATGAACCAGGGCATCGGGGTCGAGCGGCTTGGTGACGAAGCCGCTGGCACCGTGAGCGAGCACGGCGTGGCGGGTCTTTTCCTGGCTGTCGGCCGACAGCACCATGATCGGCACCGGCGGCACCGCGGTCTCCTCCTCATGGCGGCGGATGGCGGCGATGGCGTCCAGACCGTCCATGACAGGCATGTGCAAGTCCATCAGCACCACGTCGTAGCGGTGCTTGTGGCCGGTGCTGATGACCGCCTCGACCGCGGCCTTGCCGTTGCCGACCACTTTCACGCGATGCCCGGCCTTCAGCAGCGTGGCGCGGGCCAGCATGGCGTTGATGTCGTTGTCCTCGGCGATCAGCACCGACAGGCCCTGCTGGCGGGCGCCAATGGCGTGCCCCGCCTGCGCGCCGCGCCTTTGCAGTTGCGGCTCGGCGATGACCGGTGCATGGCTGGTCAAAAGCACGCGCAGCAGTGTCTCGCCGCGCACCGGCCTCGCCAGGAAGGTGGCGTAACCGTTGGCACGGAACTCGCCAAGCATGCCGCGGTCGGTCGGCGCGATCAGCGTCACTGCCTCGCAATCGGCAAATCCGCTCTGGCGCAGGCGCCTGAGCAGCCTGCCGTCGCTTTGCTCCATGGCAGCATCGATCAGAAGCACGTCACAGCCCTCGGCGAAAGCGGTGGCCTGGGCGGCGGCGGTGGCCAGATCGACCGTGCCGCCATTGGCGCGAATGGTGCGGGCGAGGGCTTCGGCCTCGACCAGGTTCTTCGACACGATCACCGCATGCCGGCCCGACAGCGCGTCCTGGCGGATCTGCGGCGCCTCGACGGCGGAAATAGCGGGAATATCGAAGACGAATTCGGACCCCTGGCCAAGCCGGCTCGACACCGAGATAGCGCCGCCCATGGCGGTCACCAGGCGCTTGGAAATGGCGAGACCGAGGCCGGCACCGCCATGCGCACGGGTCGAGGTGCCGTCAGCCTGTTCGAAGTCCTCGAATATGCGCTCCATGTCCTCCTCGCGCAGGCCGGGGCCGGTGTCGGTGATGGTGAAGCGGATGCGGTCGGTGGTTTCGGTGCGGACGCGAGCGATGCTTGCCAGGACGCCGCCGCTGTCGGTGAACTTGACGGCGTTGCCGATGAGATTGAGCAGCACCTGCCTGACCCTGCCGGGGTCGGCGGTGATCAGCTGCGGCACGTCGGGTTCGACATGACAGCCGAGGCCGATATCCTTGGCAAAAGCCCGCGCCGCCAAAAGCTCGATGACATTGTCGGCGATCTCGCGCACCGACATTGGCTGCGGTTCGGGATCGAAGCGGCCGGCCTCGATCTTGGAGTAGTCGAGCAGGTCCTCGATCAGCGCCAGCAGCGCGCTGGCCGAGGTCGAGATGGCGCCGACATAGGTCCGCTGCTCGGGCGAAAGGCTGGTGTCGGCGAGAAGCCGGGCCATGCCCATGATGCCGTTCATCGGCGTGCGGATCTCGTGGCTGACGGTGGCGAGGAAGCGCGATTTGGCCTGGCTCGCATATTCGGCCCGCTCGCGGGCGGTGATCAGCGAGGATTCGGCGCGCTTGCGAGCGGTGATGTCGCGGGCGATGGCGCGATGCGAAACGGCGCCGCTGTCCTTGTCGCGCACCGACAGCTCGATCCAAGAGAACCAGCGTGGGCCGTCCGGCGTGCAAATGGCGACGTCGGTGGAACTCAGGCATTCATGGTCGGAAAACGCGGCGTCGGGGACGATGCCGACATCGATGCCTAGTTCGGCCAGGGTCTTGCCGGCAAGGTCGCGCTGGTCGGTTTCGACAAGGTCGGCGAAAACCTTGTTGGCGTAGACAATGTGGCCGTCGCGGTCACGATGGACGACGAGATCGCCGAGTGCATCGATCAGCCCGCGAAAGCGCTCCTCGCTCTCCTGCATCTCCCACATGCGGTCGGCCAGCGTCTCGATTTCGGCGCGGCTGCGGGCGGTCGTGGCATCGAGCAGGGCCACCGCGCGGCGCTCGGTGCGCCTGTTGCGCAGATGCATGGCGAGCCCGGCGATGGCTGTCGCCAAAAGGCCGATGGTGATGAAGATCGGCGCCCCGGTCAGATGCGAAAAGCCTGCCAGCACGACGATGGCGACGAGCGTCAGGAAGGGCAGGCCTTCGCGGTTGGAGGCCGGCAGTTCCGGCGCCAGCGGTGGCGCGGCGACAAGCTGCCGTCCTGGCGCCGCGGGGGCCGTCCCATCGGCCCGTTCGGCTGGTTCCGCCTCTCTGAAGCCGGGTTCCGCAATCATACGGAAATCCTGCCAGACAGAGCTTATCGAAGGTTGTGGTTGATCGCTCGAATTTTAGCGGTCGCGCTCTTTTTGTCCCTTGGGGGCTCACATATCCACCACCACGCGGCCGCGGATCTTACCCTCGACGATGTCATGCGCGGCGCCGATGATGCCGTCGAAGCCGATGCTCGTCGACAGGTTGGCAAGCTTTGCGTGGTCGAGATCGGCGCCGATGCGGCGCCAGGCCTCGAGGCGGACCGCCTTCGGCGCCATCACCGAATCGATGCCGAGCAGCGAGACGCCGCGCAGGATGAAGGGGGCGACGCTTGCCGGCAGGTCCATGCCGCCGGCGAGGCCGCAAGCGGCGACGGCGCCGCCATAGGAGGTCATCGACAGAACGTTGGCCAGCGTGTGACTGCCGACCGCATCGACGCCGCCGGCCCAGCGTTCCTTGGCGAGCGGTTTTGCCGGCTGGGCGAGCTCGTCGCGTGAAATCACTTCCGCGGCGCCAAGGTCGATCAGATAGGGGCTTTCGGCAGCGCGGCCGGTCGAGGCGATGACGTGATAGCCGAGGCTGGACAGGATCGAGACCGCGACCGAGCCGACGCCACCGGCAGCGCCGGTCACCACCACCGGGCCGCGGTCGGGCACGATGCCGTGCCGCTCCAATGCGATGACGCAAAGCATGGCGGTGTAGCCGGCGGTGCCGACCGCCATCGCATCATGCGGGCTCATGCCGTCCGGCAGCGGCACCAGCCAGTCGCCCTTGACGCGGGCGCGCCCTGCAAAGGCGCCGAAATGCGTCTCGCCGACGCCCCAGCCGTTCAATATGACCTTGTCACCCTTGCGCCAGCCAGGATTGGAAGACGAGATGACGGTGCCGGCGAAATCGATGCCCGGCACCAGCGGCCAGCGGCGGATTACCGGCGCCTTGCCGGCAATCGCAAGGCCGTCCTTGTAGTTGACAGTCGTCGCCTCGACCGCGACGGTGACGTCGCCCTCCATCAGGTCTGCCTCGGTAAGCTCGGTCACCGCGACCGACTGGTTTTTCTCGGCGTCGCGCGAAACGAGGATGGCTTTGAAGGTTTCGGGCATTTTTTCTCCTCGGGCTTGCAGATCAGAATGTGCGGCGCCAGGCGAGTGAGGTCAATCGCTCGACGCTCCGCGCCGCCAGCCAATGAGCTCATCGAAGACGACCAGCACGGCACCGACCGAAATGAAGGCATCGGCGAGGTTGAAGATCGCGAAGGACCAGACCGGCGTGTGAAACAGAATATAGTCGATGACATGACCGTAGATAGCGCGGTCGATCAGATTGCCGAGCGCGCCGCCGACGATCAGCGCGAAGCCGATGCGGGCAAGCAGGTGGCCCGGCGGCGTGCGGGCCGCAAGATAGAGCACGAAAGCGACCACCACAACCGCGACGACCACCAGGCCGGTGTCGCCGAAGGACGAAAACAGCGAGAACGCGATGCCGGTGTTGTAGGTGCGGTACAGCGCCAGGAACGGAAGCAGGTCGAGCCGTTCCTGAAAGGCAAGACCGGTTTCGACTAGGTATTTCACCCACTGGTCGAGCGCTATCGCGGCGACGACCAGAAGAGCATACGGCCTCCAGGAGTTCATGGTTTGCAGTTTCACGGTTTGAGATGTCACGATCTGGCGTCCTCCGGGCCGAGCTTCAGCGCGCCGCGCCGGATCTCGAACAGCATGACGCCGGTGGCCACCGCAAGGTTGAGCGAATCGGCGCGGCCGGCCTGCGGTATCCGCAGCAGTTTGTCGCAGCTTGCGGCAAGCTCGTCAGGCAGGCCTTGCTGCTCGTTACCCATCATCAAAAGCACCGGGCCTTTTGAAAAATCGACCGAGCGGTAGTCGACCGCACCCTTCAGATGGGTGCCGGCGACGAGGCCGGGAAAGCTCGTTCGCCAGGCGAGAAAAGCTTCGGGCGACGCCTTGGCCACCTGCACGGCGAAAATCGAGCCCATGGTGGCGCGCACCGTTTCGACCGAAAAGGGATCGGTGGTCTCGCCGACCAAGATGACGCCCCTGGCCCCGACAGCGTCGACCGTGCGGATGACGGTGCCGAGATTGCCGGGGTCGCGGACGCGGTCGAGCGCCACCCACACGTCGCCGTCACGGGCGCGGATGTCCTTCAACGGCAGGAATTTCTGCGAGAACACGCCGACGACCATTTGCGGATTGTCGCGGCGGGTGATGGCGACCAGCACTTTTTCCGAAACTTCAAGGACGGTGCCGCCGGCGGCGACCGTGCGCGCCGCGATCTTTTCAACCGCCGTATTGCCACGTCCGGCCTTGGCGAAGACCAATGTCCTGATCGACCAGCCGAGATCGAGCGCGTCGATGACCAGCTTCAGGCCTTCGGCCATGAAGGCATTCTGCTGGTCACGGAATTTCTTCAGCGCGAGCGCCTTGATGTCCTTGACCAGCGGGTTGGCGAGGCTGGTGACTTCCTTCACCTGCCCTGGCGCGCCCGCGTGCCGTTCGTACGCACTCATTTAGGCCACCCAGCGTGAGAACAGCGAGGTCGAAAGCGCCCGACCGGCAGATTTCTCGCGGATGATCAATTCACCCGACTCGACCGTGCCGCCCATGCCGGCGAAGGTGTCGCGCATCAGGGCATGGATAGCGAAAAAAGAGGCGCGGATCGAATAGGCGGTCAGTACCACGGCGAGCGGCTTCGGCGTCAGGATCGCGCGGCAGATATCGGTCAGCGCCGGCAGGTCCTCGAACAGCTGCCAGACCTCGCCCTTCGGTCCGCGGCCATAGGCGGGCGGGTCGAACAGGATGATGTCGTAGCGGCTGCCGCGGCGCTCCTCGCGCTCGGCGAATTTCACGGCATCGTCGACGATCCAGCGGATCGGCTTTTGCGACAAGCCCGCCATTTCCTGGTTTTCGCGCGCCCAGCCGATCGCCTTCTTGGAAGCATCGACGTGGGTGACCTCGGCGCCGGCACGCGCCGCCACCAAGGAGGCAAGGCCGGTGTAACCGAACAGGTTCAACACCTTCACCGGCCGTTTTGCCGCCGCGATCAGTCCGGCCATGTGGTCCCAGTGCGAGGCCTGCTCGGGAAAGACGCCGACATGGCGAAACGAAGTGAAGCGGCCGAGATAATCTATGCCGTCATGCTTCATCGGCCAGGTCTCGCCGAGCGGCGTCTTGGGGAAGCGCCAGCGGCCGATGCCTTCCTCGTCGGTATCGCCGGTGAAAATGGCGTCGGCGCGCTCCCAGTCCCTGGCCGGCAAAGCCTTTTGCCAGATCGCCTGGCCCTCCGGCCGTACGATGCGGTAGGGGCCGTATTGCTCGAGTTTTTCTCCGGCGCCGCTGTCGAGCAGCGCGTAGTCCTGATTGGGGCCGACCTCGAGGATCAGCGGCAGATGTTCGGCAGGCAGCGCGCCATCGCGGCGGGATAGAGGGCGCGGCGCGGCTTTCGGCTCGGACCGGTCCTGCAGTTTAGGCTCCGAACCGGCGGTCAGGCCGGCGTCGCGCCGCCGCGGCTGCTCCGCCCCGCCCTTCGCGGGCGGGCGGCTGTCGCGGCGTTTGTCGCGAAAAGGTTTCAAGAAGGCGCATCTCCGGAAGGCGGCTCGCCGCTTCTGCCACAGCACATTGACCGGCGCAACAAAAGGGCTGCCGACGTGTGCAACCGGATCAGCCGCGCCTGATCGACAGCAGGCCGACTGCGAGCGTTATGAAACCAACGGCCTTGAAGCCGGTGACGACCATATGGCCGGTTTCCCAGCGGCTCCGGATACTTTCGAAATTGTCCGGGATCGGTCCAGGCACCCAGGTGGCCAGGACATCGTTTGCCGGTTTGACCAGGGTAAACCACGCCACGAGGGCCATCAGATAAAGCACGGTGGCGGCCAAAATCCACCAGAATGCCGGGCGGTCGCTGCGCAGCATCCAGGCGAGAAGCCCCGGACAGGCGATCGCGGCCACGTCCAGCGGTGCGCCGACAATCGCGAAGAATTGGAACTGAGCGTTGAAGACAGTGGTTTCACGCCAGAGCGAAGGCGGCCATCTGGTCAGCCGCGGCACCGATTCCAGCACATGGGCGAAGGATGGTCCGAGGCTGAGCGCAGCGACGATTGCGGTCAAAACCGACCAGAACAACAGGAACCCGCGTATATCCATAATGGCGAGACAACGGCGTCGGGGCGCAGACGTTCCCGTCCGCCACCATGTCGCTTGCCGCCGAAAGTGCTGGGGCTCTATCGTGATTGAAACTAGGTCATGATTCATGTCCCGTGCTGAACGCCTGCTCGACCTGATCCAGATCCTGCGCCGGCATCGCCGGCCGGTCAGCGGCCGCAGCCTTGCGGGCGAAATGGGTGTGTCGATCCGCACGCTCTATCGCGATATCGCCACGCTGCAGGGGCAGGGCGCGCCGATCGAGGGCGAGGCGGGGTTGGGTTACGTGCTCAGGCCCGGTTTCATGTTGCCGCCCTTGATGTTCACCGATGAGGAGATCGAGGCGATCGTGCTCGGTTCGCGCTGGGTGGCCAAGCAGCCGGACTGGCGGCTTGCGAACGCCGCCACCGACGCGCTGGCCAAGATCGCGGCGGTGCTGCCGGACGATTTGCGCGAAGAGCTCGATGCCTCGACGCTGCTGGTCGGGTCGCGCACCGAGGTCACCGAAGGCATCGATCTCGGCGTGGTGCGGCAGGCCATCCGCGAGGAGCGCAAGCTGAGCTTTGTCTATCGCGACGCCGGCGGCGCTGCCTCCGAGCGCACCGTCTGGCCGTTCGCACTCGGCTTCTTCGACAAGGTGCGCGTCGTCGCGGCCTGGTGCGAGATGCGCCAGGATTTCAGGCACTTTCGCGCCGACCGGATATCCGGCCTCAATGCCACCGAGATGCGCTATCCGCGCCGCCGTCAGGTGCTGCTCAAAGAATGGCGGGCGACGCTCGACACGCTAAGCTAAGGCTGCTGCTCAGTTGAGACTGCTGCCAGAATCTGGCAGTGGCATACGCTATGCTCCTCCAGTCGAAACCATCTGGAGAGCAATTCATGACACCGCCCAATTTCGTCATCCTCTATGTCGACAAGCCTGAGCAAAGCGGCGCCTTCTACAGCGCGCTGCTTGGGCGGCAACCGGTCGAGACCTCGCCGACCTTCGTGCTGTTCGTGCTCGACAACGACTTCAAGCTCGGCCTCTGGTCGCGTCACACCGTGGAACCGGCCGCCGCGGCAGCAGGCGGTGGCGCCGAGATCGTCTTTGCGCTGGATACGCCTGGCGCCGTCGACGCCACCCATGCCGAGTGGTCCGGCCGCGGGCTGAAAATTCTGCAGACGCCGACCGACATGGATTTCGGCCGCACCTTCGTCGCGCTCGATCCGGACAACCACCGGCTGCGGGTTTATTGGCAAAGGGAGTAAGGCAGTAAGGCAGTAGGGCAGTAGGGCAGTACGTGACAGGAAATATAGCTGGCGCGGCGCCGCACGATCAGTACAGTTTCCAACTGCCCAACTGCCCAACTGCCCAACTGCCCAACTGCCCAACTGCCCTACTGCCCTACGCTTGCGCGATACACGGCAATGCCGGCGGCGAGGTCCTCGAGGGCTGCGCCGACCGACTTGAACAGCGTGATCTCGTCGTCGTTCTGCCGGCCTTTTTTCTGGCCGCGCGTGAGTTCATAAAGGTCGGCGACGATGGCTTCCGGCTTCAACACGCCGGAGGCCAGCGGCTGGACGATGTCACCGGCTTCCTTGGTGGCGCCGGCGCGGGTGTCGACATAGACGCGGGCGCGTACGATCGCGTCGTCGTCGCTTTCGCGCATCGCCGGCGTGAAGCCGCCGACCAGATCGACATGGGCTCCGGGCTTCAAGAGGGCGCCCCTGATCAGTGGCGTGGTGGTGATGGTCGCCGACGATACGATATCGGCCTTTCCGAGTTCGGCGTCGAGATCGCCTGCGGCTTCGGCTGCAAAACCCTCGGCACGCAATTTTGCCGCGACCTTTTCGGCATTCGCCGGCGTGCGGTTCCAGATGCGGATGTTCTTGATCGGACGCACCGCCGAATGCGCCTTTGCAAGGAATGGCGACAGCGCGCCGGCGCCGACCACCAGCAGCCGCGATGCGTCCTCGCGGGCCAGATAGGAGGCGGCCAGCGCCGAGGCACAGGCAGTGCGCCACTGTGTCAGCCGCTGGCCATCGATCAATGCCTGCGGTTCGCCGGTGGTGCCGTCGAGCAAGAGGTAAAGCCCCATCACCGCGGGCTTGCCGACGGCATTGTTGTCGGGCGACACGGTGACGATCTTGACGCCGATATGGCCATCGGCCGAGGTGCCGGCTGCGTTGAAGTCCGTCCAGGCCGGCATCAAAAGCAGCGTCGAGGCGGCGCCATCGGGCCGCTCGACCGTGTGATGGTGCCTGACCGGCTGCACGGCGCCATCGCGAAAGGCGGCGCGCAACGTCTCGACCAGCCCGGAAAAGGTCAGCGCGCGGTCGACCTCGGCGGCGGAAATGGTCAGCATGAAAGGCTCCGTGGAGAACTGGGCCGGTTGTGCTTCAGGCCCGAGCCGCGGCTCAGTTCGTCGGCTTCGGCAAGGCTGGGCTCTGCGACGCGGCAGGCGCGCGGCTGACCGCCTGGCGCAGGTTCTCGGCCTCGGCGCCGCGCTGGCGCGCCAGCTTGCGGTAGCGGCCCTGCTTGATCCAGGTCGCCAGGCTGCCGACGATCATGCCGATGGCCAGCGCCAGGAACAGGAAAATGAAGAGCGGCATGGTCAGCGTCAGCGCCGGATTGCCGGGATTGAACGGATCGAGTGTGAAGGCCACCGGTTCGCGGTTGGCGACGGCCAGCGCAATCAGGATGACGGCCAGCGGCACGAAAACCACGATGAGAATGAAGCGATTGAACATGTTTTTCCGTTCGGAAGCAAAGGCACCAGCGGTGGCGGGCGCCGCGCCTATTTGCCTCCGTTCAGCCTTTCACGCAATTCCTTGCCGGTCTTGAAGAACGGTACCCATTTCTCCTCGACCTCTACGGATTCGCCGGTGCGCGGGTTGCGGCCGGTGCGGGCAGGACGATTTTTCACCGAAAACGCGCCGAAGCCGCGCAACTCGACCCGGTTGCCCTCGGCAAGCGCGTCGGTGATTTCATCGAAGATGGCGCTGACAATGTTTTCGACGTCGCGCAGGAAAAGATGCGGATTACGCGTGGCGATGATCTGCACAAGTTCGGATTTGATCATGAAAAGGCTCCCCGTAAAAGCAGTGCCGCCGAAATTATCAGAATGATTTTATTTGGTTTTTCACTCGTCCCAAGCGGTTCCTCAAGGGTGCCAGACGGAAACGAGACCGTCAAGAAACAAGCGGTCCGCTCCAATTTCGTGAAGGACGTCGCCGTCATGGCCGGCCAGGCCAAGCGCAGCACCGACGGTCTGCGCCATCGCTTTGGAGAACAGGAAACCGCCGCGTTTTTCCGTGTCCTTCCATTCCACCACCTTGAGCTTGGCATCGACACCCTTGCCTGCAAGCCAGTCGATTGCTTCGGCCTCGCCGCCGACCGCGTCGATCAATCTGTTGGTGACCGCCTGCCGGCCGGTGAAGATCGACCCGTCTGCGAGCGCCAGCACCTCCGGCTTGGTCATGTTGCGGCGCTCGGCGACGATGCCGACGAACCAGTCGTAGCTGTCGAGGATGAGCTTGCGGACCATGGCGCGCTCATCGTCATTGGTCGGCTTGAAGGGAGAAGGCGAGGCCTTCAAGGGCGAGGATTTCACCTCCTCCAGCTTGACGCCGAGCTTGTCCATGAGGCCGCTGACATCCGGGTACTGGATCAGCACGCCGATCGAGCCGACGATCGACGATTTGCGTGCGACAATATGGTCGGCCGCAGTGGCGATCATGTAGCCCGCCGAAGCCGCGAGCGTGCCGACCTCGGCCACCACCGGCTTGTCGGCGGCGAGCTTGCGCACTGCCTCATAGATCGATTCGCCACCGACGGTGGTGCCGCCGGGTGAATCGATCGACAGGATCACAGCCTTGACGCGCGGCGACTGACGGATTGCCTCCAGCCGCTTGACCAGTTCTTCGTCTTCGGTGATGGTACCTTCGATCTTGACCTTGGCGATGTGGTCGACAGCCGCGCCGGTGAAGTCGTCACCATAGATCCATGCCGAGAAGGCGATCAGTCCCGCTGCTGCGACGATAATCGCCGCAACACGCCAGAATGTCAGCTTGCGGCGCAAGCGGCGGCGGTCGATCAGGTCGTCGGCTCTCAATGCCATGGTCAGCCTCGTAGTCGGTGGGAGCAGATGCTTTTAAAGCAACCATTCGCGCCCGGCTACCGTTTCCTGACGGCCTTGCGCCAAAGGCCGTTAGGCATTCGCGGCAAACCTCAACCTGTCACGTTCCACGGGCTCTAACACTGTGCGCCCATATCTGGTATGAGGTACAGGCTGCGCTGGGGCCATTTTCATTGTACAGGGGCGGCTGTCACATTTTTGCGGTTTTCCTCGGCTTGTGCTTGCTTGAGGGCGCCGGCACCCCACCTATAGGGCGGCCTGGCGGGCAGGGGTTTAGAAGAAGCAGTCATGTTAGCGGGACCAATCGAACCGACCAACACCGAGACGGAGTTGGCTCCCAAGGCCGCAGGCCGGGCGCGGGTCGACGCGTTTGACGTTGCACAGCGTCATTCGCGCCGGGTCCGTGTCCTCAAGCTGGCCGTTCCGCTGGTCGCTGCCGTGATTGCGGTCGCGTTTCCTGTCTATTCCTATCTCATGGCTCCCGCTGCAATCGAGGTGCAGGCCGACGGCGGCGCCTTTGCCGATGGCAAGCTGGTGATGGCCAACCCCAAGCTCAACGGCTTCACCAAACAGAACCTGCCCTATTCGATGACAGCCCTGCGCGCCATACAGGATGTCAGCAAACAAGGCATCATCGATCTGGAGGGCATCAAGGCCAAGCTGCCGATTGCGGCCGACAACACGGCCGCCATCGATGCCACGCACGGCACCTATGATCGCGACGGCAACACGCTCAGCCTGACCAGCGATGTGACCGTGTCGACCACGGATGGTGTGGTGGCAAAATTCAAATCAGTCTATCTCGACATGGGCGAAGGCACTATGAAGACAAGCGAGCCCGTCGATGTCAGCCGCGGCGGGTCGCGGATCAGGGCGGATTCGATGTCGGTCCAGGACAATGGCAAGGTCCTGGTTTTCGAGAACAAGGTGCGCGTCGACATCGATCCCGCCAGTTTGAAGGCGGCAGAGGCAAAGAGCGGAGAGACCAATGCGGTTCAGTAGTTCGGCACGGCGCCTCGCCGCGATTTCGGCGTTGACGCTTGGGTTGCCCTTGGGGCTGACCTTCGGGACGGCGCCGTCGCTGGCGCAATCCAGTGCCACCAGCCAAATGTCCGGCCTCAGGCTGTCGGGCGACAAGCCTATCCAGATCGAAAGCGACAAGCTCGAGGTGCGCCAGGCGGAAAGCGTCGCCGTCTTCACCGGCAACGTCAACGTCGTCCAGGGTCCAACCGTGCTCAAGGCCGGCAAAATGACGGTCTATTACGTCAGGGATGCAGGCGCCGCTAAAGGCGCCCAGCCCGCGGGTGCCGCGGCAATGACCGGATCCGCCAACATCGACCATCTCGAGGTCGACGATAAGGTCTACATCAAATCGGACAATCAGGTTGCTACCGGCGACCGCGGCACCTTCGACATGAAGACCGAAGTGCTGGTGCTTTCGGGCAGCAAGGTCGTGCTCTCGCAAGGCGACAACGTGCTTGTCGGCTGCAAGCTTACCGTGCAGATGAAGAGCGGCCTTGCCCAGGTCGACGCTTGCGGCGGCCGCGTCATGATGTCGATCACGCCGCCGGCGAAGTCTGGAGCAGCGAAACCCTGATGACCGGTATATCGTCGCTGCTGGCGCGTCTTCCAGGGCGCGCCGCCAGCAAACTTGCGGCACCGGCCAGGGTCACCGTCGAAGCGGCAAAGTTCAAGGGAACCTTGATCGCCAAGGGGCTGACCAAAAGCTACAAGGGTCGCAAAGTCGTCAGCGGCGTGACGCTGGGCGTGCGCGCCGGCGAGGCGGTTGGGCTGCTCGGCCCCAACGGCGCCGGCAAGACGACCTGTTTCTACATGGTAACCGGCCTGGTGCCGGTCGATGAAGGCACGATCGAAATCGACGGTTTCGACGTCACGTCGATGCCGATGTATCGCCGCGCCCGTCTCGGCATCGGCTATCTGCCGCAGGAAGCCTCGATTTTTCGCGGCCTGAATGTCGAACAAAACATCCGGGCCGTGCTCGAAGTGGTCGAAAAGAGCCGCAAGGAGCGTGAGCGCCTGCTCGACGAATTGCTCGAGGAATTTCACATCAGCCATCTGCGCAAGGCTCCGTCGCTGTCACTCTCCGGCGGTGAGCGGCGACGCCTCGAAATTGCCCGCGCCTTGGCAACCCGCCCCGCCTACATGTTGCTCGACGAACCGTTCGCCGGCATCGACCCGATCGCCGTCGCCGACATCCAGCAGCTCGTGCGCCACTTGACGGCACGTGGCATCGGCGTGCTGATCACCGACCACAATGTCCGCGAGACACTTGGCCTGATCGACCGCGCCTACATCATCCATGCCGGCCAGGTGCTGACCCATGGTCGAGCCGACGAAGTGGTCGCAAATGCCGATGTGCGGCGGCTTTATCTCGGCGAGGGATTTACACTCTAAGTGCGAAATTCCGGCTCGAGCGGGATTTCCGGCGTAGTCCAGCAGCTTTTTCTTCAATTTTCTGCCTGAAAAGGCGCCGGCAGGCGAGTTTTACCGCTCCTCGCCTTGACAAGCAAAAGCCGGGCCAGTTTCTATGCTGGCCTGGAAAATTCCTTCCAGCAGTGCGGGTGCGTAGACGGAGCGTTTGAAACCGAACCATGGCGTTGGCGGCAAAACTACAGCTACGACAGTCGCAGTCGCTGGTGATGACGCCGCAGCTGATGCAGTCGATCCGCCTGCTGCAGTTCACCCATCTCGAGCTGGAACGCTTCATCGACGACGAGATCGAACGCAATCCCCTGCTGGAACGCGCCGAACCGCAGGAGGACGCCGCCAGCGACCAGGCGCAGAAGGGCGACGCCGCATCGGAACCGGCTGCCGACGGTGACTGGTTCGAGGCGGAAACGGCGTGGAGCGCCGAGGCGATCTCGGAAAAGCTCGATACGTCGCTGGAAAACCTGTTTCCTGACGATCCTGGTACGAGCGAGCGGCTCGGGCCCGACCTGACGGCACAATGGAAATCGGCGTCCGGCAACGGTTCCACCTCTTCCTCCGACGGCTTCGACGTCGCGGATATGGCGGCGGCGGCCATCACGCTGCGCGACCATGTCGGCGAGCAGGTGGCGCTCGCCTTTGCCGATCCGGCGGCGCGCCTGATCGCCGGCGAGCTTGCCGACGGCCTCGACGAGGCCGGCTACATGCGTGCCGACATGGCCGAGATCGCCGCCCGCCTCGGCACGGACGCCACGGCGGTGGCAACGGTCCTGGCGGTCTGCCAGACATTCGAGCCCGCCGGCATCTTCGCCCGCGACCTCGCCGAATGCCTGTTGCTGCAGCTTGCCGTGCGTGACCGGCTCGATCCGGCGATGAAGGCGCTGATCGCCAATCTCGAACTCCTGGCACGGCGCGATTTCCAGACGCTGAAGCGGATTTGCGGCGTCGACGAGGAGGATCTGCTCGACATGCTGGCCGAGATCCGGGCGCTCGACCCGCGGCCGGGAATGGCGTTTTCGCGCGGTGCCAGCGATGCGATCGTGGCCGACGTCGAGGTGCGTGCAGCCAATGACGGCAGCTGGACGGTCGAGCTCAATGCCGAGACGCTGCCGCGCGTGCTGGTCGATCACATCTATTTCGCCCAGGTCACGCCACATGCGAAAAACCAGGCGGAAAAGGATTTCCTTGCCGAATGCCTGCAGAACGCCAACTGGCTCACGCGCAGCCTCGACCAGCGGGCGAAGACCATTCTCAAGGTGGCCTCTGAGATCGTGCGCCAGCAGGACGCTTTTCTCGTCCACGGCGTGCGGCACCTGAAGCCGCTCAACCTGCGCACGGTGGCGGACGCCATCGGCATGCACGAATCAACGGTCAGCCGGGTCACGGCAAACAAATACATGCTGACGCCGCGCGGTGTGTTCGAGCTGCGCTATTTCTTCACCGCCTCGATCGCTTCGTCAGGTGGCAGCGATGCGCATTCGTCGGAAGCGGTGCGCGACCGCATAAAGCAGCTGATCGACGAGGAGAAAGCCATCGATGTGCTTTCCGACGATGCCATCGTGGACATGCTGCGGGAAAGCGGCGTCGACATCGCCAGGCGCACGGTGGCCAAATACCGGGAAGGCATGAACATACCCTCTTCGGTGCAGCGGCGGCGCGAAAAACGCGCTTTGGCCAGCGCCGGCCGTTGATCTCCGGCGGAATTTCCACAGCTTTCGCCCTTCATTGACAAGCGGCGACGAAGTGGCTAGAAGCCCGCCCGCATGAGACGGGCTGGCGAGTGGATTTGAGTTCGCCGATGCCCGCACGAGAGATGGTCCGTCACGACGTAGGCCACGGGACGGCCAAGAAGGCGGCTTGTGATCAACCGGAAAGTTCGGATCTAAAATCGGCGCAAGTGACGCCGCAAAAGCTTGTGCGCGCGGACCACGAGTATAAACTCGGGACAGTTTGAAGCCTGAGCAAGGAAGGTCAGTTTTCAGATGACACTGCGCATATCGGGAAAACACATGGATATCGGCGATGCGTTCCGTACGCGCATCAACGACCGTGTCGGGGAAGTGATCGGGAAATATTTCGATCGGGGCTTTTCAGGGCAAATCGTAGTCGTCAAATCGGGGTCGCGCTACACGGCCGATTGCATGATCCGGCTGGACTCCGGTGCTTCGCTGCAGGCGACCGGCGATGCCCAGGATCCAACGCTTGCCTTCGATACCGCGGCAGACCGTCTGGAAACGCGCCTCAGGCGCTACAAGCGCCGGCTGAAGTCGCACAATTCGGGCAATAGCAACGGCGAGCTCACCGACGTCGCCTATACGGTGATGGCGCCGCTTGCCGACGACGAGGAGGACATACCGGAGAATTTCGCGCCGGCCATCGTCGCCGAATCGACCATGACGCTGCGGACCATGTCGGTGGCGTCAGCGGTGATCGAACTCGACACCAAGGACAGCCCGGTCCTGGTCTTCCGCAATGCCGGAAACGACCATCTCAACATCGTCTATCGCCGGCCGGACGGGAATATCGGCTGGATCGACCCGTCCACGGCCAAGGTCGCGCAGGGGTAAAGACCAGCCGCACGCGAGCGTGGGGACTGGCGACGGCAGGCGAACAAGGGATTTCAAGCATGGATCTGAGCGATCTCGTCAGCGTTCCGGCAATCATGCCGGCGTTGAAGGCGAACTCCAAAAAGCAGCTGCTGCAATTGCTGTCCGAAAGGGCGGCGGCGATTTCCGGGATTCCGGAGCGAGAGGTGTTCGACACCATCCTGCAACGCGAGCGGCTCGGCTCCACCGGCGTCGGCAACGGCATCGCCATTCCGCACGGCAAGCTGGCTGGGGTGAAGCGGATTGCCGGCGTTTTTGCCCGGCTGGAGACACCGGTGGACTTCGAGGCCCTCGATGATCAGCCGGTCGACCTGGTGTTTCTGCTTTTGGCTCCCGAAGGTGCCGGCGCCGACCACCTCAAGGCGCTGTCGCGCATCGCGCGGGTGCTGCGCGACGCCGACACGGTTGCCAAGATCAGGGGCACGCGCGACGCCGTGGCCATCCATGCGCTGCTGTCGGACACGCAGGCCTCGCACGCCGCTTGAGGTTTTGATTAAATCCGTTGAAGGGCCGCCGTGAGCGGCCCTGTCTGTTTCCAGCCAGATCGCTGCGCCATATTTGTCAGTTGATGGCGCCAATGTTGGTGGATAGCGACGTTAGTGGATAGCGACCGGGGTCAGATCGTTTTCCAGCGCGCCAGCCAGTGCCCGGTCGCGAGCGTCCGAAAGCAGGATCGGCTGGCCATTAGCGGCAAACAGGGCCCACAGTTCCAGACCCGGCGCGATTTCGCCGAGGCCCGGGAAACGGCCGCGCAGATCGTCGCTCGACACTTTCCTGAGATAGGCGACCGAACCTTCGCCGAGATGGGCGAATTCGCCGCTGGTCATGATGATATTCTCGTTAGTTCTGGTCATTTCAAGCCTCCTTGCCGCGAGACGCCGCTCAAGGCCATCCCGCATGAGAGCTATCGGCAAAAATCAGTCTTTCACCGATATGTTTATTTTTCGTACCAGCCGTTCGGATTCCGGCCGATCGAGATCGATCGACAGAAGGCCATTCTTCAATTCCGCCGCAATCACCCGCATGCCGTCGGCCAGCACGAAACAGCGCTGGAACTGGCGCGCGGCGATGCCGCGGTGGAGAAATTCGCGCTCGGTGTCGTCGTTCTGACGGCCCCGCACGACCAACTGGTTCTCCTCCGTTGTGACATCGAGATCGTTTTCCGCGAAACCGGCGACGGCGAGCGTGATACGCAGCCTTTCGGTTTTGCCGTCGGCACCGCTGAGGCGCTCGATGTTGTAGGGAGGATAGCTGTCACCGGACTTTGCCAAGCGCTCCAGCGTCTTTTCCATGGAATCAAAACCGAGGAGAAGCGGGCTGGAAAAAGGCGTCATTCGGCTCATGTTACAGTGTCCTCTCAAGAGCGACATAAAGTGGAAAAACCCGGATGGCATTTTTCCCGATGGTCTTGATATGGTCCGCCGCCCGGCAGACTTCAAGCCGTCACACGTCCCGCCCAAAAAGACTTGCCAAAACAAGGAATTGAAATGCCCCAATCCCGCAGGATCATCATCGACACTGACCCCGGCCAGGACGATGCCGTCGCCATATTGCTGGCGCTCGGCAGCGCCGAGCTGGAGATCGTCGGCATCACCGCGGTGGCCGGCAACGTGCCGTTGAAACTTACCGAAAAAAACGCCCGCAAGATCTGCGAGCTGGCCGGCCGGCCGGACGTCAAGGTCTATGCAGGCGCCATCCGGCCGCTGGCGCGCGAACTGGTCACCGCCGAGGAAGTGCATGGCAAGACCGGCCTCAACGGGCCGCAACTGCCCGAACCAAAGATGAAACTGCAGGAAGAGTATGGGGTCGATTTCATCGTCGAGACGCTGATGAGGGAGGAGAGCGGCACGATCACGCTTTGCGCGCTCGGGCCGCTCACCAACGTTGCGCTGGCGCTGATCCGCGAGCCGAAAATCGCGCCGCGCATCAAGGAAATCGTGCTGATGGGCGGCGGCTTCTTCGAGGGCGGCAACGTCACGCCGACCGCCGAGTTCAACATCTATGTCGACCCGCATGCTGCCGATGTCGTGTTCAAATCCGGCATTCCGATCGTGATGATGCCGCTCGACGTTACCCACAAGGCGCTGACCACCGCCAAGCGCACGAAGGCCTTCCGTAAGCTCGGCACCAGGGTCGGCACGGCCACCGCGGACATGCTGGAATTCTTCGAACGTTTCGACGAGGAGAAATACGGTACCGACGGCGGCCCGCTGCACGATCCTTGCGTGATCGCGTATCTGCTGAAGCCGAAGCTGTTCAAGGGTCGCAACTGCAATGTCAGCGTGGAAACCGCCTCGGAGCTCACCATGGGCATGACGGTGATCGACTGGTGGGGGGTGACCAAACGGCCGAAGAACGCCATGGTGATGCGCGACATCGACCATGATGCGTTTTTCGCGCTGTTGCTGGAAAGGCTGGGGCGGCTTTAGCGCCGTCTTTCATTCCCGAAGCAGACGATACGTTTCGGTGTCGTTCATGCGACGCTGTCGCTCGATCAATACTTGCGAGCCGATGGCGCGCGGCGCGCGCGGGTCGCCATACACGAACACCAGGAGGTTACTTTCTTCGAGACGGATTCCATAGAGATAGCGGAATCCGTCACCGACCGCCCCTTCAGCATTGAGGACGTTAACCACCGTGCCTGTCACGCGCTCCACATCGACGATGGGGCTGCTCCGCCTTGCAATCAGTGCACCGATTGCCAAAATGCAGACGCCCACCACAAGGCTGGTGATAATGACGCCCCGGAGGTTTTCCCGCAGCATCAACAAGGTGAAGGCCAGCCGCGCTCTTGGCATGGTTCAATTTGCAAACCGGTAAAAGACGAAGCCATTGTCGCGCGTGACGCGCTCGATGCCGACGCGCGAGCCGATCAGATGCGGGAGGTCGTCGTAAACCAGGACCGTCGAACCGTTCTCAAGGACCAGCAGATGTTGGATATTCCGCCCTTTACCCTGTCCACTTTTGATCGTTGCATCGACCGGATCAACCGACCGGATCGGACTTGCGTCATTCGCCCATTTGTTCAGAGCCGACGGAACCATAACCGCGAACAAACCAATGAGCAGGATCACGCCAAACGCGTTCCTTTTCAAATCCGCGTAAGTCCACGGCATAGACATGAATCCCCAACTGTTGATCCATGTGGTGGCCTGAAGGCCGACTTTCAATCGGCCTTCCTATTCCAGGATGTTGCTGTTGGCGTCGCCGGGCTCGCGGCCGTTACTTCGCCTTGGAAAAGGCCAGCCACAGGCCGCCGCCGACCAGGAAGCTGCCGCTGATCCTCGACAAGAGCTTGACGCGGCCGGCCGACAGCAGACGCCCTGCGCGGCCAGCGGCCAGCGCGTAGGTCGAATCCGAGACGGCGGCGAAGATCATCGCGGTGAGACCCATGACGCCGATCTGTAACGCGTAATTGCCTTCAGGCGCGATGAACTGCGGAAAGAAGGCGCCGAAGAACACTAGCGTCTTTGGATTGCTGATCGCCACCAGCAGGCCCTGCAGGAAGAAGCCGCCACGCGGCTTTTTTGCCGATCCGTCGGCGTTAAGCTTGCCTTTCGAGCGGAACATCTGCACGCCCATCCAGATCAGGTAAGCGGCGCCGATCAGCCGGACCCATTCGAACCAGTGGCCCATGCCGGCGATCAGCGAGGTCAGCCCGATGCCGACAATGGCGATCATGATGGCTAGCCCGGCCTGGGTGCCAGCGACATTGGCGAGACCGGCGCGCGAGCCGTGGCGGATGCTGTTGGCGATGATCAGCGTCACCGTCGGCCCCGGCACCAGGATGATGACGATGCAGGCGACGACGTAGGTGGCGTAGAGTTCCAGCGACATTTTTCCCTCCACAGAATGCCGCTCGTGCGGCGCGCTGTCGCGATCAATGCATGACGATGAGTTGCGTGCAAGTCGGCGAGGCGCCGACAATACGGAGCTGATTTCAGCAGGCGCCGGCCTGCCATGGCAGCGTGGCCTCATACGCGGCAGCCGCCCTCAGCACGGATAGGTCACCGCGCGGCCGCCCGATCAATTGCATGCCCATTGGCCTGCCCCTGGCGTCGAAGCCCGCCGGTACGTTGACCGCCGGGCAGCCGCCCAGCGTGGCGAGCGCTGAGACCTGCATCCAGCGGTGATAGCTGTCCATGGCACGCCCGGCCACTTCCCTTGGCCAGTGGGTGACGACATCGAAGGGAAAGACCTGTGCGGCTGGCAGCGCAATCAGGTCGAAACGCTCGAAGAGCGACAGCAGCATTCGATGCCAGGACGAGCGCCTCACCGTGGCGGCGTGGATCTGCGGCGCGGTGAGGCGCAGTGCATGTTCCACCTCCCAAACGGCCTCCGGCTTCAGCAGACTTCGTTTCAGGAGATCGTCGTAATGCGCCTTGAGTGCACAACCGCTGCTCGCCTGGCGAAGCGTTACAAAGGCTTGCCACAGCGCTTCGAAGTCGAATTCCGGCATCAGCGGCTCGGCCTCGAAGGATACATCCGCGAACCGGCCGAGTGCTGCCTCGCAAAGCTGTAGAACGCCTGCTTCAACCGGCAGATGGCCTTCGAGATCGCCGAGCCAGGCGATGCGCCCGCCGGCCGCCGGTGCTTCCAGCCCTTCGAGGAACGAGCCTGGCTTATCATGCGACAGCGGCGCGCGAGGATGATAGCCGGCCTGAACGTCGAGCAGCAACGCCATGTCACGCACGTTACGCCCCATCGGCCCTTCGACGCCCATTTGCGCAAGAAACACATCAAGGTCAGGGCCGGCCGGCACCAATCCCTGCGATGGACGGAAGCCATAGACATTGTTGTAGGCAGCGGGATTGCGCAGGGAACCGCCAAAATCGCTGCCATCGGCAACGGGAACCATGTCGAGCGCCAGCGCGACCGCCGCACCGCCGCTCGAGCCGCCGGCGGTCAGCGCCGGGTCAAATGCGTTGAGCGTCTGTCCGAACACGGTGTTGTAGGTGTTGGAGCCGAGCCCGAATTCGGGAACGTTGGTCTTGCCGATGATGATCGCGCCGGCCTTGCGGACGCGCTCGACGAAGAAGTCGTCTTCCTCAGGCACAAAATCGGCGAAGATCGGCGAGCCGAAGGCGGTTCTCAGGCCTTTTGTCAGCGCAAGATCCTTGATCGCGATCGGCAGGCCGAACAGCGATCCGGTATCTCCTCCTCGCGCCAGATGAGCGTCAGCGCTGTCGGCCTCGCGCAGGATGTCGGCACGCTCACGCAATGAAACGATAGCGTTGACCAGCGGGTTCACCGCCTCGATCCTGTCGAGGAATGCCGCGACCACTTCGCGCACCGAAAGCTGCCGGCGCCTGATCTTCCCGGCAAGCTCCACGGCAGACAGGCGGCAGATGTCGCCGGCGGGCGGCACCGCGTGCTTCGTCGTCGGGCGCATGGCTGTCATCCCGCTTTAGCCTGCAGATTTCTGCAGGGCGGCATCGACGTCCCTGGCCAGCGGGATGGCCGGCTGTGCACCGGCCTTCAGGCAGGCCAGCGAACCGGCTGCGGCAGCGCGGGCAAGCGCCTGGTCGAGCGGCAGGCCGGCTGCCAGCCCGGCTGCAAAATAGCCGCAGAACGTGTCGCCGGCGCCGACCGTATCGAGCGGACTGATCTTCAGCGCCGGAACCATCAGGAGATCGTCCGGCGTTGCCGCCAGAACGCCGTCCGAGCCAAGCGTGACGACGATGGTGCGGCCGGTTCTCGCGGCATAGTCGCGCATCCGTGCCGGGCGGTCGCGGCCATTCAACGACAGCGCCTCGCCGTAGAGGTCGAACTCGGTTTCGTTGGCGACGAGATAGTCGGCCTTGCCGAGGAAGCCGGCCGCGTCGCCATGGAAAGGTGCGGTGTTGAGCACTGTGATCGCGCCGGCTGTCCTTGCCGCGTCGAGTGCTGCCTCGACGGTCTGCAGCGGGATCTCCAATTGCAGCAGCACGATGTCGCCGTTTTTCAGGAAGGCCTTGGAAAGGTCACCCGGCACGACCGAATCATTGGCGCCCGGCACAACGGCGATCACGTTCTCGCCGTCGGCGCCGACCATGATCAACGCGGTACCGGTCGAGGCAAAGGTCTCGCCGACGCCGGACAGGTCGATCTTGCCGTCGCGCAGCAGCGCCAGAGCGTCGCTGGCGAAGCTGTCCTTGCCGACCGCGCCGACCATGCGCACCTTGGCGCCGGCGCGGGCGGCGGCCAGCGCCTGGTTGGCGCCCTTGCCGCCGGGGGCAGTAGCGAAACCGGAGCCGCGCACGGTCTCGCCGGGACCGGGCAAGCGGTCGACACTTGCGATGAGATCGAGATTGATGGAGCCGATGACGACGATCAAGAAATGCCTCCCGCTAGCGCATACCACTCTAATTGCGCGGGAAGCTACTCCGTAAGATCGCTGCTTGTCACCCTAGCGGTCCTTGCGTCGCTCGTGTCGTTTCCATTCGTTGGCTATTCAAGAGACCTGTCCCGCCTCCCAGCCGAGGATGGCGCGTTTTCGGGTCAGGCCCCAATGGTAGCCGGTGAGTGCGCCGGACTTGCCGAGAGCCCGGTGGCACGGCACGACGAAGGACATCGGATTGGCACCGACCGCGGCACCGACAGCCCGGCTGGCGCTCGGTGCGCCGATGCGCGCGGCGATCGAGGAATAGGTGCAGGCCTGGCCCATCGGAATACGCAGCAAGGCCTCCCAGACACGGACCTGGAAGTCTGTGCCGATCATGACGACGCGCAGCGGCTGGTCGGCGCGCCACAGCGACGGATCGAAGATGCGCGCGGCATAGGGCGCCGTCGCCGCCATATCCTCGACATAGGTCGCATTCGGCCAGCGGCTGGACATGTCGGCAAAGGCCGCACGCTCGCCGCCTGGGTCGTTGAAGGCGAGGCCGGCAAGGCCGCGGTCAGTCACCATGATCAGCGCGATGCCGAAAGGCGAGATATGATAGCCGTAGCGGATGGTGAGCCCTGCGCCGCGGGTTTTGTAATCCCCCGGCGACATCGCTTCGTGGGTGACGAACAGATCATGCAGCCGGCCTGGGCCGGACATGCCGAGTTCGAACGAGGTTTCAAGCAGCGGCATGCCGGCATCGAGCAGCTTGCGCGCATGATCGAGGGTGACGGCCTGCAGAAAAGCCTTGGGCGACAGGCCGGCCCAGCGGGTGAACAGCTTCTGCAGCCCGGTCGGCGTCTCGCCGACCTCCTCGGCCAGCACTTCCAACGAAGGCTGGTCGCGATAGTCGAGGCTGATCTTTTCGATGGCACGACGGACGATTTCGTAGTCACCACCTTCAGGCGTGATGTCTTTCTGAAGGATTGCTGTCGTTTTGAGAGGCATTTGGGCGTTCATGGCAGTATCTCCTTGAATGCGAATATCGTCCTTCGCGGCGCCGATCACCACCCGAAACTTGCTTTCCCGCGGCATGTGCCCAGATAGAGCTGGGCTTTGAATGGGGAGGACGGTCGTGGCTGGTGAAAAAGTAAACCTGACCGGGGCAAAGGAGACTTTGCTTTTGACACTTTACGGCAAGGCGCTGGAGAGCCGGCTGCCCAATTCGCTGCTCAGGGACTACTTTGCCGACGAGGCGGTGCGCAACATCGACTATGATTTCTCACGGCTCAAGGTCGACAACAATCTCGGCATCGGTCTAGCAATCAGGGCAAAGACGCTGGACGTCTGCGTTCAGGACTTTCTCGCCCGAAATCCTGACGCCATCGTACTGCATCTCGGGTGTGGGCTCGATACGCGCATATTCCGTATCGACCCGCCAGCCGGCGTGGACTGGTTCGACGTCGACTATCCCGAAGTCATCGACCTCAGGCGCAAGCTCTATCCAGTGCGGGATCACTACCACCTGATCGCTTCGTCGGTCACCGAACCGGGATGGCTGAACGAAGTACCTCGGGATCGCCCGGCCATAGTCGTGGCGGAAGGCCTGACTCCCTACCTGGGCGCCGAGGAGGGGCAGCAACTGTTTTCTCGTTTGGTGGGACATCTTTCGAGCGGCGAACTGGTTTTCGATGCCTATAGTCGCCTGGGCCTGAAGATCATTCGCCTCAATTCCTCCTTCCGCGCCACCGGTGCCGAGGTCCACTGGAGCATCGAGAACCCGCATGAATTGGAGCGAGCCGTTCCGAAGCTGCGGTTCGTCGAGGACATCCCTGCCTATAAGCCGGAACATGCCGCTCGCATGCGCTGGTTCGCGAAACTGTTCGTTCGCCTTTGGAAATACATTCCAGCATTGCGCAAGATCGGCAGGCTGTTGCGCTATCGGTTCTGAAACGCTGGCTCAGCGCGTCTTGGCGGTCGCCAGAGCGCGCGAAAATGCGGTGGCAAAACTTTCGCGGTCGTCAGGGTTGAGGAAGCCGCCGATCGAGACGGTTCTTCCTTGCGCCTCGACCGCCATTCTGGTGATGCCGATCTCGGCGTGGCGGGCGATCGAAAAGCGCGCCCAGAACGGATTGAAGCGGTGTGCTTCCGATTTGCCTGACGGGGCAGTCTTGCGGATGTCGAGGCTGGTGCGCGACACCGATACCTCCTCGCGAGCCCGGGCGGCACGATAATTGGCGCGGAAGGCGATGTAGACGGCGATCACGTCGAGGCCGAAGAAGCCGAACACCGGCCAGGCGCCGCGCGACAGAAAAAAAGCTCCGGTCACCAGCCAGCCGAACAGCAGGGCGCCCATCAGGATGGCAAAGCCGGTCTTGCTCAGCGACCGGTGCGGTGTCAGCAGCGCCTGGAAAAATGGCTCGTCGGCCTGAAATGAGGCGTTTGTGTCGCTCATTGGGGAATATTATAGGAAGGCAATGACAAGCCCCAAGCCCAAAAACTCTTCTGCGCTAAAAAAAGACCTGTTGCCCGGCCGCCGCGACGGCTCGAACGTCAAGCCGCGTCCGCGGTCGGCGAGATCGCGGGTGCTTTACAGCGCGGCCGAGGTGCATGAGATTTTCCGGCGCTTTTCCGTTCAGCGGCCGGAACCGAGGGGCGAGCTCGAACATATCAACGCCTTCACGCTGTTGGTGGCGGTGGTGCTTTCGGCTCAGGCGACGGACGCCGGCGTCAACAAGGCGACGCGGGCGCTGTTCAAAATTGCCGACACGCCGCAAAAGATGCTGGCGCTGGGCGAGGTCAGGCTCGGCGACCATATCCGCACCATCGGGCTATGGCGCAACAAGGCCAAGAACGTCATCGCGCTGTCGGAGGCGCTGATCCGCGACCATGGCGGCGAGGTGCCTGAAGATCGCGATCAGCTGGTCGAGCTGCCGGGTGTCGGCCGCAAGACCGCCAACGTCGTGCTCAACGTGGCATTCGGCCAGCATACGATGGCGGTCGACACGCACATCTTCCGCATCGGTAACAGGCTCGGCCTGGCGCCGGGCAAGACGCCGGAACAGGTCGAGCAAGGTTTCCTGAAGATCATTCCGGATGAATATATGCGGCACGCGCATCATTGGCTGATCCTGCACGGCCGCTATGTCTGCAAGGCGCGCAAGCCGGATTGCCCGGCCTGCGTCATCGCCGATATCTGCAAGGCCAAGGAAAAGACGACCAGCGTGCCTGCACCGCTGGTCGAGATCGCGCCGCTCGGGCCAGTAGAAGCGGCTACTGAGTCAGTGCCCGGCAAGTGACTGTGAAGTTCCTCGTATGTGGCGCCGTCCACGTTCAGGAACTCTCCTCGACGAACACCTCCTCGCGCTTCTTCCTGACCGCGGGGAGAAACACGATGACGAGCACGGCAAGCGCGATGAGGAGCAGGCTGGCGCTGATCGGCCGCGTCACGAAGGTGCTCGGATCGCCGCGCGAGAGGATCATGGCGCGGCGCAGGTTTTCCTCGAGCAGCGGGCCGAGCACGAAGCCGAGCAGCAGCGGCGCAGGTTCGCAGCGCAGCTTGGTCAGGAGATAGCCAAGCAAGCCGAAAAGGGCGACGGCATAGAGGTCGTAGACGTTGGTGTTGACGCTGTAAACGCCGATCGAGCAGAACGCCATGATGATCGGGAAGAGCACGTAATACGGGATCGTAAGCAGTTTCACCCAAAGCCCGATCAGCGGCAGGTTCAAGACGATCAGCATCAGATTGCCGATCCACATCGAGGTGATGATACCCCAAAACAGCGCAGGCTGTTCGATGGCGACATTGGGGCCGGGCACGATGCCCTGGATGATCATCGCGCCGATCATCAGCGCCATTACCGGGTTGGCCGGAATGCCGAGCGTCAGCATCGGGATAAAGGAGGTTTGTGCGCCGGCATTGTTGGCCGATTCCGGTCCGGCGACGCCTTCGATTGCGCCCTTGCCGAATTCCCCGGGATTTTTCGAGACACGTTTTTCGACGGTGTAGGAGGCAAAGGCGGCAAGGATCGCGCCGCCTCCCGGCAGGATGCCGAGCGCGGAACCGATGATTGTCCCGCGCACGATGGGAGCCGCCATGCGCCGAAAATCTTCGCGGGTCGGCATAAGGCCGGAGATCTTTCGGATCAGCACGGAACGCTCATGCTCGTTTTCGAGGTTGCGCAGTATCTCGGCGACGCCGAAGACACCGACCGCCACTGCGACGAAATTCAGCCCGTCGGCATATTCGCGGATGCCGAGCGTGAAACGGGGTGTACCGGTGTAGATATCTGTGCCGACAAGGCCGAGCAGCAGGCCGAGCACGACCATGGCCAGCGCCTTGACGATCGAGCCGTGGGCGAGCGCGACGGACGAGACCAGACCGACAATCATCAGCGAAAAATACTCGGCAGCACCGAATTTCAACGCTATGGCCGTCAGCGGCGGGGCAAAGATGGCGACGAGGAAGGTCGACACCGTGCCGGCAAAGAACGAGCCTATCGCCGCGGTCGCCAGTGCCGCCCCGGCGCGGCCGTTCCTGGCCATCTGGTACCCGTCGATGGCGGTGACGGCCGACGAGGATTCGCCGGGCATGTTGATGAGAATAGCGGTAGTCGAGCCGCCATACTGCGCGCCGTAATAGATGCCGGCGAGCATGATCAGGGAGGAAACCGGATCGCCGATCTGGAAGGTGATCGGCAACAGCATGGCGATGGTCGCGGTGGCGCCGATGCCGGGCAGGACACCAATCAGCGTGCCGAGAAGGACGCCGATCAGGCAGAATCCGAGGTTTGCCAATGATGTGGCGGTCGAAAAGCCGAGTGCGAGGTTGTTGAGGAGTTCCATTTCATCTCCTCACAACGATAGGGGCAACCACGGGCCGAAACGCCGAAACGGCAGGCCGAGTGCGTAGCTGAAGACGACGAACGCGAACAGCGTCAGGCCGGCCGACAGCACGAGCGCGGTCAGCGGCTTCATGCGGCCGCTGGCAAACGATGCGATCAGCGCCGTCAGGAAGATCGACGGGATGAAGCCGAGGCCGCGCACCGTCAGGCCGAAGAAGATCGGAGCAGGCAGGATGAACAGCATGCCGCGCCACGCAATGTAACCGATCGGCTCGCTCTCGAAGCGCACTGCCTCGACCAGGATGATGGCGCCGAGCAGAATGAGCACGATCGCCAGAACCAAGGGGAAATAGCCCGGTCCCATGCGGAATGCGGTGCCGATTTCGAGACCGAGCGACTGCAGCGCAAAAAAGGCGCCGAGAAAGATGAACAGCGCGGCGCATATGCCGTTGGTTCTGTCGATTGCGAAAGGTTTCATGGCGTCCTCCCGGCCCGCCTCACGGGCGTGCCGATGCCGGTGTAAAAACGGGGCGCTGGCGGCGCCCCGTTAAAAACCTTTAGTCGGCGTACTGGCCGGCCGCTTCGATGATCGGCTTCCAGCGCGCAATCTCACTTTCCAGCTTGGCCTTGAGCGCGGCCGGCGTGGCATCGGCCTCGGGCGACGGCTTGGTGCCGAGTTCGGCAAATCGGGCGACGACGTTCTGGTCCTTCAGCGCCACCTGCAGAGATTTCGACAGGCGTTCGGTGATCTCGGCCGGCGTGCCCTTGGGTGCATAGATGCCGTGCCAGATGCCGACCTGCACCTGGGGAAGACCGGCCTCTACCGTCGTCGGAACGTCCGGCAGCACGTCTAGCCGTTGCGGCGAGGTTACGGCATAAGCCTTGATCGTGCCGCCCTGGATCTGCTTGGTGGTATTGGTCGTCTGGTCGCACATGATGTCGACCTGGCCGCCGAGAAGATCGGTCATGGCCGGGCCGGTGCCCTTATAGGGTACGGTGACCAGCGGCGTGCCGATGGCGCTCATAAACAGCATGCCGCACAGATGCGAGGCGGCACCGATCCCGGCATTGGCAACGGTGATGCTGTCCTTGTTGGCCTTGGCGTAGTCGACCAGCCCCTTCAGATCGGTCGGCTCGAGGTCCTTGCGGCCGACGATGGTCATCGGCACCTCGGTGACGAGGCCGACATATTCGAATGCGTTCAGCGTGTCGTAGGCGAGCTTTCTGTAGAGCGTAGCACTTGTCGCCATGCCGATGTGATGGAGGAGCAGCGTGTAGCCGTCAGGCTCGGCATTTGCGACGCGGCCCGCGCCGAGCGTGCCGCCGGCGCCGCCGACATTCTCGACGATGACCTGCTGGCCGAGGTCCTTCGACATGGCTTCCGCGACAAGACGCGTGACGGTGTCAGTAGGGCCGCCGGCCGAAAACGGCACGACAATGGTGATGGTGCGTTCGGGGTAGGTCTGCGCGCCAGCGGCCGGTGGGTAAAGCATGGCGGCCGCAGCGACAGCTAGCGCGGCGACGAATTTTCTCATCGTGATTCCTCCCAGGATATGATTGCCAACCGCTGCGCGGAGTTCCTCTCAAAACCGAATGTAGATGGAGCAATAACTAGCGCAACCCGACAAATGACAATCGGGCTCAAACGGCAAACTGCACGTCTATCCGCGCAAATGAGTGGGAAGGCTGGGCCGTGCGATGCCCTTCCTCCAACCTATGCTAGTAGCCATAGCCGCGCGCCATCGCCGCCGCGAACACCGGGATCAATAGGAAGATCAATGCCTCGGTGCGGACATAGGTGCGAACGGACGTTAGCTCCGCCGCAGGCACCTGGAAGCCGGGATTGGCGACTACCTTCCTGTTCCAGGACAGGAAACGGATGGTCGGGATAATCGACAACAGGCCGACAATGGCGAAAGCGGCCATCTTTGCCCAGAACATCCAATTGTAGACGTAGAATTCCCAGCCCTTCAGACCATAGACGACGCGGCCGATGCCGGCGACGATGATCAGCATGGCGATGATGCCGTAGTGGCGATCGATGCCGACAAGCCGCTTCAGCGTCGCGGCGGACAAGTCGCTGCGGATCAGGACGAACTCGGCGCCGATGATGCCTGCCAGCGAAAACACCAGCAGATGATGGAAGATGGCAAGCACAAGGTCGGTGGTGTCCATGCTGTTCCCCTCTGTCGGACGGCAGCGCCGAAACCCAACGCGCCTGAACCAGTACTGGAGAAAAACTAACACCGCCTGGCAGGATTCACATCAGCCTGGAAGATGATCTACACAGCCTTGGCTCTTGTTTTTCGCAACGGATTTGGATTTCCCGTCTCGGGCGTGTCGCTGTCCCCACTTTTGGAAGACCTGCATTAGGCACCGGCAACACAACCGAGACATGATCATGGCCAGTCCGCATACAATTGTCGCCCCAGTGATTGAGACCTCGCGCACGGTCCTGCGGCCGCACCGGCTTGACGATTTCGACGCCTATGTCGCAATGTGGGCCGATCCCGTCGTCACCCGCTTTATCGGCGGCAAGCCGCGCACGCGGGAGGAAAGCTGGATGCGCTTCCTGCGGCATGCCGGCCTGTGGTCGCTTCTGGGCTACGGCTTCTGGGCGATCGAGGAAAAGGCGACCGGCCGCTTCATCGGCGAGGCCGGCTTTCACGATCTGAAACGCGACATGACGCCGTCGATCGAGGGCATTCCGGAGGCCGGCTGGGCTCTGGTTTCGGGCGTGCATGGCCAGGGGTTGGCCAGCGAAGTCGTCGCACGGGTGCTTGCCTGGGGCGACGAGACGTTCGGCGCCGCGAAGACCGTCTGCATCATCGATCCGGAAAACACCGGATCGCTGAACGTCGCGGCAAAATGTGGTTATGGCGAAGTGCTGCGAACCGTCTACCAAGGCAAGCCGACCATCCTGCTGGAGCGGCAACCCTGACGGATGCTGTTTGGCACTGCCTGCCACGTCGTCTTCGGGCGTCCGGTTCGCCAGCCTGAAAATCGCGCAGGCCGATTGCCGCATGCGGAGTGTTCTGTCTTTGACAGGAGGACGCAAACTCTGCATGAATTTTATCGAGCGGGTCTGAAGTCAGGCCACGTTTCTGGCAGGCACCGGAGGAGGTGTCGCGATTTGGAGGAATCCCATGCTGAACAGACGCCGATTCTTGATGAGCACCGCGGCAGCAGGTGCTGCCGGACTCGCGCAATCGCATTTTATCCCCGCCTTCGCGCAGGACGCGCCGCAGCTGCAGATTTTCGTGCCAGCGGCGCCAGGCGGCGGCTGGGACCAGACGGCGCGCGCCATGGACCAGGTGCTGCGCAGCGAAAAACTGATCTCCGGCTCGCAGATCACCAATGTCGGCGGCGCCGGCGGTACTGTCGGCCTGCCGCAATTCGTCAACCAGTGGAAGGGCAAGGGCAATGCGCTGATGGTGGCTGGCATGGTCATGGTCGGCGCGATCATCGCCAACAAGGCGGCTAACAACCTTACCGAGGTCACGCCAATCGCCCGCCTTACTGGCGAGTTTGAGGCGCTTGTGGTGCCGGCCGCCTCGCCATTCAAGACTGCGGCCGACTTTGTTGCCGCCCTCAAAGCCGACCCGACGCAGGTTCCGGTCGCCGGCGGTTCGGCTGGCGGCTCGGACCACATCTTGTTCGGCCTCATCGCCAAGACCGTCGGTGTTCCGGCCACCAATCTCTCCTATGTGCCGTTTGCCGGCGGTGGCGAGGCGCTCTCGGCGCTGCTCGGCAACCAGGTCGCGGCCGGCATCTCCGGCTATGGCGAGTTCGCCGAACAGGTCAAGGCGGGTGCGCTGCGGCTGCTGGCCATCTCCGCAGATAAACGCCAGGAGGGAATCGATGCGCCGACGATGAAGGAAGCCGGCATCGATGTCGAGCTGTTCAACTGGCGCGGCGTCTTCGCACCGCCCGGCGTCTCGGACGCCGACAAGGCAGCAATGATCAAGCTGATCGAGACCATGGCCAAGAGCGACGCCTGGGCCACCGAATGCAAGAACCGCAACTGGACGCAGATCCTGCTCACCGGTGACGATTATACGAAATTCGTCGCCGAAGACACGGCCCGCATCGGGACGATACTCAAGGACCTCGGCCTGGCGTGATGCTCTCGGCAAGGGGCGGCCTGCGCCAACCCTTGCCGACTTTCGCCAGCCGCATGGACATACGCGGCGCCGGAGGTGAAACTACGCCGAGATCGGCCGAGTGAGACCGGTCTAAGGAGAACCGGCCCCAAGGGACCGACATTGGGAGGACGATGATGAGCACCAGCGACCAGCCGGCGCCGCCGCGCCTTGCAGTGCCCGAACTGCTGATCGGCGTCGGGCTCCTCGCCTGTGCCGGTGCGGTTGCCTGGCAGACGCTGGCAATCCCGGTGTCGCCGCTCTATTCCAAGGTCGGTCCGACCGTCTTTCCCTACATCACCATGACCGGGATGGTGATCCTGTCGCTGCTGCTCATCATTGCCGCCTTGCGGGGCGGCTGGCAGCCGGAGGACGAAAAGGAGACGCCGACCGACTGGAAGGCGATGGGCATCGCTGCCCTCGGACTGATCGCCAACCTCGTGCTGATCCAGCCGCTCGGCTTTACCGCTGCATCTGTCGTCATGTTCGTTCTCATCTGCCACGGTTTCGGCAGCCGGCGTCCGCTGCGTGACGTGCTGCTCGGGCTGATCCTGGCGCTGGCCGCCTATTTCGGCTTTGCCAGGGCGCTTGGCGTCAATATCGGCGCCGGCTTCATCGAAAACCAGCTGAACGCGATCGTCGATTCGGTCGTTGCCATGCTGAGGGGCTGACGCCATGGAAACGCTCGGCCATCTCGCGCACGGATTTTCGGTCGCCTTCTCGCCGATCAATCTCATATGGTGCCTGGTCGGCACCACGCTGGGGACTGCGATCGGCGTGCTGCCCGGCCTCGGGCCGGCACTGACCATCGCGCTGCTGTTGCCGATCACCTACCAGGTGGCACCGGAGGCGTCGTTCATCCTGTTTGCCGGCATCTACTACGGCGCCATGTATGGCGGCTCGACGACATCGATCCTGCTCAACACGCCTGGCGAAAGCGCCACCATCGTCACCGCGCTGGAAGGCAACCGGATGGCCCGCTCCGGCCGTGGCGGTGCGGCGCTGGCGACCTCGGCGATCGGCTCCTTCGTCGCCGGCACGCTGGGCACGATCGGCGTTGCCTTCCTGGCGCCGATCGTCGTCAAATTCGCGCTGGCCTTCGGCCCGGCCGAATATTTCTCGCTGATGGTGCTGGCCTTCATCACGGTTTCGGCGGTGCTCGGCTCGTCGTCGGTGCGCGGCCTGACCAGCCTGTTCGTCGGCTTCGTTGTTGGTATGATAGGCGTCGACCTGCAGACGGGGCAGCCGCGCTTCACCTTCGGCACGAGCGAATTGCTCGACGGCGTCGACGTCATCGTCGTCGCCGTTGGCCTGTTCGCCGTTGGCGAGACGCTTTACATGGCCTCGCGCCGCTATGCCGGCAAGGACGATATCGTGCCGTTGAAGGGCTCGCTCTACATGACCGCAGCCGAATGGGCGCGCTCGTGGAAGCCATGGCTGCGCGGTGCCCTGATCGGCTTCCCGATCGGTGCCATGCCGGCCGGCGGCGCCGAAATCCCGACCTTCCTGTCCTATGCGATCGAGAAGAAACTCTCCAGACACAAGGAGGAGTTCGGCACGGTCGGCGCCATCGAGGGCGTTGCCGGGCCGGAAGCGGCCAACAATGCATCCGCGGCCGGCGTGCTGGTGCCGATGCTGACGCTCGGCCTGCCGACCTCGGCGACGGCCGCGATCATGCTGTCGGCGTTTCAGAGCTACGGCATCAATCCGGGGCCGCTGCTGCTGACGACGCAGGCCGACCTGGTGTGGGGGCTGATCGCCAGCCTGTTCATCGCCAATGTCATCCTTGTCGTCCTCAACCTGCCGCTGATCGGGCTTTGGGTGCGATTGCTGAAGATCCCGGCGCCGCAGCTCTATGCCGGCATCCTGGTGTTCGCCACGGTCGGCACCTACGGCATCTCGCAATCGCCGATCGACCTCGCCATCCTCTATCTGCTCGGTGCCGCGGGCTTTCTGATGCGGCGTTTCGATTTCCCGACCGCGCCCGTCATCATCGGCATGATTCTCGGGCCGCTTGCGGAAACGCAGTTCCGCCGCGCGATGACCATCTCGAACGGCGATTGGACGGTGTTCTACAAGCATCCGCTGTCGCTGACGCTGCTGACGCTGGCCTTCATCGGGCTGGTTGGACCGCATATCTGGGCCTACATCGAGCACAGGCGCATGCGTGGACCGGAGCACGTGCCGGGCGATGCCTGAGCTGTTCGTGACGTCATGACAGACCTGCTTTCCGGCATCCGCGTTCTCGACCTGACCAATGTGCTGGCCGGCCCCTATTGCGCCTACCAGCTGGCGTTGCTCGGGGCCGACGTCATCAAGGTCGAGACGCCGCAAGGCGGTGATCTGGCGCGCCAGCTCGGCGCCTCTCCGGAGCTCAACCGGGCGGGCATGGGCGCTTCGTTCCTGGCGCAGAATGCCGGCAAACGCTCGGTGGCGCTCGATCTCAAGCAGGAGGCCGACCGCGAACGCTTCCTCGATCTGGTCGCTTCGGCCGACGCGCTGGTCGAGAATTTCCGCCCCGGCGTGATGAACCGGCTGGGGCTTGGCCATGCCAGGCTGAAGGAGGTCCGGCCAAGCCTTGTCTACTGTGCGATATCGGGCTTCGGCCAGACCGGGCCGATGCGCGACAATCCAGCCTACGACCAGATCATCCAGGGTCTTTCCGGCATCATGAGCATCACCGGTACACCGGAAACGGCGCCGCTGCGTGTCGGCTATCCCGTCGCCGATACGCTTGGTGGGCTGGTCGGAGCCTTCGCCATTACCGCCGCACTGGTCAAGCAGAAGACGACTGGCGAGGGCGCGTTCCTCGACGTGTCGATGCTCGAATGCACGCTTTCTGCGCTCGGCTGGCCGGTGTCGAACTATCTGACGGCGGACGTCGAGCCGCAGCCGATGGGCAATGAAAACATGACGGCCGCACCGTCTGGCGCGTTTCGCACCGGCGACGGCTTGCTCAACATCGCCGCTAACAAGCAGGAGCAGTTCGTCGCGCTCTGCCGATTGATCGGCCGGCCGGAGCTGGCCTCGGATGTCCGCTTTGCCGAGCGCGAAACGCGCAAGCAGAACCGGATCGCATTGAAAGCGCTGATCGAGGACGCCCTGGCGAGCGGCTCTGCCGCCGCCTGGGAGGAGACGTTCAATCGCGCCGGCGTGCCGGCCGGCCGGGTGCTGACGATCCCGCAGGTCCTGCAGGAGCAACAGGTGGTCGAGCGCGGCATGACGGCACGCTTCCAGGCTGTGTCCGGGATGGCCAGACCGCTGACCGTGGTGCGCGGCGGCTTCATGGTCGATGGCGAGGCACCTTTGCCGAGCAGGCCGCCGCCGGGGCTCGGCGAGCATATGGACGAGGTTTTTGCCGGCCTGCCGCCGCGTGCCAGGAAAAGAGCGAAGGCATGAGCGGAACGCAAAACAAGACTGGTCGCACACGCGGCGAGGAATGGTGGCAGACCGGCATCATCGAGATGCGCCCCGGCGTCATCCGGCTGCGCGGCTATGAAATCCAGGATCTGATCGGCCGCGTCAGCTTTCCGGCAATGATCTGGCTGATGCTGCGCGGCGAACTGCCAAGCGAGGAGCAGGCGGCGCTGCTTGGCATCGCGCTGGGTGCTGCCGTCGACCACGGGCCGCAGGCGCCGTCGATCGCCATCGCCCGTATGGCGATCACCTGCGGCGTCGGCATCAACAGCGCCATGGCATCAGCCGTCAACGTGCTTGGCGATGTGCATGGCGGCGCCGGCGAACAGGCGCTTTCCTTCTACGGAGACATCGCTGCCGAACTGGACGCCGGCATGCCGCTTGCGGACGCCGTGTCGGCGCGGCTCGATCGTTTCCTTGCCGGGGAAAACGGCTATGTGCCCGGGCTCGGCCATCGTTTCCATCCGGTCGACCCGCGGGCGCCCCGCCTCATCGAGCTAACCCACGACTTTGCCGCGCGCGGCATCGTCAGCGGGCGCTTCGCCGACATCGCCGAGGCGATCGAGGCCGAGGTGGCGCGGCGCAAGGGCAAAAAAATCCCCCTCAATATCGACGGCGCCACGGCCGTCATCTACGGCGAGCTCGGCTTTCCGCCGCCGCTGACGCGCGGCC
Organism: Mesorhizobium sp. M1307; assembly: GCF_040318155.1. Classification (NCBI taxonomy): domain Bacteria; kingdom Pseudomonadati; phylum Pseudomonadota; class Alphaproteobacteria; order Hyphomicrobiales; family Phyllobacteriaceae; genus Mesorhizobium; species Mesorhizobium sp. M1307. The sequence goes on along the minus strand of NZ_JAMYLR010000002.1, from coordinate 263,513 downwards.
TTTTCGTGCTGTCGCGCTCGGTCGGTATCCTCGCACATGCGTGGGAACAGTCGCAGGAAAGCGACCGCAACAAGGGGCCGCTGCCGCGCGAATGGCTGTGGGCCTATGCCGGCACGCCGGCGCGGCCTCTGCCCGAGGAAGACGATGGCAGTCAGTGAGGCATCGGTTCAAGAGACGGCGGCGGCGGGCGCTGGAATCAATTCCATCCCGACACAGTCGGGACAGGCCTCCATCTTCTATTGAGCGGGATCTTTTCCGAACGCCGGACTCTGCTTTTTGGGATTATGCTCCAGCTCGGCAATCCTGATGTTCCTCACCAGCGCCGAAAGATCCGGCTCGTCGATGAGCAACGCCGCGTCGGCTGGTGCCAGCCATGCCCGCTGCCGCCTCCTGGCTTCCTGCCAGTCGGCAAGTTCCTCGGTTACTTCCAGCAAATAGACGACGACGTCGACACGGACGAAGCGGTTTGCCAGCCGCTTCCAGTAGGAATAGGTGCCGGCCGGTTGTTTCAGTGTCTTGCCGAGAACGCCGGCTTCTTCCTGTGCTTCGATAGTGGCCGCCTTGCGGCCGCTCTTGCCCTTCATCGGCCAGCCCTTCGGCACGATGAAGCGCCTCGTCGTTCGCGATGTGACGAGCATCACCTCGACTCCGCCATGCCCATTCAGCCGAAAGGGGATCGCCGCGACCTGGCGAACCCCGTCGCCCTTCCTTGCCTTGCGTACAACCTTCTTCTTGCTGGCTGCCATTCGATAATCCAGTCGAATCGGTGCCCAGACGGCAAGGGCAGCGTTGCAAACTCGCCCGCTTTCAATGGGGCGCAGGCGGAGCGGTTTCCCCAGTATATAAGTCGGCTAAATAAATGAAAGGGACCGGTCGTCAGCGGCAAGAGCTGACAAAGCCGCTCCCCGACGGCAGCAACTGGCAAGTTGGCCTCATCTGCGGCACCTCCTGCCGTTGCGGTATTGGGATTTGGCGATCCTGGGCACGGTACTGCTGTTGCTGCTGCTGGTATTGCTGCCGACGCAGCCTGTTCTCCAACATCTGCAACTGGTCCTGCTGGATCAACACGTTGCGGTCGGCGGGACTGACGACCTGTGCCGATGCAGCAGGATTTACGCCCGACAGCATCGCCGCAGTCAGCATTGCCGACCCTAAAAACGTCAATAGACGAAGCCGTGACATCCATTCATTCCCGCACAAACCGATCTTCCCTTAATATAGGGCTTTTGTCCGGCGACACCATGGCCGCCGCTGATTTGAAGCGGATTGGAAGGGGCATTTCCGCTTCGGATGCTCGTCCCGTCAATCGACTTCGCGCAGCCGGTATCCGACGCCGGTCTCGGTCGTGATATAGCGGGGCTGGTCGGGCGTCTTCTCAATCTTTAGCCTGAGTTGCCGGACATAGACTCTGAGATATTGAACGTCGGTGGAATCGCCCCAGACCTGCTTCAGCAGGAACTGGTGGGTGAGAACCTTGCCGGCGTGCTGCACCAAGGTGCGAAGAATGTCGTATTCCTTCGGCGAGAGCTTTATCTCCTTGTCCTCGACCTTGACGATGCGCTTCACCAGATCGACGGAGAGGTCGCCGGTCTGGAACACCGGTCTCTCACCCTGCTGCTGGAACTTGTGGCGAAGCGCGACGCGGATGCGTGCGACAAGCTCGTTCATACCGAATGGCTTGGTGACATAATCGTCGGCGCCGAGTTCGAGGGCCGAGACGATGCCGGCCTCGTCGGTTCGGCTGGAAAGAATAACCACGGGAATGTCCAGGCCATCATCCCGCCATTTGCGGAGCAACTCATGCCCGCTCATGCCGGGCAGGCCGAGATCGAGCAGCACAAGGTCCGGCTTTTCCGTCGCGATGAGTTCAATCGCCGCCCTGGCGTTCGGCGCCTCGCTGATCGCATAGCCTTGGCTGCCAAGCCCGACGCGAAGCAGTTTCCGGATCGGCGGTTCGTCGTCCACCACCAATATCCTGACGTCCAGGCTCGTCATGCCAGATCGTCCATATTTTGATGGCCCGTCTCGGGTTCGCCGAGATTGGGCAGTTCCGCCGGCACCAGTTGCATCCTGATGGTGAAAACCGCCCCCGAGCGGTCGGACCTGTTTGCCGCCAAGAGCGTCCCGCCCATCGCTTCGATGAAGCCGCGGCAAATCGACAGGCCGAGCCCCGTGCCGGCACGCACCTGGTCACCCTTGCGCACACGGTAGAAAGTGTCGAAAACGCGCTCTAGATCCGCTGGCGGAATGCCTGGTCCCTCATCCATGATCTGCAGGATGACGAAGCCGTTGTCGGCCCAGGCTTGCAGGCGGATCGTCGAACCTGGCGGCGCGTATTTTGCAGCATTGTCGAGGAGGTTGAACAGCACCTGTTCGAACAGAACGGGGTCGACCCGCAACATCGGCAGATCCGATGGAATGTCGATCTCGGTCTTATGCTCGCCGACGATTTTGCGGGCCCGATACAGAGCTGAACCGACAATGTCGCCGAGATAGTGAAACGCATAGTTCGGCTCCATCGTGCCGGATTCGATCTTGGTCATATCGAGCAGATTGGCGATGAAGCGGTTAAGCCTCTCCGCTTCATCGAGCACGGTCGACAGCAGTTCCGCCCGGTCCTGCTCGGGAAGCGCGGCCTCGAAGTCCCTGAGTGTTCCGGCCGCGCCCATGATGGCGGCAAGCGGCGTTTTCAAATCGTGGGAAATGGAGGTGAGCAAGGCTGAGCGCAGACGGTCTGCCTCGGCCGCAAGCTTGGCCCGGTCAACATCGGCGACGAGCTGGATGCGCTCGATGGCGACCGCCGCCTGGTCGGCGAGCGCATCGAGCAGACGCTGCTGCTCGGGTGTCAGCAGCGGACCTTGCTTGTCGTTGTCGAGGCCGACAACGCCTACCGCCGTGCGTCCGGTCCGCAAGGGCAGATAGAGGCGCTTTGCTCCGGGCAGCGTGTCGGCGCCGCGCCCGGCGGCGCGGTTATGCTCCCAGGCCCAGCGGGCTGCTGCGATGTCGGCCTCGGCCAGCGTGTCGTCGGGTGGGTAGCCGGCTTTGACCGCAATTGTGCCGTTCTCCGGCAGAAGCAGCACCACGCGCAGCTTCAGCATCGAGGCGATCTGGAAGGCAGTCGCCCAGAGAACGTCATCAAGCGTCCCAGCGCCGGCGAGCTTCTTTGAGAAGAGATAAATATCTTCCGTGGCGCGTGCCCGCGAGCGCGCAGCGACCGCCTGACGCTGCACGCGCGCTGTTAGATTGCTGGCAATGACCGCAACAACCAGGAAGACAGCCAGCGCAACGATGCTCTCCGGATCCTCGATCGTCAGCGTGTAGCGTGGTTCCAGGAAGAAATAGTTGAAGGCAATGGCGCTGATGAGGCAGGCATACAAAGCCGGCCAGAGACCGCCGGTCACCGCCGACGTCAGGACCCCAATGAGAAAGATGATCGCCAGATTGCGGACGTCGAGAAACTGGTCGAGAAGGACGGCGAAGGCGAGCGAGCCAACAACATAGGCCGTGGCCATGAGATAGGGCCAGATCTCGAACTGCCACTGCTCGTCCGCCGCCTTGACGGTCCTCGACGTCGCCTCGGCGTTGCGTTCGCTTCCCGAAATGACATGGACGCTGATGTCGCCGGCATTGCGGATGAGATCGTAAGTGAGCGAGCCTTCGATCAATTCCCGCCAGCGCGATCGGGTCGGCCTGCCGATCACGATATGGGTGAAGTTGTTCGCCGTCGCATGCCGAACGATGTCTTGCGCGACGTTCTGACCCGGAATGGTCGTCACCTCGGCACCGAGCTGCTCGGCAAGGCGCAGCTGCGTCGCCAGCCGATCCTTGTCCTCCTCGGGCATGGCAGCTGAACGAGGGGTATCGACATGAAGCGCCGTCCAAGGGGCGCGGAGCCGGTCGGCCAACCTCCGCGCATAACGTACACGGGCCGCCCCGCCCGGACGCGCATCGACGCAGACGAGAACCCTTTCCCCCGCCGCCCAAGGCCCGGGTATCGCGTGGGCCTGCATGTGGGTCAGCAACTGCTCGTCGACCCGCTGGGCAGTGCGGCGGAGCGCCAATTCCCGGAGCGCCGTCAGATTGCCCGGCGAGAAATAGTTCTCGATGGCGCGCTGGGCGGTGCTGGGGATGTAGACCTTGCCTTCCTCAAGCCGTTTGATCAGATCGTCGGGGGTGAGGTCGATGATCTCGATGTCGTCGGCCTGGTCGATTATGGAGTCGGGGACAGTTTCCCGCACCCTGACGCGGGTGATCTGCGCCACGACATCGTTCAGGCTCTCGACGTGCTGGATATTCAGCGTCGTGTAGACATCGATGCCGTGCGTCAGGATTTCCTGGACGTCGAGATAGCGCTTGGGGTGACGGCTGCCGGCGACGTTGGTGTGGGCGAGTTCGTCGACCAGAACTAGCGCCGGGTGCCGGGCGAGGATGGCGTCGAGATTCATCTCCTCAAGGATCCGCCCCTTGTAATCGATCTCAAGGCGAGGAATGACCTCGTAGCCTTCGACCAGCGTCTGGGTTTCCTTGCGGCCGTGCGTCTCGACGATGCCGATCACCACGTCGACCCCGTCGGCCAGCCTGGCGCGGCCCGACATCAGCATCTCGTAGGTCTTGCCGACACCGGGGGCGGCGCCGAGAAATATCCTCAGGCGGCCGCGCTCCTCCCGCTCGGCATGCTCGAGCAGCGCGTCGGGAGAGGGCCTGGTTTCGGCGGTGCGTCTGTCGTCTGGCATACGGGTCAATCATGAACGGCGCCGGCTTCGGTGTCGATCCCGGCGCCGGTCCTTCACTGTTTCATGGCATCGTCCAGCGCAAGGTTGAGGGCCAGCACATTGACTACCGGCTCGCCGATGAATCCCAATTCGCGATCTTCGACATGGCTGTCGACAAGCGATTTGATCCTGGATTCATCGACGCCCCTGGCCTTGGCCACCCTGGCAACCTGAAAATAGGCCGCATCGGGGCTGATATGCGGATCGAGGCCGCTGCCGGACGTGGTGACCAGATTCATCGGTACCGGCTGGCTCGGGTTTTCGGCTCTCAGCTTTTCGGCGTCGCTCTTGATCCTGTCGATGAGCTTCGGGTTGGTCGGGCCGAGATTCGAGCCGCCCGAGGCGGCGGCATTGTAGCCGTCGCCGGCAGCCGACGGGCGGCCATGGAAGTAGCGGTCGCTTTCGAAAGCCTGGCCGATCAGCTCGGAACCGACGAGCTTGCCGTCCTTCTCGATCAGGCTGCCATTGGCCTGGCGCGAAAACAGCGCCTGGGCAATGCCGGTCATGCCGATCGGATAGACCAAACCCGTCAGAATGGTGAAGAAGACGATCATGACGATCGCGGGCCTGATTTGATTGAGCATCGACGTGGTTCCTTAGGCGAGACCGAGAGCGGTGATGGCCATGTCGATCATCTTGATGCCGACGAAGGGCACTACGACGCCGCCAAGGCCATAGACAATGAGATTGCGGCTGAGCAGCGCACCGGCGCCGACCGCGCGGTATTTGACGCCCCTCAGCGACAGCGGGATCAGCGCAATGATGATCAGCGCGTTGAAGATGATGGCCGAGAGGATAGCGCTCTGCGGCGTCGCCAGATGCATGACATTGAGCGCTTGCAGCGGCCCGGCGGTCTGGCCCGGGGCGATGTAGAAGACGGCGAATATTGCCGGGATGATGGCAAAATACTTGGCCACGTCGTTGGCGATGGAGAAGGTGGTCAGCGAGCCACGCGTCATCAGCAGCGCCTTGCCGATTTCGACGATCTCGATCAGCTTGGTCGGATCGCTGTCGAGATCGACCATGTTGCCGGCCTCGCGCGCCGCGACCGTGCCGGTGTTCATGGCAACGCCGACATCGGCCTGCGCAAGGGCCGGCGCATCGTTGGTGCCATCGCCGCACATCGCGACCAGTTTGCCTTTGGCCTGCTCGTCGCGGATCAGCTTCAACTTGTCCTCGGGCGTCGCCTGGGCAAGGAAGTCGTCGACGCCGGCTTCCGCCGCGATCGCCGCCGCGGTCATCGGATTATCGCCGGTGATCATCACCGTGCGGATGCCCATGCGGCGCAATTCGGCAAAGCGTTCTGCGATGCCACCCTTGACGATGTCCTTCAGATGGACGACGCCGAGCAGGCGCCCGTCGCGCTCGACCGCGAGTGGAGTGCCACCCGATTTGGCGATCTCGTCGGCGATCGCCTGAAGGTCGCGGACGGTGTCGCTGCTGGGGCGCGTACTGCCTGTGGCAACGGTCGAGAGGTTGACGTGGGCAAGTACCGCATCGACTGCGCCCTTGCGGACCGAGGAGCCTTCCAGATCGACACCGCTCATGCGGGTTTGCGCGGTGAAGGGCACGAAAGTCGCGTGCAGGCTTGCCATGTCGCGGGCGCGGATGGCATATTTTTCCTTCGCCAGGACGACGATCGAGCGGCCTTCCGGCGTTTCGTCGGCAAGCGAGGCAAGCTGAGCCGCGTCGGCCAGTTCCTGTTCGGTGACGCCCTTGACCGGTCGAAATGCCGTCGCCTGACGGTTGCCCAGCGTGATGGTTCCGGTCTTGTCGAGCAGCAGCGTGTCGACATCGCCGGCCGCCTCGACGGCGCGGCCCGACATGGCGAGCACGTTGAAGCGCACCAGGCGGTCCATGCCGGCAATGCCGATAGCCGACAGCAGGGCGCCAATTGTGGTCGGGATCAGGGTAACGAACAGGGCGACCAGCACGGTCACCGAGATATAGCCGCCCGAATACGAGGCGAAGCTCGGGATCGTCGCCGTCGCCAGTACGAAGATCAGCGTCATGCCGACGAGCAGGATGTTGAGCGCGATCTCGTTGGGTGTCTTCTGGCGCTCGGCGCCCTCGACCAGCGAGATCATGCGGTCGAGGAACGTATGACCGGCAGCCGCAGTGATGCGCACGCGGATCCAGTCGGACAAGACCTGCGTGCCGCCGGTCACCGCCGAACGATCGCCTCCGGATTCGCGGATGACCGGTGCGGATTCGCCGGTGATGGCCGCCTCGTTGACCGACGCCACGCCTTCGACCACCTCGCCGTCCGAGGGGATGATGTCGCCGGCTTCGACAAGCACGATGTCGCCGACCTTCAGGCTGGTGCCGGGCACCAGTTTGAACTTGCTGCGGTCGCCACCGTTCAACAGCTTGGCCTGTGTCTCGGTTCGCGCCCGACGCAGCGAGTCAGCTTGCGCCTTGCCGCGGCCTTCGGCCACCGCTTCGGCGAAATTGGCGAAGAGCACGGTGAACCACAGCCAGATGATGATCTGCAGCGTGAAGCCAAGATCGCCGCCGCTGGTAACGAGATCCTTGACGAACAGCACGGTGGTGAGCGCCGAGACGACGGCGACGACAAACATCACCGGGTTTCGCATCAAGGTGCGCGGGTTCAGTTTTCTGAAGGAACCGCCGATAGCGGGCCACAGAATGCGGGTATCCATGATGCTCACGGATTTCGACGGGCTCATTTGGTAGCTCCAGTGTCGATGTTGTTGACCGGTCGATCGTGTGCCGAACGAAGGTGCGGCGGCCCGTAAGCCAGCAGCCAGATCATGATCAAGGCTGCCGCAATAGCGAGGAATGTGGACAGCGTCGGGAAAGGAGGGGGCGTTTTCTCCCCCTCCGGCTCGGGGCGATGCCGGACCTTTCGAGGTATGATCTTGAACCAGGGCATCGCCGTTTCAGAATGTCTGACCGTTGATCATCGCCAGGTGCTCGACGATCGGTCCGACCGCCAGGGCCGGGAAGAAGGTCAGGCCGCCGACGATCAGGATGACACCGGCCAGCAGCCCGACGAACAGCGGACCGTCGGTCGGGAAGGTGCCGGCGGAGGCAGGGACGGTCTTCTTCGCAACCAGCGAGCCAGCAATCGCCAACGCCGGAATAATGACCAGGAACCGGCCCATCAGCATGCCGATGCCGAGCGTTACGTTGTACCAGGGCGTGTTGCCGCTGAGGCCGCCAAAGGCGGAGCCATTGTTCGCCGCGGCCGAGGTGTAGGCATAGAGAACCTCGGAGAAGCCGTGCGGGCCGGCATTGGCGATGGAAGCAACGCCGGTCGGCAGCACCACCGCGATAGCGGTGAAGATCAGCATTGCAAGCGGCAGGCAGAGCACGGCCAGCATAGCCATCTTGACCTCCTTGGCCTCGATCTTCTTGCCGAGATATTCGGGCGTGCGTCCGACCATCAGCCCGGCGACGAAAACGGCAATGACGATGAACATCAGGATACCGTAGAAGCCGGCGCCGACGCCGCCGACAATGACCTCGCCGAGTTGCATGTTGATGATGGGGATCATGCCGCCGAGTGCGGTGAAGCTGTCATGCATGGCGTTGACCGCGCCGCAGGATGCGGCCGTGGTGATGACGGCAAACAGTGCCGACAGGGCGATGCCGAAGCGGCTCTCCTTGCCCTCCATGTTGCCGCCGTCGACGCCCAGCGCATGGACGAGCGGATTGCCGGCGGCTTCCGCCCAGTAGCAGACGGCAACGCCGGCGATGAACAGCACGCCCATAGCCGACAGAATTGCCCAGCCCTGGCGCTGGTTGCCTACCATGCGGCCGAAGACATTGGTCAACGCCGCGCCGAGGGCGAAGATCGTCACCATCTGGATCAGGTTGGAGATTGCATCGGGATTTTCGAAGGGATGCGCTGCATTGGCGTTGAAGAAACCGCCGCCATTGGTGCCGAGCATCTTGATGGCAACCTGGGAAGCGACCGGCCCGACCGCGATAGTCTGTTGCGCGCCTTCGAGCGTCGTCGCGTTGACGTAGGCAGCGAGCGTCTGCGGCATGCCGAGATAGACATAGACCAGAGTCAACACGATGCAAAAGGGCAAAAGCAGGTAGAGCGTGCCGCGGGTCATATCGACCCAGAAATTGCCGATCGATTTGCCTGAGGCTCTAGCAAAGCCGCGGATCAATGCGACCGCAATGGCGACGCCAGTCGCCGCCGACAGAAAATTCTGCACGGTCAAGCCGGTCATCTGCACGAGATAGGACATCGTGCTTTCGCCGCCGTAGTTCTGCCAGTTGGTGTTGGTCATGAAGCTGGCGGCGGTGTTGAAGGCCAGCCCAGGTTCGACGGCGGTCATGCCGGCCGGATTGTAGGGCAGGCCGCCTTGCAGCCGTTGCAGCGAATAGAGCACCAGGAAGCCGGCCAGGTTAAAGAACAGCAGGGCCGCCGCATAGGAGGTCCAATGCTGCTCCTCGCGCTCGCTGGTCCCTGATATGCGGTAGAGCCCGCGCTCGAGCGGGGCCAGAATTGACGACAGGAATGTGCGCTCGCCGCTGAAAACGCGATGCATGTAGCCGCCGAGCGGCTTGGCCAGCAGAACGACGATCCCGCAATAGACGAGGATCTGCAGCCATCCGTTGATTGTCATGGGGTTGGCTCCTTGCCAGCGGAGATCAGAAGCGTTCCGGGCGAACGAGGGTGTATGTCAGGTAGGCGAGAAGAAACAAGGTCACGGCGCCGCCGAGGATATAGTCGAAAAGCATGTTACGATCCCCTAAACTTACAGCTTGTCGCAAGCTTTGATGTAGCCGAAGCATAGAGCAAAAAACGCGATTCCAGTCGCGACAACAACTATGTCCACCGCGCGTTTTCCTTATGTTGTATTTGTTTGTTTACTTTAACAAACTATCAAAACCCGTCGCCGCATCATATCGGCGGCTGGATACACCGCTCCTGTGAATATGGATCAAAGTGCCATAAAGGTTCGAGACGGGACGCGGAGCAAAGAAATCAAAATCCCATAAGGATTTCGCCGCCTCGGCGCTGGCCACAGCTTCAGGGGGGAGGTGCGCACCGGCGCGCGAAGCTGCCGGGGCTCAGTCCGCGCGGGTGTAGATCACCGCGTAATCGTCCGCATAGGCCCGCTTCCAGCCCAGTTGGTCGAAGAACGGAATGCGGCTGTCGTCGGCGGTCAACAATGCCCAGCCTATCGTATATTTGTCGAGTTGGGCTTTCAGGATCGGCTTGCCCCGGCTGTGCCCAGTCTGCTCATCCGTTTCCGTAAAGCCATTCAGGAAGAGCTGATCCGCGCGGCCGTCAATAAACGTCCTGATGCCATGAAAAATCAGCGTACCGCCGAAATCGTAGGAGTTCAGCAGATTGCCCGACAGATTATGGGTTTGGGCGAAGGCCAGTGCGTCCCTCGCCGAGGTCTTCTGGCTCGGCGCGACCGGATAGGTCGTGAAGGCGGCAGCCGCCAAAACCAGCAAAACGGCAAGTCCAGCGCAAATCCTGGAAAATTTCCGTGCGAAAAATTGTTCAAGTCCGTCGCGCTTTTCCGCCGCCCATTTCTCGGCTGAAAGCACTGGATATTGTTGCGCGACCTCGACGGTAAGGACCACCGGCACGAGAAGAAAGAACAGGTACATGAACCGTATGTGGGTGAGATAGACGTGCAACGTGAAGACAAGGAACAGCGCCTTGGCCCAGCCAATGCGCAATCTCGACACGAGCAGCCCGAAAAACGCCACCAGCAGGGCCAGCTCCTGGAGGGTGTGCCGCGAGGCGTCGAAGGGTTGCCACTCCGCAATGTAAGGCACCGCCTCATTGCCATAGGCCACGGTGAATGTGGCGAGTATGGCCTTGACGCCATAGGGATTGAGCAGGCTGACCAGCGGGCAAAGCAGCCCGAAAACGATCCACTTGGCCAGCAGCCGGGGGTTCGACAAGCGTGTGCGCATGACGAGATCGAGGCCGGCGAAGGCGGCGATGACGAAACCGAAGGTGAAGGTGGCATGGAGATTGGCCCACAGGCAAAGCAGCGCCAGCAGCCATAAGGGCGGTGCTTTCTCGTTGCGTGCGGCCTGGAAAAGACCGGCGGTCCAGACGACGATGATGGGCAAGGTAAAGATGTGCGGCCGGGCGACATAGATTGGCCCGATCACGAGCGCGAGCACCAGCGTCAGTCCTATCGCCAGCGTCGGCTTCAACCACGCGCTGAGATACCACGACGTCAAGAAGGCCGTCAGCGCGATTACCGCAGTCGCCAGCAGCACCACGCCGTTCCAACCGCCGGCTTCATAGGCAATTGCAAGGAGAACCTGGCTAAGCCATTCCTTGGCGATCCATGGCTGGCCGGCAAAAGTGTAGGAGTAAATGTCGATGGTCGGGAATGTGCGGCTTGCCAGCATATCAATGCCGACCTTAATGTGCCACCAGCTATCGGGATCCTGCAGGAGGGAGGTGGCAAAGGCGAGGAGCGCCGCCGCCATCACAACCGCGGCCAACAGGCAAAACACCAGCCTCACATGCTGCATGTCATCTATCGACGGCCTCGCCTCACCAGACATCCCGCGCATATGGCATCCCTGAGCCGCGATAGCGGAAGGCATAGGCCGAATTTGTTAGAAAACCGATAAGCCGCAGGATTGCGGCCCCTATGCCGCGCGTCCAATCGGCTCGGCGGCTTAGCCCTCGGCCTTGAAGTTCTTGGCTTCCTTCTCGACCTTCGGGTTGTCCTTGCCGTGCTTGCGCATCAGATCCTTCGCCTGCTTCGGCGAAACGTCGGTGGTTTCGGCCAGGTGCAGAGCCTCCTTTTCGTCCGGATCGCGCGTCTTGCGGTCGGCCATTGCGGTTTTCTTGTCAGCCATTACAACGCTCTTATGCTCTCGGCGATTTCGTTCAGCACCTTGCGGTCGGTGCCGTGGCGCTTGATCAGCGTACGGGCCTGATCCGGGGTAATGCCCGCTTCCTCGGCGAAATGATGTACCTCATAATCTTCGCCGCCGCCCGCCACTCGTGAGCGGTCGCGACTATCGGTCTTGGTTTTGTCGTCGGCCATGCCAGCTCTCCTCATCTCGACGAGAGCATAACGGGCAAGATTTCAGCGAGTTCCTTCGAGCGTGTCGCCCAATTGCCTGCCCTCGGGCATGACCCGGTATGCGCGGCGATTTTGCTCAAAACAAGGGCTTGGTGTCAGGCCGGCCTTCGCGCACAAAAAGGCTGGCCTCTTTGGCGGCCGCGGTGAATGCCCGTCGAGCGCTGCCAACCGCCCGCCGCTGCTCCAGGGCGTCCATCATTGCTTGCAAGGCCGAGCGGTATTTCGGCCCGCGCTTTTCGTTCGGCCACTTTTCGACCAGCAGTGATGCGGCCTCGACCGCCCGCGTCACCGTCAGGATGCGTCCGTTCCGCCCAGTTTCGATTGTCACGGGAACGTCGAATTGTTCATCACGCATGGCACCATTCCACAACTCAAGCGAGATAAGTTTTGCGGACTGAACGGTGCAGCCTGGTATTCGTTCCGGATTGCTAACGGGAGCGATGGTCGAACACGACCCCCATGGTCCTACCAACGGCCGTCATGACGATAAGCTCGACCAGATCGTCGTCACTGTCGCCGCAGGCTGGGGCCGTCCGGCGAAGGATGTCCAGCATCGCCCTCGTCGATATGGTGTCGCCGGCGCCGAATCTTGAAAGCGCAGATGAAACAAGCTCTTGGGCCGTCAAGTCGGCGACAGTCACCCTCTGCACCACGTTCATTGGCTTCCTCCCACCATGAACCCTCGCCCGGGAGAATGATACGCCGAACGTCGCGTTTCGCCAGCAAAATGGTGGTCCTACCAGCGTGCGGACGGCGACCGAAAATCATCGGTTTTGAGTGAGACAAGCCGGGCGAGGCGGCAGCGCTTTTGTGCCATGCGACTTCGCCACAGACCCAATCCCGGCGGCCGGGATGGGTCCCAATTTATTTACTTTGCAGTTTGATGGCTTGGCAGTCTGGTTTGCTCGGTTGCGGCTGAAGTCAGCGCAGCAAGACCGCGGTGCGGACAGGACTAGATCGGTTCGTCGTTTCACGGAAGCGCCGAACCGGTCTGTCTTTTTTGCTTGACGCAATGCCGGGCGGAAACCGTTCACATTTTTCCCGGAATTGCTTGTCTTATGACTCTAGGCGGCCAGATCGCTCGGAAGCTTGCCGCCATTCTCGGCCAGCTTTTTCATCAGTGCGTCGTGCAGCCACAGATTCATCGTTACAGTGTCGTTCATATCGCCGGTGTAGTTCAGCTCGTGGGCAAGCTCCTTGCGGGCGCCGAGGCTGCTGTCGATATTCAGAGCCTTCATCAGGTCGACGATCGAATTCTTCCAGTTGAGTTTCTGCCCCTTCGCGGCCACCGCCTTGTCGAGAATGGCAGCGATGTCTGGGGCGGAGGACGGCGCGGCCGGCGCGGCCGGAGCCGGGGTTGCAGCCGGGGCGGATCGGGTAGGCGCCGTCGGCTGCGTGGCCGTGCTCGGAGCCGGCGCGGCAGACGGTTGCGCCGACGGCGCTTCGGCCGCAACCGCGCTTCCGAAAATCGCACCTTTGATACTGTCGAAAATGCCCATTGGCTCGACGGTGTGTTGCCTTGACGGTCGGTGAGGCGACCGTTGCCGAATGCCGCATTGAGCGCCCTGGTTGTACCTGACCACGAACGCAACGCAGGGGCAACTCAAAACTGGCTAAAAGGTAAAGGCTTGGTTGCATTGGGGAATCGGCTCAGTGATCCGGCCCGAGAGTAGAATAGGTCGGATCGCGGCCCGACAAATCGTCACGCGCAATAGGCGAGGGAACGGTCAGCAGCCAGTTTTGCTGACGCAGACCAGAAAAATCATCTAGATTCGTGTTCGCAATTCGCTGAGAGGAACGAAGCCGTGACAGCAGTCGTCGCATCCGACAGGCTCGAACGTTCGCTGGTTTGGGCAGAGGACGATCCGTCGGTCAAATGGGCCGGCGCTTTCGCGGTTTGCGGCGGGCACGGCACCACCCAGTCCTCGGTCATTGTCTACGAGATCGAGCCCGGCAAGCGGCTCGGCTGGCACAGCGACGCCACCGAAGAGACGCAATACATCATCGCCGGCACCGGCGAGCTGCACATCGAGGGCGGCAGCACCCACCCGGTCGGGCCCGGCAGCGTCCTGGTACTTCCGACGCCGGTCCGGCACGACCTCGTCAACACCGGCACCGAAACCCTGCGCGCCGTCGCTTTCTTTGCGGCGGCGATGTTCACGCAGACATTCGACAACGTCATGCTGCCGCCGAAATCCCATGTCCTCGGAACGCCCAATCGTGCGGGCTGAATGCGTGCCGGCGAGAATCACCAGGCCTGCGGATTGCGGACTCGGAGCTGATATGAGCGCGCGCGCGGCCGGCAAGCGGTTTGGCGTCGTTACGCGCTCGCGTCATGGGCGGACCGGCTGATGGCGCCCGTCAAGGTCGACCCCGCCAAGGTGCGCGAGTTCAGGGATGCCGAAAGCTTCCATGCCTGGCTTGGCGAGCATCACGACAGCGAGGACGAAGTCTGGATCAAGATCCATAGGCTCGATTCGGGACTGCCGTCGATCACTCCGAAGCAAGCCATCGACGTGGCGTTGTGCTGGGGCTGGATCGATGCGGTGCGCAAGGCCTTGGACGGCAAAAGCTACCTGCAGCGCTACACCCCGCGCGGCAAGAAGAGCATCTGGAGCCAGATCAATGTCGACAATGTCGCTCGGCTGATCGAGGAGGGCCGGATGACCGAGCATGGGCTGAGGCAGGTCGAGGCAGCCAAGGCCGACGGCCGCTGGGCGCGCGCCTACAAGAGCGGCAAGGAGATGAAGATCCCCGACGACCTCCAGGCGGCAATAGACGCCGAGCCCATGGCGAAAGAGATGCTGGCAAAACTCAGCCAGCAAAACCGCTTCGCGCTCGCCTTCCGCATCCACAACATGAAAACCGAAGCCGGACGCAAGAAGAAGATCGCGGCTTTCGTGGAGATGCTGAAGCGCGGCGAGACGATCTATCCGCAACGAAATCGCGATTCTGGATGAGCATTTGGCCGCGCTTGCCTGCTGCGTCGTGTGCTCGCCCTGTCGGCGAGCCCCGAATGCGGCCGGATCGCAGCTCAAGCGCATTCCTGGCGATGTCGCCGACGATTTGTTTTCGACCAGCGTCGCCTGACATTTCGACTCCATTTCTCATTCGTTTAATCGATGTAGGAACAAAGCTCCGTCCCCACAGTCGGCATACGTATATTAGCAGGCGCTTCTATGACGTTTTTTGCCCATTCAGGAGCCGACTGGCACGTGGGCCGTGTTTGATGCGACGGTGGACGTGCCTGCGGACTTCGCTGGCAGTTGCCTTATCGGCTTGCCGCGGGAGCGGGCGGAGTGGCTCGCAGCAAGAGCCAATCGAGATGCTGCAAAAGGCACTTCGATTTGCCGGTTGTCAGTTGCCGGGCCAACACAAGCCGCGGTTCTTAGACTTAGACCGATAGGAGAGACTTCGATGATGCACGAACAGGTAATGGAAGCTGCGTTGGCAGCCAGGAACCAGGAAGTGGATATTTGTGGTGTCTTCGACATCACCAACAAAACCGATGCGCCAATTGGCTCTCGCCGATTGGGCGAGGCTATCCACTTTGTCGCCAATGCACCTATCGTTGGCTATGATGTTCACGCCGCCGTCATCAGATATGGCCCACTCGGAACCCCCAGCCTCAGAGCAACAGATTGCGAACAGCTGTGGGAGAAGTTTGGCGAGGCCCTGCTGCAACACTGACGGGCAGACCTTTGGCGCGTATGGGCACCACCATCGCGCAGGACAGTTCGCTAGCGAGAACGACATCGAAGCCTGGCCGGTGATGTTGCAATTAAATTAGCGTAAGCGCATATTTTTTGCAGGCTGGACTCGCAACCGGCCAGGCCCGGCGACCGGTCGCCAACGGGCTGTCAGGCCGGCAACACATGCTTCCGCAGGCCCGACGGTCCCTTGGCAAGATCGCCGGAACCACAGCATGATGCGGCGGCAAAACGGGTTTGGGAGAAATAGCATGCCTAAAGTTTCGGAGCTCTTTTTCAAGACAGCCATCGTCTTTCTTATTCTGGGAATTGCAGCTGGCCTGCAGATGGCAATTTCAGGCGATCACGGCGCGTTTCCGGCACACGCGCACATCAATCTGCTGGGGTGGGTCACCAGTGCAATATTCGGCGGCTATTATGCGCTGAATCCGGCGAAGGCTGCCCGCAGGAGCGCCATGATCCACTACGGCGTCTACAATCTCGGCCTGGTCGTGATGCTGCCGGCTCTTTACCTGATGCTGCAGGGAAACCCGGCGCTCGAGCCGATCGTCGCCACCGGCTCAATGATTGTCGCTGTCGCCGTGCTGATCTTTGCCTTCGTGGTTTTCTCCGCCGAAACAGAGCGCTCGGTCTCGGGAATACAAGCGGTCCCGCGCTAGACGGGGCGGCGATGGCGCCGAGTCGACCAAGCCCGTGCTTCTGGTGAAGCGCGGGCCGATTGGTTGTAGGCTGATCTGAGGTAAGGGTGCGGCGAAGATGAAAGCCGCTCCGTAGCCTTCGCGCCCCCTCTGCCTGCCCCAAGATACCTGCACCGCAGCGGCAGTAGCCATCCAGCGTCCCTTTAGGCTGGCGAACCGGTGAGATTTATCTGTCGGAGAGAGCGGCAGCCAGTCGGCTGTTCGTCTGCGGCCAATAGCGTCCAATAACGCTTTGAAATCAAGTTGTTAATTTTTCAGTTCGTCCAACGACATTCATTGCCGTCCAACAAAATCGCCGATACAATGTGGGTGAAAATGTGGGGTGGGGTGAGTTGGGCGGACGATGCAAAAATCGGGAAAGCACCCGGACAAGGCGCTAAGCGCGATCGAGGTGCGGCGGCTAAGACTCCGGGACGATATGCCGATGGCAATGGCCTTTACCTCGTCGTGGACCCGTCGGGAGCGAAGCGTTGGCTCCTCCGGATCATCGTCCATGGCAGGCGTAGAGACATCGGATTGGGCGGCACGTCGATCATCCCGCTCGCCGATGCACGAGAAACCGCGCTAGCTTACCGCAAGAAGAGCCCAAATTTCGTGCGCGCAAACCGGATTCGATGACAAAATTTGCAGGCCGCGAACGCAAAATTCTACCCGCGCGAAGCACTATCAGAGGCAAAAATCAGCATGCAGAACAGCCAAAAATCGCTGCGCGGGCCCCAAGTGTCCCCTCTATTTGATCGTCAATCGACCGGTTAAATGCAACAATAGAAACAGCGCAAAGGACACAGTAACGGCAGCGAGAACTGCGATGCACGCCTTTCTTTCGGTCGGCTTGGCGTATCGCATCAGTATCAAGAGACCAAAAATGGAAGCCAGCGGAATCAGGTATTGCCTGACTAATTCGGGCTCCCCAATCCAAGCTCCGGGTACATCGTAGCGGAACATGTGCCAGATCAGTGAAGCAGTCAGTGCCGCATGCATCAATGCCAGCAGCCCAAGTACAGCGATGGCAATCCACTTCAGTATCGTCACCATCTTTCGCTCCCCACAGGATCGGGCGACAGGTCAAAATCAAAGCCTCTCCACACACCCGCCAACGTCGCCGTCGTCCCAGTAGTGACAGGACCATCCGGCCCCAGACTCACATAGTTGGAGGGGCGCTCAACTTCGCTCCACAATGAAGCGCTCTTGCTAGAGATAGCGTCCAGAGAAAGCCTGTGACAGCCATTTTAATCCACACAATTATGTGGGGCAAAAAGTGGGTCAAATACTGCGAGCCATGAAATTTATTAGGTATTTCAGCAATTTGGCGAGGCAACTGGCGGAGAGAGCGGGATTCGAACCCGCGTTACGGTTTCCCGTAAACACACTTTCCAGGCGTGCGCCTTCAACCACTCGGCCACCTCTCCGTCTTTTTAGCATTTTCGACGCGGCCGGTTTCGCCGCGCGGGTTGGGGAGATGCATCTCCTTTGGGATTCCGGCCGGAATTCCGGCCGTGGGCGCCGTCAACCAGCGGATACCCTTTCCCCGCACCCGAGCCGTCAAAGCAACAGGCGCGGGGCTCATCTAGTCGATCCGGTGCCGAATGCCAAGACATAACGGCAGTCTATTCGCTTTGCCGGATACGGATGCTCAGCCCATGTTATCGGAGCACCCGTTGGGAGCCTATCGAAAGGAGCGGCGGAGGTGTGCTTGCCGTCCCCGGCGCGCCGACGGTTTCGGCGAACCCGGCTGCCGTAGGTTCAACTTCGCGTGTCGCGATTGCGGATAAAGCACGCAGATCCTATTTAACAGTCCACACGACATTCTGATAAACTCCTGGGGAGGAAGGGTCCGGATGTTCCGCTTTATCTTCCGTCTTGCCGCAATGATTGCGCTTTCGGTTTCGGTCATCATGGCCGTGCTCGATGCGACCCGCTCGGTGGCGGCTTCGGCGCTGGTGATGACCCCGCTCAACACCAGCTGGCTCGCTGTCTCGCCGGATACGCGCAGCGCCTTCGAAAGCTTCGTCCGCGATAAGATCAACCCACTGCTGTGGGACGGTGCCATCGCCTGGGTGCTCAGCCAGCCCGGCTTTGCCGTGTTCGCGGTGCTGGCGTTCATTCTTTATGCCATCGGTTACAGGCGGCAGCGCCCCAGCGGGCGGTTCGCCGCAACCTGACATTTCCAGCCTGACCCGGTGTTCCCGTACCAGGAAGGCTCAACCAAGAAGAAAAGGAAGCCACACATGTTTCTCAGCGACATGCTGAACAAGAAGCTCAACCTGCCGAAACCCTCCGAGGCGTTGCCCGGCCGCGACCGGCCGATCCCGACCGCATCGAAGCACTTTGTCTCGAACAGGCCGCTCAAGGGTCCTTATCCCGAAGGGATGGAAACGGCGATGTTCGGCCTGGGCTGCTTCTGGGGCGCCGAGCGCCTGTTCTGGCAAGTCGAGGGCGTCTGGGTCACGGCGGCCGGCTATGCCGGCGGCGTCACGCCCAACCCGACCTATCAGGAAACCTGCACGGGGCTCACCGGCCATGCCGAAGTCGTGCTCGTCGTCTACGACCCCAAGATCGTGTCTTATGCCGAGCTCTTGAAGCTGTTCTGGGAAAGCCACGACCCGACGCAAGGCATGCGCCAGGGCAATGATGTCGGCACCACTTACCGCTCGGCGATCTATACGTTCAACGACGCTCAACACCAGGCTGCGATCGCCTCGCGCGACGCCTACGAGGCTTCGCTGCGCGGCGCCGGACGCGGCAAGATCACCACGGAGATCGCGCCGGCGCCGGAATTCTACTTCGCCGAGGAAGACCACCAGCAATATCTGGCGAAGAACCCCTACGGCTATTGCGGCCTGCAGGGAACCGGCGTCTCCTGCGCCATTCCGGCCGCCGTCTCCGCCTGATTTTATGCCCCTGACGCAAGGAATATGCTGTGGCGCCGCGATGCGGCGCCATGCTTTTCCAAAAGGTCAAAATTCCACGTGAATTTTGTTTCGGGCCGTGCCAGATTGACCCGAAGCGGGAGGAAGACACTCCTGCCCGACACCGCACGCCTGCCGGAGAACCGGGCCGGCATGCGATGCATAATGGACAAATAACCGACAGGGGTGTGGATCACATGAAACGTATCGTTCTCGGCCTCATGGCCGCAGCTGCAATGGTTCTTCCGGCCTTCGCCGCGGACATTCAACCCGCGATCCTCTATGATCTCGGCGGCAAGTTCGACAAGTCGTTCAACGAGGCGTCCTTCCACGGCGCTGAAAAGTTCAAGACCGAGACCGGCATCCCCTATGTGGAATTCGAGGTCAGCAACGCCACCCAGCGCGAGCAGGCGCTGCGCCGTTTCGCCGAGGACGGCCGCAACCCGATCGTCATGGCGGGCTTCTCGTGGGCTGACGCGCTTGACAAGATCGCCACCGAGTTCCCCGATACCAAATTCGCCATCATCGACATGGTCGTCGACAAGCCCAATGTCCGCTCGCTGGTCTATAAGGAGCAGGAAGGCTCCTACCTCGTCGGCGTGATGGCGGCGATGGCTTCCAAGACCAAGAAGGTCGGCTTCGTCGGCGGCATGGACATTCCGCTGATCCGCAGGTTTGGCTGCGGCTATGTCGGCGGCGCCAAGGCGGCCGGCGCCACCGACGTCATCCAGAACATGACCGGCGATACGCCAGCGGCCTGGAACGATCCGGCCAAGGGCGGCGAGATCGCCAAGACGCAGATCGACCAGGGCGCCGACGTGGTCTACGCGGCGGCAGGCGGCACCGGTGTCGGCGTGCTGCAGGCAGCGGCCGACGCCGGCAAGCTCGGCATCGGCGTCGATTCCAACCAGAACGGCCTGCAGCCCGGCAAGGTGCTGACCTCCATGGTCAAGCGCGTCGACGTTGCCGTCTACAACACCTTCATGGATGCCAAGGACGGCAAGTTCACGGCCGGCGTTAACGATCTCGGCCTCAAGGAAGGGGGCGTCGACTACGCCATGGACGACAACAACAAGGCGCTTGTCGACGATGCGATGAAGGCGGCGGTCGAAAAAGCCAAGGCCGACATCATCGCCGGCACCATCAAGGTGCACGACTACATGTCGGACAATGCCTGCCCGTATTGATCGATTGCCGTTATTGATCGACTGGCACTGCTGAACTGACGAGCCGCCGGGTGAAAGCCCGGCGGTTTTGTCTTGTCGGCCCGCTCACCAGTGCGGCGGCTTGGTCACCGGCACGTCGGGTGCGGCCTGTTCCTCCAGCGCCAGGAAGCGCTCGGCCAGCGCGTCGAGCTTGCGCTGCATGCGCTCGATCACCTTCCACTGCTCGGCGATCTGGCCGGACAGTTCCTCGATGGTCTTCTCCTGCTCGGCGGCGCGGATTTCCAGCGTCGTCAGCCGGTCCTCGGGCATGGTCATTTGAAATCCTCGATCAGGCGATTGTGCAGGCTGCGGCCACGTTGGAAATTGACAAGCATGGCGGGATTTGTCGAGAGTGAACCCTGCTCCGGCCAATTGGTACGGACCCAATTGGCACAGACTGGGCGTCATGCTAGGCGTTTGACCAAGCGGTAAAAAAATAACAGTGGGAACAGGCTGCATGGCGCAAGCCGCAATCGAGCTGATCGGCATCGACAAGAGCTTTGGCGCCGTGCGCGCCAACCGCGACATCAATCTGGAGATTATGCGCGGCACTATCCATGGCATCGTCGGCGAAAACGGCGCCGGCAAGTCGACGCTGATGTCGATCCTCTATGGTTTCTACCAGGCCGATTCCGGCGAGATCCGTGTCGGCGGCCAGCCGGCATCGATCAAGACACCGAACGATGCGATCGCGCTCGGCATCGGCATGGTGCATCAGCACTTCATGCTGGTCGACAATTTCTCGGTGCTGGAAAACGTCATTCTCGGCGCCGAAAGCGATGCGCTGCTGAAGAAGAGCATCGCCAAGGCGCGTTCCGAGCTGGAGCGGCTCGAGCGCGAATACGGGCTCGAAGTCGATCCCGACGCCATCATCGAGGAGTTGCCGGTCGGCCTGCAGCAACGCGTCGAAATCCTCAAGGCGCTCTATCGCGGCGCCGAGATCCTGATCCTCGACGAGCCGACAGGCGTGCTGACGCCGGCCGAGGCCGACCACCTGTTCCGCATCCTCAAGCAGTTGAAGGAGCAGGGCAAGACGATCGTGCTGATCACCCACAAGCTGCGCGAGATCATGGCGATCACCGACACCGTCTCGGTGATGCGCCAGGGCACGATGGTGGCGACCGGGGAGACCAAGAAGACTACGGTCGAGGAACTGGCCGAGCTGATGGTCGGCCGGCGCGTGCTGCTGCGCGTCGAGAAGGGCGAGGCGAAGGCCGGTGGCGTCAAGCTCGCGGTCAAGAACCTGACGGTCAAGGATTCCCGCGGCGTCACCATGGTCGACGACGTCTCCTTCGACGTCCATGCCGGCGAGATCGTCGGCATTGCCGGCGTCGCCGGCAACGGGCAGTCCGAATTGCTCGAGGCGATTTCCGGCATCAGGCATGCCGTTTCGGGCTCGGTCATGCTCGACGGCAAGCCGATCGACCTCACCGGCGCCGCCGACCCTGGCGAGCTGCGCGAGCGCGGCCTTGCCCATGTGCCGGAGGACCGCCATCATGTCGGCCTGGTGCTGGCCTTCGAGGAGAACGAGAATTCGATCCTCGGCTACCAGGACGACGAGCGCTATCTAAAGGGGCCGTTCCTCGACATCGACGCCATCCGTAACGATGCCAGGGACAAGATCGTCAAATACGACATCCGACCGGCGGACTGCCGCCTCAAGACCGCCAATTTCTCCGGCGGCAACCAGCAGAAGATCGTGCTGGCGCGGGAAATGGAACAGGATCCCGGCGTGTTGATCGTCGGCCAGCCGACCCGCGGCGTCGATGTCGGCGCCATCGAATTCATCCACAAGCGCCTCATCGCCATGCGCGTCCAGGGCAAGGCGGTGCTGGTGGTTTCGGTCGAGCTCGACGAGATCCGCTCGCTGTCCGACCGCATCCTGGTGATGTTTGCCGGCCGCATCGTCGGCGAACGCGGCCCCGACGCGACCGAGGGCGAGCTCGGCCTGCTGATGGCCGGCGTCGAGCAGCGCGAGGCGGCGGAATGAGCACTCCCTATGCCAAGCTGCCGGCCTGGGCCGACTACGTCCTGATCCCGCTGATCAACCTGTTCGTCGCCTTCGTCGTTGCCGGCTTCGTCGTCATATTGGTTGGCGAGAACCCACTGCGTGCGGCCGTCGTCCTGGTCGAGGGTGCCTTCGGCCGCGGCCAAGGCATCGCGTTCACGCTTTTCTATGCCACCACCTTCATCTTCAGCGGGCTTTCGGTAGCGGTTGCGGCGCATTGCGGCCTGTTCAACATCGGTGGCGAGGGCCAGGGCTATATCGCCGGTCTCGGCATTGGCATTGTTTGCCTGGCCTTCGACAGCGTGCTGCCTTGGTGGCTGACCTTCCCGATCGCCATTATCGCCGCCGCGGCGATGGGCGCGCTATGGGCGCTGATCCCGGCCTATCTGCAGGCCAAGCGCGGCTCGCACATCGTCATCACCACCATCATGTTCAATTTCATCGCCGCCAGCGTCATGGTCTATGCGCTGGTGGGGATGCTGAAGCCGCCCGGCTCGATGGCGCCGCAGACGCGCACCTTCCTCGAAGGCGCGCAATTGCCGAAGCTCAACTGGGTCATCGAATTGTTCGGCGCCAAAATCCGTTCGGCGCCATTCAACGTCAGTTCCCTGCTGGCGCTAGCCATGGCCTTTCTGGTGTGGGTGCTGATCTGGCGCACGAAGCTCGGCTACGAGATGCGCACCTATGGCCACAGCCCGAAAGCGGCGCGTTATGCCGGGATTTCGGAGATCCGCATCATCATCATCGCGATGATGATCTCGGGCGCGCTGGCCGGCATGATGGCGCT
Source organism: Mesorhizobium sp. M1307 (assembly GCF_040318155.1). Classification (NCBI taxonomy): domain Bacteria; kingdom Pseudomonadati; phylum Pseudomonadota; class Alphaproteobacteria; order Hyphomicrobiales; family Phyllobacteriaceae; genus Mesorhizobium; species Mesorhizobium sp. M1307. The sequence continues at coordinate 240,366 of NZ_JAMYLR010000002.1, read as the reverse complement.
CAACCCGACGATGGGCGACCAGCACAATGTCGCGCTCGAATTCGTTTCGGGCGCCGGTTTCGTCGGCATCGCGGTGGCACTGATGGGACGCCTGCACCCGGTCGGCATCGTGCTGGCGGCGGTCCTGTTCGGCATGCTTTACCAGGGCGGCGCCGAGCTCGCCTTCGAGATGCCGGCGATCAGCCGCGACATGATCGTCATCATCCAGGGCCTCGTGATCCTGTTCGCCGGCGCGCTCGAGCATATGTTCCGGCCCTATGTCCAGGCGCTGTTCGCCTCGCTCAGCCCGAGATCAGTCGGCATGGAAGCGGTCAAGGGGAAGGGCGCCTGAGATGGATTTCTTCAACGCTATCGTGCAGGTCCTGGACTCGACCATCCGCCTTTCGGTCCCCTTGCTGCTCGCCTGCCTCGCCGGCCTCTATTCGGAGCGGGCCGGCGTCTTCGACATCGGGCTCGAGGGCAAGATGCTTGTCGGAGCCTTCGCCGGTGCGGCCGCCGCCTCGGTCTTTCACTCGGCCTTAATCGGCCTCGGCATGGCCATCCTCATCTCGGTCGCCTTCGCGCTGATCCACGGCTTTGCCTCGATCACCCATCGCGGCAACCAGATCGTTTCCGGCGTCGCGATCAATTTCATTGCCGCCGGATCGACGATTATGCTCGGCCAGGCCTGGTTCCAGCAAGGCGGGCGCACGCCGGCGCTCGCCGCCGGCGAGCGCTTCGAAGCAATCGTCTGGCCCGGCGCGGATGCGCTCAGGGGCGTTCCGATCCTCGGGCCGATCTATTCGGAACTCATCTCCGGCCACTCCGTGCTGGTCTATCTCGCCTTCCTGGCCGTGCCGTTCACCTGGTGGGTGCTGTTTCGCACCCGCTTCGGGCTCCGCCTGCGCGCCGTCGGCGAGAACCCGGCCGCGGTCGACACCGCCGGCATATCAGTCGCCTGGCTGCGCTATCGGGCGCTGATCTGCACCGGCGTGCTCACCGGCATTGCCGGAGCCTATCTGTCGATGGTGCAGAATGGCGGCTTCGTGAAGGACATGACCGCCGGCAAGGGCTATATCGCGCTGGCCGCGCTGATCTTCGCCAAATGGAAACCGGTCAACGCCATGTTCGCCTGCCTGCTGTTCGGCTTCCTCGACGCCGCGTCGATCCGCCTGCAAGGCACGCCGCTGCCGCTGATCGGCAAGGTGCCGGTGCAATTCATGCAGGCGCTGCCCTATGTGCTGACCGTCATCCTGCTTGCCGGCTTCATCGGCAAGGCAATCCCGCCGCGCGCCGGCGGCGTGCCTTATGTCAAGGAACGCTGATCTATCATGGCTCATGATCTGTTCGAAGCGGCGAAAGCCGCCATGGCCAAGGCCTATGCGCCCTATTCGAAATTTCCGGTCGGCGCGGCGTTGCGCACCGAGGACGGCCGTGTCTTCACCGGCGCCAATGTCGAGATCGCGTCCTATCCGGAGGGCTGGTGCGCCGAAACCACCGCACTTGCCAACTACATCATGGGCGGCGGCGGCAAAATCACGGAAATCGCCGTGATCGCCGAACGCGTGGCAAAATGCTCGCCCTGCGGCGGCTGCCGGCAGCGGCTGGCGGAATTCTGCCGGCCGGAGACGAAGTTCTATCTCTGCGATGATAGCGGCGTGGTCGAGACCGTGACCATGGGCGAGTTGCTGCCATACGGGTTTGAAGGCGATGTGCTGAAATGAAGGAAGCGCTCGATCACCTCGTCGAAAGGCTGGACGGGCTGGCGCCGACTACCGCCTTGGTGCTGGGGTCAGGGCTTGGCGGGCTTGTCGACCAAGTCGAGGATGCGGTGCGAATCTCCTACGCCGACTTGCCGGGGTTTCCCCGAAGCGGAGTCAGCGGCCATGCCGGCGAGGTGGTGGCGGGGCTCTTTGCCGGCACGCCGGTGCTGATGCTGTCCGGCCGGGCGCATTATTACGAGCACGGCAACGCGGCGGCGATGCGGCCGGCACTCGAGGTGCTCGCCGGCCTCGGCATCTCCAGGCTGATCCTCACCAACGCCGCCGGTTCGGTCGATCCCGGGATGGGCCCGGGCTCGGTGATGCTGATCACCGATCACATCAATTTCTCGGGCTCCAACCCGCTGATCGGCGAACCGAGCGACCGCCGTTTCGTCGGCCTGACCGAAGCCTACGACGCCGGTCTCCGCTCCGCCATCGAGCAGGCGGCGAAGGCCACCGGCACCACGCTGCACAAGGGCGTCTATATGTGGTTCTCCGGCCCATGCTTCGAGACGCCCGCCGAGATCCGCATGGCGCGCGTCATGGGCGCCAACGCGGTCGGCATGTCGACGGTGCCGGAGGTCATCCTCGCCCGCTTCCTTGGGCTGCGCGTCGCCGCGTGTTCGGTCGTGACCAACCTTGCCGCCGGCATGACCGGAGCCGAGCTGTCGCACCAGGAGACCAAGGACATGGCGCCGGTCGGCGGCGCGCGGCTGGCGACCATTCTGCAGCGTGTTTTTCAGGACGGGCTTCCGGAGCACGGGGTAGACGCCTGATGCTTCCCCAGGAAATCATCCGCCGCAAGCGCGACGGTCAAAAACTCTCGGCTGAGGAGATATCGGCTTTCATCGAGGGCCTGACCGCCGGCACCGTCACCGACGCTCAGGTCGGGGCGTTCGCCATGGCGGTATTCTTCAACGGCATGAGCCGCGACGAGGCGGTGGCGCTGACTATGGCGATGCGCGATTCCGGCGATGTGCTCGACTGGTCGGATCTGCCCGGCCCTGTCACCGACAAGCATTCGACGGGCGGCGTCGGCGACAATGTCTCCTTGATGCTGGCGCCGATCGTCGCTGCCTGTGGCGCCTATGTGCCGATGATTTCCGGCAGGGGTCTCGGCCATACCGGCGGCACGCTGGACAAGATGGATGCCATCCCCGGCTATATCAGCCAGCCGGATGTTGCGCGGTTCCGCAAGACCGTGCTCGAAACCGGCTGCGCCATCATCGGCCAGACCGCCGATCTCGCACCCGCCGACGCCAGGCTCTACGCCATCCGCGATGTGACAGGAACGGTGGAATCGGTGCCGCTGATCACCGCCTCGATCCTGTCGAAGAAGCTGGCGGCCGGCCTTGGTTCGCTGGTGCTCGATGTCAAGGTCGGCAACGGCGCCTTCATGGAGAAATCGCGCGACGCAACCGCACTGGCCAACAGCCTGGTCGACGTCGCCAATGGCGCCGGCCTTAAGGCCTCGGCGCTGGTCACCGGCATGAACGAGCCGCTGGCGTCCGCCGCCGGCAATGCGGTCGAGGTGCGCAACGCCGTCGATTTTCTCACCGGCCGCTTTCGCGACCGGCGGCTGGAGGACGTGACGCTGGCGCTGGCCGCCGAGATGCTACAATCGGCAGGCCTGGTATCGTCCAACCAGGACGGCCTGCGCCGCGCCGCCGAAACGCTGGCCGGCGGCCGCGCCGCTTCCATCTTCGCGCGCATGGTGGCGGCACTGGGTGGTCCCGTCGACTTTGTCGACAATCCGGAAAAATATCTGCCGAAAGCGGCAACGGAATTCGCGGTCAAGGCGAGCGCGAACGGCTTTGTCACCGGCATCGCGACCCGCGAGATCGGGCTTGCCGTGGTCGGGCTTGGCGGCGGGCGGACGCGGCCCGACGACAGGATCGATCACGCCGTCGGCATCACCAGGCTGTTGCCGGTCGGCGCTGAAGTGCGGGCCGGCGAAGCGCTGGCGCTGGTCCATGCCCGCAATAGCGAGGATGCCGAAGCGGCCGCGGCCGCCGTGCTTTCGGCCTATACCATCGGCACTTCCAAACCGGCCACGGAGAAAACCGTCATCCGGCGGATCCTGCCGCGCGGGTAGAGCCATTCCGATGGTATCGGATGGGCTCTATCTTTCTTTGGACCACGATCTTGTCCGAAAACCGGTCCCCACTTTTCGCTGGCGCGGACCTGCGGTTCGGGATCACGTTCTACTGAACCAGCAGCAGCTTGCCGTCTTCGACCTGGTATTTTTCGAGCCGCTGCAGAAAGCTCATGCCGATCAGGTTGGTGTGCAGCGCCCTGTCGTCGAGCACGACGGCCTCGACGCCCTCGACGGTGATCTTGCCGATCTGCAGGCGATCAATCGTCACTACGGCGGCCTTGATCGCACCATTGGCGGTGTTGACCTGATGGCTGAAGTCCGCCGAATTGAGCGAGATGCCGATCCTGCGCGCGGTCGAACTGTTGATGGCGACGAGCGTGGCACCGGTATCGATCATGCCGTCGATCTGGCGGCCGTTCAACTTGAAGACCGACATGAAATGCCCGCGCGAGTCCGCGGTGACCACGACCTTGCGGCCGAGCGGCTGCGGCGTTGTGGGCCTGTCCGGGACGGCGGCGAGATTCAGGTCGGTTTGGGTGTCGGCCGGCCTGGCTCCGATGGCGGATTTCAACAGCCGCTCGATTACCTGTGAATTGGACTGATAGACGATGGGCAGCGATGCCGACGTTCCGGCAAACACGCCAAGGATGAGGAGCTTGCGCAGCATGGACCGGCCTTTGTGGTTGCCGATCCTTAGTCCGACATGGTGATTGCGGCTTTAACGAGTGCGGAAACCAGTCGTTTGCGTAAACAATCGGTAAACAGATCTATTTGGTGCCGTACATGCGGTCGCCGGCATCGCCGAGACCCGGCATGATGTAGCCCTTTTCGTTGAGCTGGCGGTCGATGGAAGCGGTGAAGACGGGAACATCGGGATGTGCCTGGGTAAACCGCTCGAGGCCCTCTGGTGCCGCCAACAGGCAGAGGAAGCGGATGTTGGTGGCACCGCGGCCTTTCAGCTTGTCGATCGCCGCGATCGCCGAATTGGCGGTCGCCAGCATCGGATCGACGACGATCACCAGCCGGTCGGCGAGGTCGCCCGGCGCCTTGAAGAAATACTCGACCGCTTCCAGCGTCTCATGGTCGCGATAGAGGCCGATATGGGCGACACGCGCCGCCGGCACCAGATCGAGCAGGCCTTCGAGCAAGCCGTTGCCGGCGCGCAGCACCGAGGCGAAGACCAGTTTCTTGCCCTCCAGCGTCGGCGCCTCCATCGTCTCGATCGGCGTCTCGATGGTCGTCGTCGTCAGTTCCAGGTTGCGGGTGACCTCGTAGCCGAGCAGCAGCGAGATCTCGCGCAGCAGCCGCCGGAAGCCGGCCGTCGAGGTTTCCTTCTTGCGCATGATGGTCAGCTTGTGCTGGACAAGCGGATGGTCGACGACGGTAACGCCCTTCATGGTGTTCTCCAACTGCGCAGGTGAATAGTGAATGGTGAATAGTGAATAGTGAACTGGTTTGCGAGTCCTTGGTTGCGCGGAAAACTCGCGGTTGACGAACCGAAGCGCCGGGTTCACCATTCACCATTCACCATTCACCATTCACCTGCCCTTGGCGCCGAGCCTGCCCAGCAGCACCGCCCTGGTCTTCCTGTCGACGAAGGCTGCCTCGATGGCCGTCCTGGTGACGGCGGTGAGCGCCTTGTCGTCCATCGCAAAATGCCCGGCAGCGATGTCGTATTCGCGTTTCAGCGAGGTCCAGAAATAGGGCGGGTCATCGGAGTTGAGCGTCACCTTGCAGCCCGCTGCCCGCAAGGCGGGGAAGGGATGGTCGGCGAAGCTGTCGAAGATTTTCAGGGCGATGTTGGAGCCAGGGCAGCATTCGAGCACGACGCCTTCGTCGGCGATGCGCCGCACAAGCTCGGGGTTCTCGATGGCGCGCACGCCATGGCCGATGCGAGACGGGCGGATGTGATCGAGTGCCGCCTCGACGCTCTCCCAGCCCATCAATTCGCCGGCATGGACGGTGATGCCGAGGCCGGCCTCGCGGGCGATTTCGAAGGCCCTGACATAATCTTCCAGGTCGCCTATCCGCTCGTCGCCGGCGACGCCGAAACCGGTGACCAGCGGATGCCCGCAGCGGGCGGCGAAACGCGCCGCCCGCTCGATCGATTCGACACCGAAATTGCGCACGCCGGTGACGATCATGCGGCCTTCGATGCCGGTCTTCGCCTTGGCGCGGGCCATGCCTTCGCCGAGCGCGTCGGTATAGGCCTTCGGCGACAGCCCGGCCTTGCCGGCATGGTCGGGCGAGGTGAAAACCTCGGAATAGATGGCGCCGTCGCGGGCGAGGCTGGTCAGGTAATGGTCGGCCAGCCGCGCATAGTCTTCTTCGGTGCGGAACAGGTCCGACGAGAAGTCGTAGGCGGCGAGGAAAGAGGTGAAGTCGTGCCAGACGAAGGAGCCGTCCTGGATGTAGGGCGAGGCATCCTTGCCGTATTTCTCAGCCTGGCGGAGGACGAGTTCAGGCGCCGCTGCCCCTTCGATGTGGCAGTGCAGTTCTGCTTTCAAAGGCATTCAATTATCCCGTCAGGCTTTTTCTTATGACGCAGGTTCTTGTCGGAAAACCGTGTGACACTTTTCCGGAACCTGCTTCGAAGCGCGGCCGAACACCGCGCCTTAAACAATAGCGCCCGCACCATCGATCGGCTATGGTCCCGCCGATTTTATGGCGGATCAAAACGATGTCGGTTGAAAGAACCACGGCTGCGGGCGGCATGGAAACCTCCTATGGTTTCAGGCGGGTAGGGCCAGGCGACAAGCAGTCCCTGGTCAATGATGTTTTCCACAAGGTGGCGAACCGCTACGACCTGATGAACGACCTGATGTCGGCCGGGTTGCATCGGTTGTGGAAGGACGCCATGGTCGCCTGGCTCAATCCACCGAAGCGGCCGGGCTGGAGCGTTCTCGACGTTGCCGGCGGCACCGGCGATGTCGCCTTCCGCATCGTCGAGGCGAGCGGCAGGCACGCTCATGCAACGGTTCTCGATATCAACGGCTCGATGCTCGCCGTCGGCCGCGACCGGGCCGAGAAAAAGGGCCTGTCGGCAAATACCGATTTCGTCGAGGCCAATGCCGAGGAACTGCCTTTTGCCAACGCTACTTTCGATGCCTACACCATTGCTTTCGGCATCCGCAACGTGCCGCGCATCGATGTGGCGCTTGCCGAAGCCTATCGCGTGCTGAAGCCTGGCGGGCGCTTTCTCTGCCTTGAATTTTCCGAGGTCGAGATGCCGCTGCTCGACAAGGTCTATGAAGCATGGTCGTTCAACGCCATTCCGCGGATCGGCAAGGTGGTGACCGGCGATGACGAGCCCTATTCCTATCTGGTCGAATCGATCCGCAAGTTTCCCAATCAGCAGAATTTCGCGGCGATGATTTCGCGCGCGGGCTTCGAGCGCGCCTCGTTCCGCAACTACTCCGGCGGCATCGCCGCGCTCCACTCGGGCTGGAAGCTTTGAGGCTGGCCCGTATCTTTCGTACTCAATGTGCTCTTCGCCGGTCCAGGAAATCGGCGGGGCAAAGCCAGCCATGAGCAGCATCGGCGCTGGTTTCAGGCTCGTACGGGCCGGCTGGGTGCTGGTCCGCGAGGGTGTCATCGCGGCTTTGCCCGGTGACGAGCTCTTCGGCTTGCCGAAATTCGGCTGGCGCATGGCCCGGCTGTTCACCCGCCGTCGCGCGCTTGCCTATGAGCGCGGCGACAGGCTGGCCAAGGCGGTCGTGCGGCTCGGCCCGTCCTACGTCAAGCTCGGCCAGTTCCTGGCGACACGGCCGGATGTCGTCGGAAACGATATCGCGCTTGATCTCGCCATGCTGCAGGACAAGATGCAGACGTTTGCGAAGGCCGAGGCCGTTGCAGCGATAGAAGCCTCGCTCGGACGCAAGATCGAGGAGCTCTATGTCAGTTTCGGCGAGGCCGTCGCCGCCGCCTCGATCGCCCAGGTTCATACCGCCGAAGCCCTGCAGGACGGCGTCATTACCCGGGTAGCAGTAAAGGTCATCCGGCCGGGCGTGCGCCGCCGCTTCTTTCGCGATCTCGAGAGCTATTTCCTCGCCGCCCGGCTGCAGGAAAAATACATCCCGTCGTCGCGCCGGCTGCGGCCGGTCGAGGTGACAGAGACACTGGCCCAGACGACCAAAATCGAAATGGACCTGAGGCTGGAGGCGGCGGCTTTTTCGGAGCTCGGCGAGAATACCAAGGACGATCCCGGCTTCCGTGTGCCGTCGGTCGACTGGGAGCGCACCGGTCGTGACGTGCTGACCATGGAATGGGTCGACGGCATCAAGATGAACGATATTGCCGGTCTAGCCGCCGCCGGCCACGACCTGAAGGCGATTGCCGCCAACCTCGTTCAGTCGTTTCTGCGCCATACGCTGCGTGACGGTTTCTTCCACGCCGACATGCACCCGGGCAACCTGTTTATAGAAGCCGACGGCACCATCGTCGCCGTCGATCTCGGCATTGCCGGCCGGCTCGGCAGGAAGGAGCGCCGGTTCCTCGCCGAAATCCTCTACGGCTTCATCACGCGCGATTACCAGCGCGTCGCCGAAGTTCATTTCGAGGCCGGCTACGTGCCGCGCCAGCACAATGTCGCGGCTTTCGCCCAGGCGATCCGGGCAATCGGCGAACCGATCCACGGCCAGCCGGCCGAGACCATCTCGATGGCCAAGCTGTTGACGCTGCTGTTCGAGGTGACCGACCTCTTCGACATGGCGACGCGGTCCGAGCTGGTGCTGCTGCAGAAGACCATGGTCGTTGTCGAAGGCGTCGCCCGCACCCTCGACCCGGCCTTCAACATGTGGAAGACGTCGGAGCCGGTGGTCAGCGGCTGGATTGCCCGCAATCTCGGCCCGCGCGCCCTGCTGGCCGATGCGCGCGACGGTGCCAACGCGCTGCTGGCGCTGGCCCGCCAGGCACCGGACCTCGCCGCCCGCACCGAGCGGCTGTCGCGTGAGATCGACCTGATGGCCGAACACGGCCTGCGCTTCGACGAAAGGACCGCACGCGCGATCGGCAAGGCCGAGGCGCGCTACACCCGCTCCGGCCGGCTGGCGCTGTGGGTGATCGCATTGACGCTGGTGTATATCGCCTGGCGTATTTTCTAGCGCTTGTTGCAAAGTGATTGCATTGCTATCATTGCACTCAGCAATTCCGGGCAAGGTGCAATCAGATGGCCAGCATCACGATCCGCAACCTTGATGACGAGGTCAAGGACCTGCTGCGCCGACTGGCGGCGGAGAATGGCCGGTCGATGGAAGACCAGGCGCGGGTGATGATCCGCGCAGCGGTCGAAGGTCAGTTCGGTTCGGCCGGTCGCATCGACCAGATCGAGAAAACACTGCGCGAACTGACGAGTTCGCAGAGTCCAGCAGCGCCGGTGGTCGCCGTCTCCAGCCCGCGAGGCATCCTCTCCGGCAAGCGCATCCTGCTGATCATCGGCGGCGGCATCGCCGCCTACAAGGCGCTCGACCTGATCCGCCGGCTGCGCGAGCGCGGTGCTTCGGTGCGCGTGGTGATGACCGCGGCGGCGCAGGAGTTCATCACTACGCTGTCGGCCGGGGCGCTGTCGGCCGACCACGTCTTCACCGAATTGTTCGACCGGCAGGACGAGCACGACATCGGCCATATCAGGCTGTCGCGCGAGGCCGACCTTTTGGTCGTGGCGCCGGCCACCGCCGACCTGATGGCAAAGCTCGCCAATGGCCATGCCAACGACCTTGCCTCGACCGTGCTCATCGCCACCGACAAGCGCGTCTTGGTGGCGCCGGCGATGAACCCGAAAATGTGGGCGCATCCGGCGGTCCGCCGCAACCGTGCGACGCTGAGCAAGGACGGCGTCGCATTCGTCGGCCCGGCGAAGGGCGAGATGGCCGAGAGCAACGAGGTGGGCGAGGGCCGCATGGCCGAGCCGCTGGAGATCGTCGCCGCGATCGAGGCGCTGCTCGACAGCCGGCCAAAGCCGCTGGCGGGCAGGAAGATCATCGTCACCTCCGGGCCGACGCATGAACCGATCGACCCGGTCCGCTACATCGCCAACCGGTCGTCGGGCAAACAGGGCCACGCCATCGCGGCGGCGCTGGCCAGGCTCGGCGCCGACGTGCGTCTCGTCTCCGGCCCGGTCGGCATTGCCGATCCGGCCGGCGTCGCCACGCTGCACGTCGAAACGGCCGTCGAGATGAAGGACGCCGTCGAGCAGCTGCTGCCGGCCGACGCGGCAGTGTTCGTCGCGGCTGTCGCCGACTGGCGCACTCAAAGTTCGGCCGGGGAAAAGATCAAGAAGGTGGCGGGCGAGGGGCCACCGGCGCTGCAGATGGTGGAAAATCCCGATATTCTCGCCGGTGTCGGGCATCACAAAAAGCGGCCGATGCTGGTGGTCGGTTTCGCCGCGGAGACGCAGGACCTGGTCAGGAATGCCCAGGCCAAGCTTGCAAAAAAGGGTGCCGATCTTATCGTTGCCAACGATGTCTCCCATGAAGATGGTTCCCCGGGCGTGATGGGCGGCGACCGCAACAAGGTGCGGATCGTCTCGAAGGCCGGCGTCGAGGAATGGCCGGAGATGAGCAAGGACGAGGTGGCGACGCGGCTCGCGGCGCTGATCGCCGACCGGATGAAGACGGTCGTTGTCTAGTCAATCTCCCCCACGGAGATTGACAGCTTCGCCGGCTTCGTGTCGGTCGCCCCCGAAATCCGCAAGGCGGCAAGGCATCCCAGGATTCCGAGCGGGATAAACGCCAGGAACAGCCAGGCGGCGACAGTTGCCGCGGCCTCACGGTTCAGGCCTTCGGAAAAGCCGCTGGCGTTGGCGACGATGCCGGTCAGTGCAGCACCCACGGCATAACCGATGCGCTGCATGGTCGGCACAGCGGCCGAGGCGATCGTCTGCTCGCCTTCCTTGGCCGATGCCACGATGACACGCGTGACGAACGGCCAGGCGATGCCGAAACTGCCGCCTTGCAGCAAGGCACAAAGCAGGATCAACGGGATAGAGCCGGCCGGCACCGTATAGGCGAAACCGGCGACGCCCGTGGCGATCATCAGCGCCCCGCCGACGATGATCAGCCGCTCGCGTTCCGGCGGCGCATTGGCTACGAGGATCGACAGGATCGACCAGGCGATCGATTCGGCGGCGATGATGTAGCCGGTGGTCAGGATCGGAATGCCGTGCAGGCTGGTCAGAAGCAGTGGTCCGTAGACCGCGAACGAGCAGGTCGCCACCGAAAACGCCGCGACCATGGTCATGCCCGCGCCGACCGGCGAGCGCCATGAGAACAGCCGCGACGGGAACAACCGCGAGCGCGGCTTCAGTGCATCGATATGGATGAACAGCGCCAGGCTGATCAGGCCGAGGGTGAGCAGCAGCGACGAGCGCAGCAGGGCGATGTCGACGCCAGCGGTGGCGATCAGCACGACGCTGACGGCGAGGCAGCCAAGTGCCGCAAAGGGGAAGGGCGGCGCCGAGCCGCCCGTCGCCTGCGGCCTCGTTGCTTCAGGCGTATCGAGCACAAGGAAGCTTGCCAGCGCCATGGCCGTGCCTCCGAGGGTAAAGACGCCGAAGGCCCAGCGCCAGGACAGCAATTCGGTCATGACCGCGCCGAGCACCGGCCCGCTGAAGGCGGCGACACCCCAGATCGCCGACATGACGCCGAAAAGCTGCGGCCAGATCGCGCGGGCAAACAGCCGCTCGACCGAGACGAAGGCGAGCGACACCAGCGCGCCGCCACCGAGCCCTTCGATCAGGCGGCCGCAGAGGAACAGCGGCATCGAAGGCGCGGTGGCGCAGACCAGCGCGCCGGCGGCATAGAGCATTGCGGCGACCATCATGTTGGTACGCAGCGCGACATAGCTCACCAGCCGTCCGGCGGCCGCACCGGCAACGATGGCGCCGAGCTCGTAGATCGCCAGCGACCAGCCGACCAGTTGCACGCCGGCAAGTTCGCCGACCATGGCCGGCATGACCGTTGCTACCATGGTTTCGTTGGTGGCGTGCAGCAGAATGCCGAGGCTGATGAAGCAGAAGCGCGCCAGGTCGCCGCTCGCCCACAGCGCGCGCCAGTCGACCCTGTTTGTGCTTGTCTTGGTCATCCGGTCCCCCAGGCTTTCTCAGACGCTGGTCTGAAGTATTGGAGCGTTCTTCACGTCCAAATGAGTACATGCCGCAGTATGGGAGGACTTCTAGAACCTCAACCGTAGTTGAGATCAAGCGGTCTTGATCGCCGTTGACGTGGCGGATTTCAAAATTGTGCGATGGGGGACGATCACGAGGCGTTGAGATTCTGGTCAGACCGAAGACAAGCAATATTGGATCGCCGCAATCTTCGGTCACGGTAACGGCATGAACACAGTTGCCATGCCGTGATCTTCGAGCGCCGCAACCTTGAACATCAGGGCGGCCCGTCCTCTGCGGAGTGGGCCTGCCGGAATCTATGAGCCTTCGGCAGCTATTCGCAGGCCGACACCTACGCTCCCCGCCGCTCGGGAGCCATGCTGCGCCGCTATTTGAACGAATGGATCAGGTCCAGCGAAGTGACGGCGACCGCCAGGTTGACGCCGGTCTGTGCCTGGACACTGAGCGGCTGCAGCGAAAAGGCGCTGTCGAGGCCGCCGACCAGGAGATTGGCGCCGCCACCGGTGACCACGCTGGCCTCGGCGTTCACGCCATAATAGCTGCCGGCAAGGTCGCCTTCATCGTGGTTGCGGGTCGCCGCCAGAACCGCCCATACCAGCTGGCCCTGATGCGTCCGGCCGACATCGACGCCGAGCTTGGAAATCACCCCGGTATAGACTTCGGAGGGGCCGCCACGATGCGGACGAAAGACACAGGAAACACCCTTGTTGGAGGTGACGAGATAGGCCGTGCCGCCGTCGATGGTGCAGTCGAGCACGCCGAGCTGGAGCTTGCTGGCGCTGGCGGGAGCGGCAACGACGGTCGTGGCGAGAGCAGCGGCACAAGCGAGTTTCTTGATCATGGCGGGGTCCTTTCGAAATTGCCTTGTACAAACGGCTGAGCACGCCGAGCGTTCCGCCGAAAACTTGGCGCCAGCAAGGCGAAGCTAAACGCAGGGTTGTCGGAGTGCGGAAACGGAGGCCCGATTAACCGGCCGCTCAGCCGGCACTGGTGCGGGCCAGGCCGTCCTTGGCCGGCTGGTAGGTCGGATTGAGGTGCACGGCCTCGCGGTAGGATTTCGCGGCCCTGACCTTGTCGCCGCGCCGCTCGTAGATCAACGCCTGGTTGGACCAGGCCTCGGCATTCTTGCCGTCGAGCTTGATGGCCATGTTGAAGTCGGCGAAGGCATTGTCCTCGTCGTTCATGGCAAGGTAGGAGAGGCCGCGTCCGTTGTAAGGCTCGGAGGCGTCCGGCGCCAACGAAATGGCGGTCGAGAAATCCTCGATGGCAAAGGCGTGCTGGCCCTGACTCTGGTAGATCAGGCCGCGATTGTGATAGGCGCGCGCGTCGGTCGTGTCGAGCTGGATGGCCTTCTGGAAATCGTTGAAGGCTTCCTGGACCCGGCCCGCCCTGCGGTAGAGATTGCCGCGGCCGATATAGGCGGCGTCATAGTTGGAATTGATCTGGATCGAGCGGTTGTAGTCGGCGAGCGCGCTCGCCTGATCGCCGAGGAAGCGCTGGATGAGCGCGCGGTTCGAATAGGCCTGGTAAAAATTCGGATTGAGCTGGATGGCGGTGTTGAAGTCCTTCAGCGCCGCCTGGTACTGGCCGCCGCGGCCATAGGCCGAGCCGCGCACATTGTAGGCTTCCGGATCCTGGGGGTTGCGCTGGATCACCGCCGACAGCGAGGAGATGTTCTCGCTCGAGCCTTGCGCCTTGTCGATGTTGTTGAACTCGCCGGTCGGAACGCTCTGGCAGCTGGCAAGCGCCATCCCGGAAAGCAGGGCTGCCGTCAGGGCGAGGCCGCGCCACGCGGTTCTGCGCTCTACGGTGATTGCGTCCATGTCTGCCCTGTCCTTACTGCGCCGTCTGGTCCGTTCCCCCTCCGAACCGGCATCTCTCCCAACCGGTCCTCTCGGACCGGGTCGAACTCACAACAAAAAGGTGGCGGCGATTCCGCATCGCGCCACCTTGGATATCCTTGGAAAAGGACGAAAAATTGACGTCAGAACCGCGGCGGACGCGGAGCACCGGCACCGGCAGCACCGGCCGCGACCGGACGCGGCGTCATCGGCAGCAGGCCTTCGCGCTGGGCGCGCTTGCGGGCCAGCTTGCGGGCACGGCGCACGGCTTCCGCCTTTTCACGGGCGCGCTTCTCGGAGGGCTTCTCGTAATGTCCGCGCATCTTCATTTCGCGGAAGATGCCTTCACGCTGCATCTTTTTCTTGAGCGCGCGAAGCGCCTGATCAACATTGTTGTCGCGGACGAGTACCTGCACGTGCAATCCTGTCTTTCGGGTTTGAAATCAACAGGCAAGCGGCCATAGCCGCAAGCCTCCGCGGCGCGTTACACCACGAATTGGGGCGGCTGATAGCAGAATCAAGGGGCTCTGTCCACAGCCGATTGAGAGGCGGTGCCGATCCCGAAACGAAAAACCCGCCTCAGCGGCGGGTCGTTGGTGTGAATCAGCACCATATCGAGCTTAGTAGCATAGCTGCCGGCACAAAGCAAGAACAAAATTCGCCTCGGACCAGATAGGCGCCGCTACGCCGTGGCCAGGTGGAGCTGCTCGAAACCCTCGAAGAACTCGCCGTAGTCGCAGGTTATCTCCTCGCCGGCGGCGATGTCGCGGGTCGCGGTGGCCCCGCCATATTGCGAAAAGTCGGTGTTCGGCTTGTCGGCGTGGTTCATGAAGCGGCCATTGTCGACCTCATAGACCATGAAGCCGGGCCGGTCCGGACTGGGATAGGCATATCTGTCGAGCAATTCCTTGAGGTGCGGCGGCGCCGTCTCGTATCTTTCCATCGGGATCAGCCGGTCGAAGTCCGGATCGAGCCGCCAGATCTGAGCCCCTTTCCGGATCGGCTCGGCGGCGAACACGCCGACGCCTTCGATTGCGCTTGCAGCGATATAGGTCCTGATCAGCAGCATGTTTCCAACCCGTTTTCGAGGCGAAGACGGAATCGTCAAATCGCCGGAAAAAGCAAGGCCGGTTTTTCCGGCATTGCGGCTGGCGGGCCCACGCCAACCACGAAACGCTTCACGTCCGGGTGATCGAGACACCGCCGTCGGCGAATAGTGCCGCGCCGGTGGTGAAACTCGATGCATCGGAAGCCAGGTAAAGCGCCGAGCGAGCGATCTCCTCAGGCTTGGCGACGCGCTTCAAAGCATGCAGATTTTCGACGAAGGCTCGCGATTCAGGTGTCTTGAATGTCGCCGAAGGCGTGTCGGTGCCGCCCGGCAGCAGCGCGTTGACTCGAATCCCCTTGGCGCCAAATTCGGCGGCCAGCACCTGCGTCAATCCGATCAGCCCGGCCTTGCTCGCGGCATAGCTGGTCATGCCGGGCATGCCGACCGTGTAGCCGACGAAGGTGGAGGTGAAGATCAACGACCCGCCGCCGCGTTCGACCATCGCCGGCACCTGGTATTTCGCGCCGAGAAAGGCGCTGGTCAGATTGGTATCGAGCGTCTCGCGCCAGCCCTCCAGCGACAGCTCAGAAACCGGCCCCATCCTACCGACCGAGCCGGCATTGTTGAAGGCGATGTCGAGCCCGCCGAATTTCTCGACCGCCAGGTCGACCAGGACTTTCGCGTAGGCTTCGTCACGGACATCGCCGGCAAGAGCGACGGCGGTGCCGTCGGCGTCTTCGATTTCGGCAACCAGCGCGTCGAGTTCCGCCTGGCGGCGGGCGGCGACGACGAGCCTGGCGCCTTGCTCGGCAAAGAGCTTTGCCGTGGCGCGGCCGATGCCGGAACTGGCGCCAGTGATGATGGCGACCTTGTTGGCGAGTGCGAACATTTCTGCATCCTTTTTTGGCGCCGGCTCTTGCCGGCAATCGGATGCTTGGTCGCAAATCGGGGCGGTGCGAACCACCCGATACATGCGCTGCCCTCGACAGCGCTCGTTGACGTCCGCTGGCCACCAGGCTACGGCTCGTTATCCAAACTTGCGGGTGGACGCGCCACCCATTTGCAATGACCCCCCAAGACATGATGAGCAAGTTGCTGGAGCCCGGCTACGAGGGCGAGGGCAATTTGGCGAACGACCTTCTTTCGGAGTTCAAAAAAGGCTTTCCGATTGAAAATCTCCGGCCGCTGCTGGTTTCAAGCAATATCCATACGCAGTCCGTGGCTGCGTTCATAACGGTCGAAATAGGCTTCAGACGACGCTTCAAGTTGAACTGCGTTGTCGCAGAGATAGCCGATCTGCTCGACAGCAAAGCTTCGCGTACCCGCTTCGATGTAATCGAGGCGCTCGGGGACTGCACCACGCCAGCTGATGGGGCTATTCTAGGTCGCGTAATGCTGCGGCTGGACGACGAACATGCCGGCGTTCGATGGAAGGTTGTCCAGTTCATCTGCTTTGCGGAGCGGTGGCAGCTGCAGCTCGCGGTGGAAAATGCCGCCGCGCTTCGCCCGGACTCGGCTTTCACGACACTGGTCAATGCTTATGGTCACTATATCATGCCGAGTGCCAAGGACCTGCCACGGTTGCTCGCGAATCCGGATGCGGTGTTGCGGCGCTTTGCTGCGGCAGTGGCTATCAGGCCGCGCGAGGTGATCGTCGAGCGCTTCGTGGCCATGGCGGAGCAGTCGGACGATGCGGAAATTCGTCAAATCGCTGCCGATTGCCGCAAAGGTTATTTGCGGGCGACCTATGCGATTGGGCCGTCCATCCTGAAGCGTGCTCCGGCTGACCCCTCAAAAGGCGAAGCTCAGAAGAGCGACCAGTGAAAGCACGGCGCAAAACGGCAGGCGCCGTCGCAAACAGGGGCAAGGCGACTATTGCCTAAGTAGCCAGCCGAGCCGATCGAGCGAAAATGCGTAGCTGACGGCGATCAGCAGGGCGACGGCTATGCCGGCTGTCGTGTAACCGGCCAGGTGGAATCCGGCAGCGCCGCCGAACAGGATGACGAGTTCGAGCACCAGCCGCAAACCGCCCGGCACCGGAACCGGCGCCCGCCCCGAGCGGCTCGGATCGTTCGGCACTGCGAAGATTCCCCAAAGCGCGGCGGCAACGAACGGCAATGCCACGGCAAGGATCCAGCGCCACATGCCGGCTGAGAGGCTCCAGCCCGCCATGCCGAGGCCGAGCAAAGCGGCGAGCTCCAGCAAGAAACGCAATGTCAGATTCCACCTGACGTTACCCACCGCCATAATCCTCCGATCGTCAGGCGACGGATAGCGGTGGAAGGCAATTGCATCAACCAGCCCGGATGCGGCTTTTTCACCACGGCGCAAAACGGCAAGCGCCGTCGCAAACAGTGCAAGGCTGGCAGCGCCGTTTCGCTAGTGATACAGCTCGCGCGCCGGGGTTCGAGTGGATGCCCGGCCGTCATTTGCGAGGCCTGCGACGTTGAAGAAATACTCGGTATTCGCCATCGCCCGCGAGGCCATGCGCGGTCACAAGGGCTGGGAGGAACAATGGTCCTCGCCGGAGCCGAAGAAGGAGTACGACGTCATCATCGTCGGCGCCGGCGGCCACGGCCTGGCCACCGCCTATTATCTCGCCACCGTGCACGGCATCACCAACGTCGCGGTATTGGAAAAAGGCTGGCTGGGCGGTGGCAATACCGGGCGCAACACCACCATCATCCGCTCGAACTATCTCTACGACGAGAGCGCCGGCATCTACGACCATGCGCTGAAGCTGTGGGACGGGCTCAGCCAGGAGCTCAACTACAACGTCATGTATTCGCCGCGCGGCGTCATGATGCTCGCCCATAACATCCATGACATCCAGGTCCTGAAGCGGCACGTCCATGCCAACCGGCTGAACGGCATCGACAATGAATGGCTGACGCCGGAGCAGGCCAAGGAATTCTGCCCGCCGCTCAACATTTCGCGCAATGCGCGCTATCCGGTGATGGGCGCCTCCCTGCAGCGCCGCGGCGGCACGGCGCGTCACGATGCGGTTGCCTGGGGCTATGCGCGCGGCGCCTCGGCGCGCGGCGTCCACATCATCCAGAATTGCGAGGTCACCGGCGTCAAACGGGCGCCGAACGGCGCGGTCACCGGCGTCGAGACGACGCGCGGCTTCATCGGTGCCAGGAAGGTCGGCGTGGTTGCCGCCGGGCACTCATCGGTGATCATGAACATGGCCGGCGTGCGCATGCCGCTGGAAAGCTATCCGCTGCAGGCGCTGGTGTCGGAGCCGGTCAAGCCGGTGGTGCCTTGCGTGGTGATGTCGAACACCGTGCATGCCTATATCTCGCAGTCCGACAAGGGCGAACTGGTCATCGGCGCCGGCACCGACCAATATGTCTCCTATTCGCAGACCGGCGGGCTGCACATTTTGCAGCATACGCTGGACGCCATCTGCGAGATGTTCCCGATCTTCACGCGCATGAAGATGCTGCGCTCATGGGGCGGCATCGTCGATGTGACACCGGACCGTTCGCCGATCCTGGCCAAGACGCCGGTGCCCGGCCTCTATGTCAATTGCGGCTGGGGCACAGGCGGCTTCAAGGCGACGCCGGGCTCGGGCCATGTCTTTGCCCACACGATCGCCAGGGACGATCCGCACCCGATCAACGCGCCCTTCACCATAGAGCGCTTCCGCACCGGCCGCCTCATCGACGAGGCGGCGGCGGCAGCGGTGGCGCACTGATGATGACCGAGATGGCCGTCGCCATGCCGCTGATGCTCGCCGGCGAGCAAGGCCTGTTCCATATCCCCACGCCAGAGGAGGTGCGCCTGCAGCCCATCAGCCGCGTCGGCAATGAAGCGGATTGGCCGTTTTCCGTCGACGAGGGTGTACTCGCCTGCGCGTGGAGCGCCGGTCAGAGAGTGGTCACCTTTATGGAGAACCGGCCAGCCGATCTCGAGGAAGGCGAAAAATTCGAGCGGCGCTACGTCATCGTGACGACCGAACCGATGACGCTTTCGGTCGGCAATATGGCGTATCGCGACCTTTTCCGCCCGGTAGCCAGCATTGAGGAGCGCATCCGGCTGGTCGCGCCCTTCGTGACGATGGGCCAGAGGCTTTGCGACCAACCTGCCGGCGCTCGCGTCGGCCACGGCGAACTGTAGGACCAACCATGCTTCTCATCCGCTGCCCCTATTGCGAGGAAGAGCGTCCGGAGCTCGAATTCCGCAACGCCGGCGAGGCGCATATCGCGCGTTCCCCAAACATCGCCGGCGAGAGCGACGACGATTTTGAAAAGTTCTTTTTCATCCGCTCCAATCCCAAGGGGATCATCTATGAGCGCTGGCGGCACATGCATGGCTGTGCGCGGTTCTTCAATGCCGTGCGCGACACCGTCAGCGACAGGTTCCTGATGACTTA
Organism: Mesorhizobium sp. M1307; assembly: GCF_040318155.1. Taxonomy (NCBI): domain Bacteria; kingdom Pseudomonadati; phylum Pseudomonadota; class Alphaproteobacteria; order Hyphomicrobiales; family Phyllobacteriaceae; genus Mesorhizobium; species Mesorhizobium sp. M1307. The sequence continues at coordinate 221,137 of NZ_JAMYLR010000002.1, read as the reverse complement.
CAAGGCCGGCGAACCGAAGCCCACCAAGCTGCCGGGAGCCGCCAAATGAGCGCCACGTTCCGCATTGCCGGCGCCGGGCGGCTCAAACAGGCAAAGATAGCTGGCTTCAGCTTCGACGGCCGCCCCTATACCGGCATCGAGGGCGATACGTTGGCCTCGGCGCTGCTTGCAAACGGCGTCCATCTCGTCGGCCGCTCGTTCAAGTACCACCGGCCGCGCGGTTTTCTGTCGGCCGGCGCCGAAGAGCCGAACGCGCTGGTCGAGATCAAGCGCGACGCGGCACGCAAGACGCCGAACGTGCGTGCCACGGTGCAGGAACTCTATGACGGATTGACCGCACAGTCGCAGAACCGCTGGCCGTCGCTCGCTTTCGACATCGGTGCCGTCAGCAGTATTGCCTCACCGATGCTTTCGGCCGGCTTCTACTACAAGACCTTCATGTGGCCGAAGGCCGCGTGGAAAAACCTCTACGAGCCCAAGATCCGCGCCGCCGCCGGTCTCGGCGTCGCTCCTGACCAGCCGGATCCCGACCACTATTCGGCGCGCTTCGCCCATTGCGAGGTGCTGGTGCTTGGCGGCGGTGCCGCGGGCATCGCAGCGGCATTGGCCGCGGCCGAGACCGGCGCGCGCGTCATCCTTGCCGACGAGCAGGCGAAATTCGGCGGCAGCCTGCGCTTCGAGAGCGGCGCCAGGATCGAAGGCCAGGACGGCTTTTCCTGGGCGCAATCGGCTCTCGCCAAGTTGAGCGCGATGGACAATGTCCGCGTGCTGCCGCGTACCACGGCCTTCGGCTATTACGCGCAGAATTTCGTCGGGCTGGTCGAGCGCGTCAGCGACCATCTGCAGAACCCCGGCCGCGACCTGCCGCGCGAGCGGCTGTGGCAGGTTCGCGCCAAACGCGTGGTGCTGGCGACCGGCGCCATCGAGCGCCACATGGTGTTTGCCGACAACGACCGGCCGGGCATCATGCTGGCGTCGGCGGCGCGCACCTATCTCAACCATTACGGCGTCGCGGTCGGCAGGAATCTCGGCGTCTATACGGCGAACGATTCCGCCTATGCGGCGGCGATCGACCTGAAAAAGGCCGGCATCAACGTGGCGGCGATCGTCGACCTGCGCGACAACCCGACCGGGCCGGCGATCGACGAGGCGAGGGCGCTCGGCATCGAGGTCAATTTCGGCCGCGCGGTGATCCGCGCCGGCGGCAAATTGCGGGTGTCGTCGATGACTGTGCAGCCGAAGAATGGCGGCGGCGAGCGCACCGTCCCGGTTGACGCGATTCTGATGTCGGCCGGCTGGACGCCATCGGTGCATCTGTTCTCGCAATCGCGCGGCAAGGTCGCCTTCAATGACGAGACCAAGCGCTTCGTGCCCGGAATTTATGCGCAGGACTGCGTCTCGGTCGGCGCCTGCAACGGTACCGACGGGCTGTCGACGACGATCGACGAGGCCTATGCAGCGGGCGCCAAGGCGGCCAAGGACGCCGGCAGCAGGCCGGCCAAGGGCACCAAGCCGAAGGTCGACGCCGGCGAGAGCTGGTCGCGCGGCATGCTGGGTGCAGCACCCGGTGCCGGATCGGATACGACGGTCAAGGCCTTTGTCGACTTCCAGAACGACGTCACCGCCAAGGACATCCGCCAGGCAGTGCATGAGGGCATGCGCTCGATCGAGCACGTCAAGCGCTTCACCACCAATGGCATGGCGACCGACCAGGGCAAGACCTCCAACATGCACGGCCTGGCGATTGCCGCCGAGACGTTGGGCAAGCCGATCCCGCAGGTCGGGCTGACGACGTTCCGCGCGCCCTATACGCCGGTGACATTCGGCTCGATCGTCGGCCACGCGCGGGGTCCGCTGTTCGACCCGACCCGCAAGACGGCGATCCATCCCTGGGCAGAGCGTCAAGGCGCAATGTTCGAGGATGTCGGCCAATGGAAGCGCGCCTGGTATTTCCCGAAGCCGGGCGAGGACATACATGCGGCCGTCGACCGCGAATGCGTCACGGTGCGCAATATGGCCGGCCTGTTCGATGCCTCGACTCTGGGCAAGATCGAGGTGGTCGGGCCGGATGCGGCCAAATTCATGGAACTGCTCTACACCAATCCATGGGAGAAGCTCGAGCCCGGCCGCTGCCGGTACGGCATCATGCTGCGCGAGGACGGCTTCATCTATGACGACGGTGTCGTCGGCAGGCTTGCACCCGACCGTTTCCATGTGACGACGACGACCGGCGGCGCGCCGCGGGTCATGAACCATATGGAAGACTATCTCCAGACCGAGTTCCCGCATCTCAACGTCTGGCTGACCTCGATCACCGAGCAGTGGGCGGTGATTGCCGTGCAGGGACCCAAGTCTCGCGACATCATTGCGCCGCTGGTCGAGGGCATCGACATGTCGGATGAGGCGCTGCCGCATATGTCGGTGCGCGAAGGCAGGATCTGCGGCGTGCCGACAAGGCTGTTTCGCATGTCGTTCAGCGGTGAGCGCGGCTTCGAGGTCAACGTGCCGGCCGATTATGGCGAGGCGGTCTGGGAAGCGCTATGGGCCGAGGGCCAGAAGCACGGAGCCTGTGCCTACGGCACCGAGTCGATGCATGTGCTGCGCGCCGAAAAGGGCTACATCATCGTCGGCCAGGATACCGACGGGACGGTGACGCCGAACGATGCCGGGCTCGACTGGGCGGTCGGCAAGAAGAAGACCGACTTCGTCGGCATTCGCGGCATGGCGCGGCCGGATCTGGTCGCCAAGGGCCGCAAGCAGCTTGTCGGCCTGAAGACCAGGGATCCCAAGGTGGTGCTGGAGGAGGGCGCGCAGATCGTCGCGGACCCGAAGCAGGCAATCCCGATGAAGATGATTGGCCATGTCACCTCGAGCTATTGGTCGCAAAATTGCGGCCGCTCGATCGCGCTGGGGCTGGTCGCCGGCGGCCGCGATCGCACGGGCGAGACGCTCTATGTGCCGATGCCGAACGGGGTGATCGAGGTGGAGGTCACCGGCATGGTGTTCTTCGACGAGAAGGGGGAGCGCCTCAATGGCTAAGGCCGCTTTGAAAACCGACGCCGCCGGACCCTCAGTCGAACGCCGTCCGGCTCTCGCCGGCCAGTCGCTTTCCGCCGCCGGCGTTACACTTGCCGTGCTGCCGCCGGCCGAGCGCATATCGCTGCGCGCGCCGGAAGCCTCGATTGCGGCACTTTCGAAAGCGCTCGGCGTCGTCCTGCCGCAAAGGCCGAAAACCTCGGCGGCAAAGGCCGGACGCACGGCCTTGTGGCTCGGGCCGGACGAATGGCTGGTCATCGACGAGAGCGGAAAAGATCCGCTCGCCGACTGCGCCAGCATTTCCGTACTGCATTCGGCGGTCGCCATCTCGCACCGCAACGTCGCCATATCGGTTACCGGTCCGGCTGCCGCGGCGACGATCAATGCCGGCTGCCCGCAGGATCTGTCGCTCGACGCCTTTCCGGTCGGGGCGGCGTCGCGTACCATTCTCGGCAAGGTCGAAATCGTGCTGTTGCGCACGGCGGCCGACGCGTTCCGCGTCGAATGCTGGCGTTCCTTTTCCGATTATGTCTTTACTTTTCTGTCGGAGGCAGCGCGCGACGCGGCAGCATAGACATGTTCACCGCGCCCGACCGTTCTGCGACAGCGAGCCGAGGGAGAATGCAAATGCCGCCGAACTCCGCGCCGAAGTCGCCGGTCAAGACGCCGGCCGTGCGCTCTTTCGAAGACGAGCAGCGCACTGGGACGGATATCGAAGAGGAACTCGAGGAAGGCCTCGAGGATACATTCCCGGCCAGCGATCCGGTGTCGATCACCGGAACGGCCATTCCCGGCGCACCGGCAAGACCCGGCAAGCCCAAAATCGTGGTAGGACAGAAGCGCAAGAAGTGATCTGCGCGGGGTGACAAAAAGCAGGGCTGAGGCCGGCACGATGGGCGGCCGGAAATTGCTGCCGCCCTTTCGTTTCCTCACCGCGTATTGTCACCCGATCGGCTCAGAAGCTGCTTGGCACGATCCATGGGTCGATGCCGATGCCGAGCCTCGGGCCTTTGCTCCCAGCCTTGTGGGCCGCGGCATCGGCGTTTTCAAGCGATCCGGTCGGCGCGCAATCGAGCTTAGCACCGGTCTTGGTGTCGACGCAGGCCGCTTCTTGCTTGGCTGGCTGACTGCTGCCGGCAAATGCGGCGCCAGAGAGCGCCAGCAGGGCGGCGAGCGTGAGGATTGCCTTCTTCATCGTCGGTCTCCGGTTCAGCTATTGAATTTCTCGTACATGTACGGCATTGCGTACAGATACGCCCTGGACTCCCGATGTTCAAGCAAAATCGTACGCGTACGGAGAATTGCCGAACGCCCGGCGCCGCAGCGCAGATAGTTCGGAGAAGATCCTGCAGATCGGGAGGAGCGCCGCTCTTCAGCAGTTGACTGGCGGCGTGAGCGGCGCAATCTCGTGCGCGGCGATGGCTTCGAGCATGATGTCGCCGATCCGTGTGATGAACGTCGTCTGGTCGCCGAACGGGTAGAACGGGAAGGTGATCAGCAGCGAGATGGCGCCGTGGCCGACCGCCCACAGCATGGTGGCGATGGCGCGTGGATCGCCTTTGAGCCTGCCGGCGGCAACGCAGGCTTCGACCCTCGCGATCAGCACTTTCATCGCCGGGTTGCCGCTCTCCATTTCGGCGAAGGTCTTTCCGGCTGGCGGCCTGACTTTTTCGGTCATGAAGACGGTGCGGTATTCGTTGGGATTTTCCAGCCCAAAGGCGGCGTATTCGACAAGCACCGCCTTGAGCGCCTCGATCGGGTCGTCGGCCGTATGATTTGCGATGCGCCTGGCCAAGGTCTCGAAGGCATCCTCGGCCAGCGCGAACAGGATGTCCTGCTTGTCGGCGAAATAGGAATAGACCGACATCGGCGCATAGCCAACGCGCTTGGCGAGCTTGCGGATGGTGAGGCCGTCATAGCCTTCTTCCTGGACAAGCTTGTGCGCGGCGTCGACAAGTTCGGAACGCAGTTCGGCCTTTTGTTTTTCGCGGCGCTCCTGGACGCTTAGCTGCAACTTTCTACTGCCTTATGACTGATGGCTTGATGCAGCATATATACGCTGTACGACGTCGGGCAAGGGTGGCACGAAGCAGAAGCTTGACTGTCGTATGGCTGGCGATCGCGCTCGGCTTCGCCATGGAAGCTCTCATTCTGACCGTCAGATTTGCGGCAGGTGCCTACCCCGCGACGACGCAGGTTCTGATCGAACTGGCGCAAGGCGTGACCTGGCCGTTCTTCGTCTGCGCCGGCGTCAGCCTCGGCACGGCGCTCACCAAGGTGCGAGCCTCGCTCGGTGGCCTGATCGGTGCGATTTCGGCGCCACTGGCGATGGGCATCGCCAAAGGGACGCAAAAGGTTATGGTCAGCGCGCTGGACGCGGCGGCAAAGCCGGCCATCCTGTCGCTCACGACGCTCGGTGTGCTGCGGGCGATCGAATACGGGCTGCTCGGCTGGGCACTGGCGTCGCTGGCATCGAAGGAAGAACCGCGTCCGCTCCATTTCGCGCTGGCAGGCGCCCTGATAGGCGCGGTATTCGGCGGCGGCATCACGGTGCTGACCATCGAGACGGCCGCGGCAAATGACGCTGCTCTCGCAATGCCACAGGCGATCGCAACCGGCCTCAACGAGATCGTGTTCCCAATCGGTTGTTCACTGGTCGTCTACATTGCGCTGCAGGTCAGCCGCCACATGAAGTACGTCGCGGCCGAAGCCAAATAGATTTGGCACAGATAGATTTGGGCTTCTCAGCCCGACGAGAGTCAGACCGCTTCCGGCTGGCGTTCGATCAGCGTCAGCGTCAGCCAGCGCGCGGTCAGCGCCGGTTTTTTCGAGCCCTCGATCTCGATCGTCACGTCGTGCGCCGTCTGCACCCACCCCGACGGCCTGACCTTGACGTCGGCCAGCACGAAACGGGTGCGGATGCGCGAGCCGGTCTTCACCGGCGCCAGAAAGCGCAGCGAATCGAAGCCGTGATTGACGCCCATCTTGCTGTTTTCCAGCGGCGGCATGGTTTCGAAGGTCATCGCCGACAACAGCGAAAGCGACAGGAAGCCATGCGCGATGGTGCCGCCGAACGGCGTTTCGCGGCTGGCGCGTTCCGGATCGCAATGGATGAACTGATGGTCGTCGGTGGCATCGGCGAACTGGTCGATCATGCGCTGGGTGACGACCCGCCATGGCGACACGCCGACTTCCTTGCCGACGTTGGCCAGAAGCACATCGAGACTGATCGGTTCCACGCTGATGTCCTCCATCTTCACCCCCGGCATTTCACTCGCCGGATGGCGTGCGTCTCATTCCTTGAACAATGTCAGCCCGTGTTGCACCGACTGCCCGCCATCGATCGGCAGGATGGCGCCGGTGACATAGCTGCCGGCCCGGCTGCACAAATAGAGCGTTGCGCCGGCAATGTCATCCGGTGCGCCGATGCGGCCGATCGGAACGTGGTTGCCGATATGTCTTGCCTGGTCCTCGGTGCCGGTGGCGAAGGCCGTCATCCGGCTCTGGAAAGGGCCAGGCGCAAAGGCGTTGACGGTGATGCGGCGGGCGGCGAACTCGATTGCCAGGATGCGCGTCAGGTGGTGAACCGCGGCCTTCGAGGCCGAGTAGGAGTAGGCATCTTCGGCCAAAGGCTGCGTGCCCATCACCGATCCGAGGTTGATCACCCGGGCCGGGTCGGCATCGCTGGCGGCGGCCTCGAGCAGAGGCAGCAATTCGCGCGTCAGGTGGAAGACCGCGGTGACGTTGACGCCGAACACCTTGGCCCAGGCATGGTAGGGAAAGCTTTCCAGCGGCGCGCCCCAGGAGATGCCGGCATTGTTGACCAGGATATGCAGCCGCTCGGTCCGCGCCTGGACCTCGGCGATAAGTGCTGCAATGCCGGCCTCGCTGGAGACGTCGGCGGCGAAACCCTCGGCCCGGCCGGAGGCGCCAAGCCCGTTCAGTTCGCCGGCAACTCCGACGCAATCCTCGCCCTTGCGCGAGGCGATCATCACGGTGGCGCCGGCCTTGACCAGAGCGGTCGCCGCCATGCGGCCGATGCCGGTCGCGGCGCCGGTGACCAGCGCCTTCTTGCCGGCGACTGAGAACAGCTCGTCCAGATAGCTCATCGAATTCCTCCGCGCAGTTCACTGCGCTTTTGCCTGGTTATTCAAGCGAGCGGCGTCACGTCGACAAGGCTAGCCGAACTTCGATCATGCTTGCCATGGGTAAAGTAGCTGGGGTGGGGCACGCTTAGCGGCTGAATGGTTAAGCCCGAAATGCAAGGTGGTCATTCGGCCGTGACATGGGTCGGATGAATGATGCGGCCATTTCCGTTAACGAGCACCTTGTAAGCGGTTAATTTCGCACGTGAAGCAAGTCGTCATTACTCCTCCGCCCAAGCCGCAGGCGGGTCTTGAGGAGTTGGGAGGTGGCCGAGCAGTGGGGCGGGACTGACATTCGTATTCGTGGACGGGGACTATGCTTTCGGGGGGAAAGCCATGGGTAAGAAACAACGCACCGTCCTGCTGGCAGCGATTTTTGCGACTGCCTTTGGCGTCTTTTTGCTGATCCTGATCCTGCAGATGATCAGTTTTTTAGTGGACTAGACCGAAGCGAAACGCGTCCCTTTCCGGAGGGGCTCTACCGCAGGCTTTCCAGTTCGCGGATGCGTTTGGCGCCGTCGGCTTCGAGCTGCCTTGTGACCGCGCCGATCAGCGCTTCGGCAACGACGAAAAGTGCGGCGGATGAGTCCCACGCCGAAGGCACTGCGGTGCGCCCGGCGATGACGTGGCGGGCGAAGCGGGCGATCGGCGACAGCCACTGGTCGGTAAACAGCACGATCTGCACGCCGCGCTGGTTGGCGGTCTCGGCGAAACGGACGAGGCTGTCCTGATAGCGCCTGATGTCGAAGATCACCAGCACGTCGCGCTTACCCATGTCGATCAGTCGGTCGCGCCAGACGCTTTCCTGCCCGCCGAGGTGAAAAACGTTGGGCTGGATGATGGCGAGGTGGGCGGCCATGTAGCGCGCCAGCGGGTCGGTGAAGCGGCCGCCGATCAAGAATGTCTTGCCGCGCCGGTCGGCCAGCTTGGCGACGATGTCGGCAAGCTGCTTGTCCGAGAGATGCCGGAATGTCTCGCGCATATTGTCGAGCGTCGCCTCCAGCATCGGCGAGACGGCGCTGGCGCCCTGCGATGGCGGATTGAGCGTGCGCGAGGCCGGCGACTGCAATTGCGCCGCCAGTTCGTCTTGCAGCGTCGACTGGAATTCCGGATAGTTCTGGAAGCCGAGCCGGGCGACGAAACGCAGGATCGTCGGCGACGACACGCCGGCGGCAGCCGAGAATTCGGCGACCGTCTTCAGCCCGATCAGCGGATAGCTGGCGATCAGCGTTTGTGCTGCGCGCCGCTCGCCTGCCGGCATGGTGCCCATGCGGTCGGAGATCAGTTCGGCAATGCTGGAAACCATGTTTTTCCCCACCCTGGCCGTGCCGTTACCGCATTATCGAAATCGCGTTTGACAAAGCCGGCCAAACTGTATGAAATCATCCGCAGGGACGCAATGAGGCAAAATACGTAACATACGATACAGCGCTCCCCGGGGACAGCAGACAATGGAGACAGCACGGCCCGCCAGCCTTGCATCGCCTGAAACCGTAAGGGTGACGAACCCCGGCGGATCGAGCCCCTTCGTGCTGACCTGCGACCACGCCTCCAATTTCCTGCCACCGGAATTCGGAACGCTCGGCCTTGCCGCCGAGGATCTTTCCCGCCACATCGCCTGGGATCCCGGCGCCTTGCCGGTGGCGCGCCGCATGGCCGAGGCGCTCGATGCGACGCTGGTCGAGACCTGCATCTCGCGGCTCATCATCGACTGCAACCGCCCGCTCGACGCGCCGGACCTGATAGTGACGGTCAGCGCCAGCGAAAAAACCGTGGTCCCGGCCAACCAGGGACTTTCGGCCGACCAGCGGGAGGCGCGCATCGCGCTGGCGTGGCGACCGTTTCACGAGCGGATCGCAACGGTCATCGACGAGCGCCTGGCGGCCGGGCGGGAGACCAGGCTGGTCTCGATCCATTCCTTCACGCCGCTCTACAAAGGCAAAAGCCGGCCCTGGCACATCGGCATCATCCACGACGAGGATCGCCGGCTGGCGGCGCCGCTGATCGCGACACTGAAGCGGCTTGCCGGCGTCAGCGTCGGCGTCAACGAACCCTATTCGCCGGCCGACCGGGTCTATTTCACGCTGGAACGCCATGCGCGCTCGCGCGGGCTGCCCTGCGCAATGATTGAAATCCGCAACGACGAGATCGCCGGCGCGGCCGGGCAGCGGAAATGGGCGGATCTGCTCACCGGTATTTTTCTCAATCTGGAGCCCGAAGCGGCCAAGGCCTCCAGACCAAGCGCAGTCGGAAAGTCAGTTCAATCGGCCAGCTAAGAAACCAAAAGGGGACTTTAAAATGGTAGCACCGGGTTACAGCGAAGTTGACAAGAAGGAGGACCTGAAAGTTCTCCACGGAATGGGCTATGCTCAGGAACTGTCGCGAAGCATGAGCCGCTTCTCGAATTTCGCGATCTCGTTCTCAATCATCTGCATCCTCTCAGGCGGCATCAATTCCTTCGCGCAAGCGACGTCGTCCATCGGTGGCGCCGGCGCTGGCATCGGCTGGATCGTCGGGTGCATGGTTTCGGGATTTTTCGCGCTCGCCATGGCCCAGATCGCCTCTGCATTTCCGACCGCCGGCGGCCTCTATCACTGGGCATCCATCCTAGGGAACCGTTTCACTGGCTGGCTCACCGCATGGCTCAATCTGCTCGGCCTGATCACCGTGCTCGGCGCCATCAACATCGGTACTGCTTTCTTCTTCGTCGGCACTTTCGGCGGAGCCTTCGGCATGACTGGCACGCCTGGTGAGATCGTCGGGTTTGTCGCCTTCATCACCGTGTTGCAGGCGCTGCTCAATCATTTCGGCATCAAATTGACGGCTATGTTGACGGACGCCTCCGGCTTCCTGATCCTGGCAACGACAGCCGTGCTGATCGTCGCCTGCCTGATGTTTGCTCCAGCGATCGACATCACGCGGCTGTGGACGTTCACGAACTATTCGGGCGACGCGGGCGGCGGTGTTTTCCCGCAGTCCGATTCCATGACGTATCTCTTCCTGCTCTGCCTGCTGCTGCCGGTTTACACCATCACTGGCTATGACGCGTCGGCGCATACTTCGGAAGAAACGTTGAGGGCGGCGCACTCGGTTCCGCGGGCAATCGTTTCGTCCGTAGTCTGGTCGTCGCTGATCGGCTGGGTGATGCTGTGCGCGATCGTACTGGCGATTCCGGATCTGGCGGCCGGCGCCAAGCAGGGCTGGAGCGTGTTCTTCGCCACGATGGACGCGATCTTGCCGGCGTGGCTGAAGACACTGCTCTATCTGGGCATCCTGATCGCGCAGTTCCTCTGCGGTCTGGCAACGGTCACCTCTGCCTCGCGCATGCTTTTCGCCTTCTCGCGTGACGGCGGCATGCCGGTCGGCTCGGCCTCGCTAGCCAAGGTCAGCCCGACCTGGCGCACGCCGGTCAATGCGATTTGGACGGCTGCTGTGCTCGAGGTAATCTATGTCTTTCTTGCCCAGTTCATCTCGGTCGGCGGCACGAACATCTATACCATCGTCGTCAATTCGACATTGGTGTTCCTGTTTCTGTCCTTCATCATTCCGATCGTGCTCGGCATGATGGCTTTCGGAACGGAAAAATGGCCGAACCCCGGCCCATGGAACCTCGGCGCCGGCCTGTTCAAGCTGTTTTGCATCCTGTCGGTCATCGGCATGGCGATCATCTTCTACATCGCCATCCAGCCGCCGAACGACAAAGTGCTCTATATCACCCTGGGCTTCATTGTGCTGACCGCGGTGCTTTGGTTCGGTTTCGAGAACCGCCGCTTCCAGGGTCCGCCCATCGGCGACCAGATCGCAAAGCGTCAGGCGGCGATCAAGGCAGCCGAGCTAGCCATAGGCGAAGCCGGCGCCTGACCCCCTCTCATGACCATGGCCGGCATTCGCGCCGGCCGTGGTTTTCGTTTCCTTTTCAAAGTGACAAGCCCGAAACGACAAGCGCTGGAGTGCCAAAGGAATGGCCGGAAATTTCTCGTTCGATCAGTTGAAGCAAGCGGTCTCCAGCGGCGAGGTCGACACGGTGCTGGCCTGCATCGTCGATATGCAGGGGCGGCTCGCGGGAAAGCGTTTCCTGGCCCGTTATTTCGTCGATTCCGCGCATGACGAGACGCATGGCTGTAACTATCTCTTGGCGGCAGACATCGATATGGAACCGGTGCCCGGCTACAAGGCGGCAAGCTGGTCGAAGGGTTATGGCGATTTCGTCATGAAGCCGGACCTTGCGACGCTGCGGCTCGTTCCGTGGCTGGAGAAGACAGCGCTGGTGATCTGCGACGTGCTCGACCACCATACCCATGACGACCTAGCGCATTCGCCGCGCGCCATGCTGAAGAAGCAGGTCAAGCGGCTGCAGGATCGCGGCTATATCGGCTATTTCGCTTCCGAGCTCGAATTCTATCTGTTCAGCGAAACCTACGATTCCGCCCGCAAGAAGCACTGGCAGGGCCTCGAGACGGCATCGCCCTACATCGGCGACTACCAGATCGGCATCACCACCAAGGAAGAAGGCGTCATGCGCCGGCTGCGCAACGAGATGGAGGCGGCCGGCATCCCGATCGAGAATTCGAAGGGCGAGTGGGGGCCAGGCCAGGAAGAGATCAATGTCCGCTACGCCGAGGCGCTCGACATGGCCGACCGCCACGTCATCCTGAAGAACGGCGCCAAGGAAATCGCCGAGTCCGAAGGCAAGGCGATCTCGTTCATGGCCAAGTACAATTACGGGCTCGCCGGCAATTCCAGCCACATCCATAATTCGCTGTGGAGCGCCGACGGCAAGACGCCGTTGTTCTACGACAAAAATGCCGAGTGGACGCTGTCGACACTCGGCCAGCAATGGGCGGCCGGCCAGCTCAAATATGCCAAGGAATTCACCTGGTTCCTGGCGCCCTACATCAATTCCTACAAGCGCTTCCAGGCCGGCACGTTTGCGCCGACCAAGATCATGTGGAGCGAGGACAACCGCACCGCCGGCTTCCGTCTTTGCGGCGAGGGCACCAAAGGCATCCGCATGGAATGCCGCATCGGCGGCGCCGATTTGAACCCCTATCTGGCTTTCGCCGCGCTGATCGCGGCCGGGCTTGCCGGCATCGATGAAAAGCTTGACCTGCAGAAGCCCTTCGTCGGCGATGCCTACCAGGCCTCGCAGCTGCCCGAAATTCCAAAGACATTGCGCGACGCCACCGCGACACTGGCGGAATCGAAAATGCTGAGGCAGGCGCTCGGCGACGATGTGCTGGAACATTACGTCCACACGGCACACTGGGAACAGTTCGAGTACGACCGCCGGATTACGGACTGGGAACTGCACAGGGGGTTCGAGCGGTATTGAATAATCTGGCAACGTTGGCGCCGCTCCTCACCCTCAGCCTCTCCCGTGAAGAACGGGGGAGAGGGGGCCCGGCGCTGAGCTTGTCCCTTCTCCCCGTCAGTATACGGGAGAAGGTGCCGGCAGGCGGATGAGGGCGGCGCTAACCAACGACATTATTGTAGAATGCGAGGACCCAAGGCATGACCGAAACGGTCAAGATAAAATCCCCCGTCGACGGTTCGATCTATGCCGAACGGCCTCTTGCCACCGACCAGGCGATCGGTGCCGCGGTCGAACGTGCCAAGGCGGCGCAGGAGAAGTGGGCTGAGACGCCGGTCGTCGAGCGCGGCAAGTACATGCTTGCCATGCTGGAAGCGCTGGTCGCCATGACCGACGAGATCGTGCCGGAGATCGCCTGGCAGATGGGCCGGCCGGTGCGCTATGGCGGCGAGTTCGGCGGCGTCAGGGAACGCGTCAGCTACATGGTCGAGATCGCCGAGGCGGCCTTGAAGCCGGTCATGGCCTCCAACCCGAAGGACGGCTTTCGGCGCTATGTGAAGAAGATGCCGCTCGGCGTCGTCATGGTGATCGCGCCGTGGAACTATCCCTATCTCACCGCCGTCAACACCATCGTCCCGGCGCTGATGGCGGGCAGCGCCGTCATCCTCAAGCATGCGGCACAGACATTGTTGGTCGGCGAACGGTTTCAGCAGGCGTTTGATAAGGCCGGCCTGCCCAAGGGCCTGTTCCAGAACCTCGTCCTGAACCACGCGCAGACTGAAAGGCTGCTCGGCTCCGGCAAGATCGACCATGTCAACTTCACCGGCTCGGTCGCCGGCGGCCGCGCCATCGAAAAGGCGGCGGCGGGCACCTTCATGACGCTCGGCCTCGAACTCGGCGGCAAGGATCCGGCCTATGTACTGCCGGACGCAAAGATGGACCATGCCGTTGCCAATCTGGTCGACGGCGCCTTCTACAATTCCGGCCAGTGCTGCTGCGGCATCGAGCGCGTGTATGTCCACGAGAAGGTCTACGACGAATTCGTCGAGGGCTTCATTGCCGAGACCAGGAACTACGTCGTCGGCAATCCGCTCGACCAGGCGACCACCATGGGGCCGATGGCGCAGGCGCGCTTCGCCGACCTGATCCGCGAGCAGAAGGCCGAGGCGTTGCGCAAGGGCGCCAGGGCACACATCAACATGAAGGTGGCCAACGACAGGCAAGGTTCGCCCTATCTGGCGCCGGAAGTGCTGACCCAGGTCGACCACCAGATGAGCGTCATGCGCGAGGAAAGCTTTGGCCCGATCGTCGGCATCATGAAGGTGCGCAACGACGAGGAGGCGATCGCGCTGATGAACGATAGCCCCTATGGGCTGACGGCCTCTATCTGGACGCGCGACACCGACCACGCGGCGGCGATCGGCGACCGCGTCGAGACCGGCACCGTGTTCATGAACCGCTGCGACTATCTCGACCCGGCGCTGGTCTGGACCGGCGTCAAGGACACCGGCAAGGGCGCGGCACTGTCGGCCATCGGCTACGACAATCTGACCAGGCCGAAATCATACCATCTGCGCGAGGTGATCTAAGGTGACGATCGACAAGCATGCGATCGCTGCTGAGGGGGAGTAATGGCGGATATACAACAATCGGCGCTGCCAGATCGTGAGGGTCCAGAGGGTATCGGCGGATGGCTTGTCCTGCCGATGCTCGGGTTGATGCTCACGCCGATACTGGGGTTGGTACAACTGCACAATACCGACTATCTCGGCTTCGACTGGCAGACCTTCAGTTTTTCTCAAGGTGCCCTGATTCTTGCCGAATTGGTGATATTCGGCATACTAAACCTTTCGGCCCCGGCCCTATTATTGTTCTTCATGTTCAAGCGCTGGCAGATATTCCCCGGCTGGTACATGATTTGGGCATTCGCGATGCCGGTATATGCCGTTCTCGATCCATGGGCTGTGCATCTGGCTTTTCCTACCGCCGTTCCAGAATTGGCCGACGCGTACGACGCAGACACCCTGGGCGGAATTTCGCGCTCGATATGGGCCGCAGTCATCTGGGTTCCGTACATGATGCGGTCGGAACGTGTGGCCAACACCTTTGTGAACTAATGACATCCAAGAGCACGAAAGCAGTCAAGAAGGTCGAAATGACAAAACTCGTTTCCAAATGGAATTACCCGACGACCGTCCGCTTCGGCGCCGGACGCATCAAGGAGCTGCCGGAGGTGCTGGTGGCGACCGGCATCAAGCGGCCGCTGTTCGTCACCGATCCGGGACTGGCCAGGCTGCCGGTGGTGGCCTCGACGCTGAAGATCCTCGACGACGCCAAGGTGCCGTATGGCGTGTTTTCCGAGGTCAAGCCGAACCCGGTGGATTCCAACCTGACCGCCGGCATTGCCGTGTTCAAGAAGGGCAAGCATGACGGCGTCATTGCCTTTGGCGGCGGCTCGGCGCTCGATCTCGGCAAGCTCATCGCCTTCCAGGCCGGGCAGACACGGCCGGTCTGGGATTTCGAGGACGTCGGCGACTGGTGGACACGCGCCGATGCCGATGCGATCGCGCCGATCATCGCCGTGCCGACCACGGCCGGCACCGGCTCGGAAGTCGGCCGCGCCGGCGTCATCACCAATGAAGCGACCCATACCAAGAAGGTCATCTTCCATCCAAAGCTTTTGCCGGCGATCGTCATTGCCGATCCGGAGCTGTCGGTCGGCATGCCGGGCTTCATCACAGCCGGCACCGGCATGGATGCGCTTGCCCATTGCCTCGAAGCCTATTGCGCGCCGGGCTATCACCCGATGGCCGACGGCATCGCCGTGGAAGGCATAAGGCTGGTCTTCGAAAACCTGCCGAAAGCCTATGCCAACGGCAAGGATCTGGTCGCCCGCGCCAACATGATGAGCGCCGCTGCCATGGGAGCGGCCGCCTTCCAGAAAGGGCTTGGAGCGATTCATTCGCTGTCGCATCCGATCGGCGCGCTCTACGACACCCACCATGGCATGACCAACGCCGTGTTCATGCCCTACGTGCTGGCCTTCAACCGAGAGGCGATCGAGCCGCGCATCGCCCGGCTTGCCGCCTATTGCGGCATCAAGGGCGGCTTCGACGGTTTTGCGAAGGCGATCATCAAGCTGCGCAAGGAGCTCAAGGTGCCGCATGCGCTGCCCAGCCTGATCAAGGGGCTCGACATGGACAAGAAACGCAAGGGCCTGATCGCCGACATGGCGGTGGTCGATCCGACCGCCGGCGGCAACCCGGTCAAGCTGACCAAAAAGGCGGCGCTGACGCTGCTCGAAAACGCCATCGCCGGCGCCGTCTGAGACAATTTTCGCATCGGAAATCGAGTTAGGAAAAGAAGCAAAGGAAAGGGGGAAAGATGAAAGGCAAGATCGAAACTAGTTAGCCGGAAAAAGAATCGCGAAGCGATTGCTACAGCCGGTTAAAAAGAGTTTACTTTTTCATACTGCGGGGCATCGCTTTCACAAAGCTTTCATCTGGCTGTCACACGAAAACGATACCGCATCGCAGGCGTCCAACGGCGTCAGTTCAACGGAGAGAACACATGTTCAAATTCACGGGAAAATTGCTTTCCCTTTCGGCCGTCGCCCTGATGGCGACCTCTGCCATCTCGTCGGCCCAGTCCATGGATGAACTGGTCGCCGCAGCCAAGGCTGAAGGCCAGCTCACCACCATCGCGCTGCCCCATGACTGGTGCGGCTACGGCGCGGTCATCGACGGCTTCAAGGCGAAATATCCGGAAATCACAATCAACGAACTCAACCCCGATGCCGGCTCCGGCGACGAGGTCGAGGCGATCAAGGCCAACAAGGACAACAAGGGCCCGCAAGCGCCCGACGTCATCGACGTCGGCCTGAGCTTCGGCCCGACCGCAAAGAAGGATGGCCTGATCCAGGCTTATAAAGTATCAACCTGGGACTCGATCCCGGACAGCGCCAAGGATGCCGAAGGCTTTTGGACCGGCGACTATTACGGCGTGCTTTCGTTTCTGGTGAACAAGGACCTGGTCAAGGAAGCGCCGGCCGACTGGGCCGACTTGCTGAAGCCGGAATTCGCCAATACCGTGGCGCTCGCCGGTGACCCGCGTGCTTCGAACCAGGCCATCCAGGCAGTCTATGCCGCCGGCCTTTCCGGCGGTGCGGCTGCCGGCGAAGCCGCCGGCACGGCTGGTCTCGACTTCTTCAAGAAGCTCAACGCCGCCGGCAATTTCGTGCCGGTCATCGGCAAGCCCGCGACGCTTGCCCAAGGCCAGACGCCAATCCTGGTGACCTGGGATTATAACGCGCTTGCCGGCCGTGATACGCTGAAGGGCAATCCGCCGGTCGACGTCGTCGTGCCGAAGACCGGTGTCGTCGCCGGCGTCTATGTTCAGGCGATTAGTGCTTACGCGCCGCACCCGAATGCTGCCAAGCTGTGGCTGGAATATCTCTATTCCGACGAAGGCCAGATCGCCTGGCTGAAGGGCTATTGTCACCCGATCCGCTTCAACGACCTCGCCAAGAATGGCAAGCTCCCGGCTGACGTGATGGCCAAGCTGCCGCCGGCCGAGTCCTATGCAGCCGCGGTGTTCCCGACGCTCGACGAGCAGGGCAAGGCCAAGGAAGCCATCACCAAGAACTGGGATGCCGTCGTCGGCGCCAACGTCAAGTAAGACTTGAGATCAGCCGGGCGGCTTAGATGGCCACCCGGCATACCTCCAGGACGGTAGCCGGCGCATGACCGATATCTCGTTGTCCGATCACGCTGTTGCCGGGAAGACCGCGCCTCCTGCCGACGCCCGCAGCATGAGGCTGCCGACGCAATGGCTTGGCGTTGCGCCTTTCTTCATCTTCGCCATCATGTTCCTGATCCTGCCCACGCTCTATCTAATGCTTGGCGCATTCCGGAACGATGCGGGCGAATTCACTTTCGAAAACATAGCGGCCTTGGCGCAGCCGTCGATCGTTGCCGCCTACTGGATCTCAATCAAGGTCAGCCTCGCCTCGTCGCTGATCGGTGCTTTCGCGGGGCTTGCCATTGCCATCGCCATCGTGCGCGGCGGGCTGCCGGAGTGGATACGCTCGGCGACACTGACCTTTTCCGGCGTGGCCTCCAATTTTGCCGGCGTGCCGCTGGCCTTCGCCTTTCTCGCGACGCTCGGCCGGCTCGGGCTCGCCACGGTGCTGCTCAACGTCTTGGTCGGCTTCAACATTTATGCCCATGGTTTCAACATCCTGTCGTTCTGGGGCCTGACGCTGACCTATGTCTATTTCCAGATCCCGCTGATGGTGGTGATCATCGTGCCGGCGATCGATGGGCTGAAGAAGGAATGGGGCGAAGCGGCGGCAACGCTTGGCGCGACCCAGGCGCAGTTCTGGCGCATGGTCGTCATTCCGGTGATCTGGCCAAGTTTCCTCGGCACCGTCATTCTCTTGTTCGCCAACGCCTTCGGTGCCATCGCCACCGCTTACGCTCTGACCGGCTCCTCGCTTAACATCGTCCCTATCCTGCTCTACGCGCAGATCCGCGGTGACGTGCTGCACAATGCCCATCTCGGCTACGCCATTGCCTTCGGCATGATCGTCATCACCGGGCTGGCCAACGTCTTCTACATCTGGTTCCGGACGCGCTCTGAGAGGTGGCTCAAATGAAGTCCGGCAGATTCTGGGCCTGGATCGTCTTCGCGCTGGGCGCGGCCTATTTCTTCATTCCGCTGATCGCGACCGTGGAATTCTCCATGCGCATGCGGCGCGGCGCGTATTCCTTCGATGCCTATCAGGTCGTGCTCGGCGATCCCCGCTTCCAGGCGACGTTCATCTATTCGGTGGTCGCCGCCATCTTCACCATCGTCCTTGGCGTGCTGGTGGTGGTGCCGGCGGCGTACTGGATTCGTCTGCGGCTCCCGCAGCTAAGGCCCGTCGTCGAGTTCATCACGCTGCTGCCGCTGGTCATCCCGGCCATCGTTATCGTCTTCGGCTACATCAGAATGTACGGGTCGAACTCACCGCTGCCGTTCCTGGCCAGCGACACAGGAGCCAATGCCTTGCTGGTCATCGGTTATGCGACACTGGCGCTGCCCTATATGTATCGTGCCGTCGACACCGGGCTTCGCACCATCGACGTGCGGACACTGACCGAAGCGGCGCAGATCCTCGGCGCCGGCTGGGGCACGATCATCACCCGGGTCATCCTGCCCAATGTGCTGATCGCGGTGCTGTCAGGCGCCTTCCTGACCTTCGCCATCGTCATCGGTGAATTTACCATGGCCAGCCTGCTCAACCGGCCTGCTTTCGGACCCTATCTGCAGAACGTCGGCGCCAACCGCGCCTACGAGCCGGCGGCGCTTGCCATCATCGCCTTCGTCATCACCTGGGGCTGCATGTCGCTGATCCAGATCCTGTCGCGCTTCGCGCCGCGATCGGCGAACCGTCCGAACTGACCCGAAGGAAAAAGCCATGACCGAGCCATTCCTCTCAATCCAGCATGTGCGAAAATCCTTCGGCCCCATCACCGTGGTGCAGGATTTCAACCTCGACGTCGAGCCGGGCGAATTCGTCTCCTTCCTTGGCCCGTCGGGCTGCGGCAAGACGACGGTGCTGCGCATGGTCGCCGGTTTCGAAGAGCCATCCGCCGGCAAGATCGTCGTGGCCGGCAAGGACATCACCCGGCTCAAGCCCAACCAGCGCAATGTCGGCATGGTGTTCCAGGCCTATGCGCTGTTTCCGAACCTCACCGTGGCGCAGAATATCGGCTTCGGGCTGAAGGTCGCCGGTATGCCGAAGGTCGATGCCGACAGGCGCGTTGCCGAGATGCTCGACATCATCAAGCTGCCACAGATGGGCGACCGCTATCCCTATCAGCTCTCCGGCGGTCAGCAGCAGCGCATCGCGCTGGCGCGGGCGATTGCGCCGAAGCCGAAGCTGTTGCTGCTCGACGAGCCGCTGTCGGCGCTCGACGCCAAGGTGCGCGTGTCGCTGCGCGAGGAAATCCGCTCGATCCAGAAGAAGCTCGGCATCACCACCATCTTCGTCACCCACGACCAGGAAGAGGCGCTGTCGATCTCCGACCGCATCGCCGTCATGTATGGCGGCAAGGCCGAGCAGGTCGGCACGCCGTTCGAGATCTACAACCGGCCGGCAACCAAATTCGTCGCCAATTTCGTCGGCACGCTGAACGTGCTCGAAGGCACGGTCACCGACGCCGCTTCGGGCAAGGTGCGCGTCAACTCGCAAGAGGTCTCGCTCAAGGGCAAGCTCAACAGCTCGAAGTCCGGCGACACGCTGTCGCTGGCGTTGCGGCCCGAGGCGATCTCGCTCGGCCGACACCCCGGCCGCGATTCCAGCCTTTCGGGCGAAATCGCCGAGGTGCATTTCCTCGGCTCGGTCATCCGGGTTCGCGTCGGCATCGGCGGCAGCACGGTCTCGCTTGACACGTTCAACAGTCCGGCCACACCGCCGCCGGCCGTCGGCGAAAAGGCCGAGATTTCGTTCTCGTCGGGCGACATGCTGGTGCTGCATTAGGAGAAGAGTGAATAGTGAATAGTGAATAGTAAGAATGCGCTTTACGCGCCGAAATTCCTCTGCACGCAGCCATTCACCATTCACGAGCAGCCAAAGCCGTCGCCGTTTTTGCAGTGCCAATCGCCCGGCTTCACCGCTACGATAAGGCATGGCGCTTTTTGAACTCACCCTTGTCCTGCTTCTCATCGCGGTCGCCCTGACCGCGCTGTCGCGGCGTCTGCAGATTCCCTATCCGTCATTGCTGGCGCTGGCCGGCGCCGGCATCGCCTTCCTGCCGTTTGCCCCGACCATCGAGATCGACCCGGAGCTGGCGCTCGCTCTGTTCATCGCGCCGGTTCTGCTCGACGCGGCCTATGACACGTCGCTGCGCGATCTCAACCGCTACAAGGTTTCGCTCATCCTGCTGGCGCTTGGCGCCGTCATCTTCACCACCGTGACGGTCGCGCTGGTCGGCTGGACGATGGCAGGCCTGCCCGTCGCCGCCGCCATAGCGCTCGGCGCGATCGTAGCGCCGCCCGATGCGGTGGCAGCGGCGGCCGTGCTCGGACAGTTCAAGGTGCCGCACCGCATCACCGCCATCCTGGAAGGCGAGAGCCTTCTCAACGACGCCACGGCGCTGCTGATCTACAGGATGTCGGTTTCCGCAGCCGCCGGCTCCATCCTGTTGAGCAGTGCCGTTCCAATGATCCTGCTGTCGACGGTCGGCAGCCTTGCCGCAGGCTATGTGCTCGGCCGCTTGTCTCTCGCCATACTCGGCCGCATCGACGACCCGGCGAGCGGCACCGTAGTGCAATTCGCCTCAACCTTCGGCGTCTGGATCCTGGCCGACAGGATAGGGCTTTCCGCCATCATCACGATCGTCGTCTATGCCATGACGATCGCACGTACATCGCCGCGCCGCATGCCGGCAAGGAATCGTGTCAGCTCCTACTCGGTCTGGGAGACGGCGGTGTTCGTGCTCAACGTGCTGGCCTTCGTTCTGATGGGCCTGCAAGCGCGGTCCATCGTCGGGCGACTTGCTGAGCAAGGACAAAGCGAGGCGTTCGTCTTTGCCCTGGCTGTGCTGGCCGTCGTCATCGTATCGCGGCTCGTCTGGGTTCTGGGCTGCGGCGCGGTCCTCAGAGCGCTGGCACGTCTGGGCGACGAGGACAGGCAAAAAGACGCGCCGACATTTCGCGGCGGCGTGCTTATCGGCTGGTGCGGCATGCGCGGCCTGGTGACGCTTGCGGCCGCCTTCGCCTTGCCGGCCGACTTTCCGGGCCGTGATCCTATCGTGCTCGCCGCTTTCACGGTCGTGCTCGGCACATTGGTGCTGCAAGGCGTCAGCCTGAAACCGTTGCTGCTTCTGCTCAATCTCGACCTCGACCGGACGGTCGACCGGGAGGTGGCGCAGGCGCGCGTCGCCATCATGCAGGCGGCGCTGGACGTGCTCAGCGGCAAGACATCGAGCGCGGCCGGGGCGGTGCGAGAGCAATATGCCGCCCAGCGCGCCATCGCCGAAAACCCGGAGGATGCCCAGGCGGCGACCGAGTATGACAGATTGCGTCTTTACGCCATCAAGAGCCAGCGCGATGCGCTGGAGCGTTTGCGCATCGACGGAACGATCGGCGACGAAGCCTACCACCGCCTTGAGGAAGAAATCGACTGGTCGGAACTGGCAGCATCCCCGCCCGGTCGGTTCCAGCCGCTGACCACTTAGCATCTGGCCCAAGCTCCCTCCGCCCGGCTGCACATTGCAAGGCTGTCAGCGAACGGCTACTGCCAGCAGGAAACTGAGCCGGATAAGCAATGAAGCTGGTCAGCTATAACATCCAGTACGGCTTCGGCAGCGATGGCCGCTACGACCTGGCGCGTTGTGCCAAGGTCGTGGCCGGCGCCGACATCGTCGCCTTGCAGGAGGTGGAACGGCACTGGTTGCGCAGCAACGAGGACGACCAGCCGGAACTTCTTTCGCAATTTCTGCCCGACTATCATTGGGTCTACGGGCCGGCCTTCGACATGGATGCCAGCCACCGGCGTGAAGGCCGCATCGTCAACCGGCGGCGGCAATTCGGCACCATGGTTCTGTCGAAGCTTCCGATCGTCTGGTCGCGGCTGCATACGCTGCCGCTCAGGCGCACGCTGCGGCCGCTCAACACCCGCAATGCCGCACTCGAATGCATGATCCGCACCCCTGCCGGTCCGGTGCGGGTGCTGTCGTTGCATCTGGCGCATATCGCGGTCGAGGAGCGGCTGGAGCAGATCGACTATTTGCTCGCCGAGCATCGCCGTGCGCCGTCCGAGGGCGGCCCATGGAGCGGCGCCGACGACGAGCCGGCGCGCAACTGGAGCAATGGCGAACAGGAGCCAGAAAACCCCGTAGCGGCGATCTGGTTGGGCGACTTCAACATGGAGCCGGATAGCGCCGAGTACCGGCGCATTGTCGGCAGCGCGCCCTATCATCGCGGTGCCGCCTATCTCGACGGTTTTGTCGATGCCGCCGCCGTCGCAATGGAACCGACAGCGGATTTCCACACCCATGTGAAGACTATCGATGGCAGGCTGGCAAAGCGCCGGCTCGACCATTGCTTCGTCGGCGGCATGTTTGCCGGGCGCGTGCGCTCGGTCAGCGCCGATATCGGCCAAATCGCTTCCGACCATTTTCCGCTCTGGGTCGATATCGACCTGGAGACGCCGATCGTCATCGGGACGGGCGGCGGATGAACCGCCGATGAGCCTGTTTGTCTTTTTCGCGGTGCTCGCTGCCGCTTCCATGCATGCGATCTGGAACGCGCTGGTCAAGGTCCATCTCGACCGTTTCCTGTCGATCACACTGATGACGCTCGGCATGGGTGCCGCTGCGCTGGTGACGTTGCCTTTCGTCGAGGTGCCGAAGCCGGAAGTGTGGCCATACATCCTCGCCTCGGTTGTCTTCCACATGGGCTACAGGACGTTCCTGATCGGCGCCTACAAGGCCGGCGATTTCGCCCAGACCTATCCGCTGGCGCGCGGTACCGCGCCATTGCTGGCCGCTTTGGGGGGCGTTGTGGTGGTTGCCGAGATGCCGGCGCCGCTCGCCATTCTCGGCATCCTCTTGTTGTCGGCGGGCACGCTGGTGCTGTCGTTTCGCGGCGGCGCGCATCTGGAGAAATTGAACCTGCGCGCCGTCGGCTTCGCGCTGGGCACATCGATCTTCATCGCCAGCTACACGCTGTCGGACGGCAGCGGCGCGCGGCTGGCCGCCACCGCGTCGAGTTATGCCGCCTGGCTGTTCGTCTGCGATGCGCTGTGGGCGCTGGTGCTATGCGTCGTCTTTCGCGGCCCACAGGCGCTGCCGGTGCTGGCGCGCGACTGGAAGGCCGGAATCTATACCGGCGTGCTCAGCGGCGGCGCCTACTGGATCGTGATGTGGGCGATGACCAAGGCGCCGATCGCCTCGGTGGCGTCGCTGCGCGAAACATCGATCCTGTTCGCCATGATGATCTCGGTGTTCGCGCTCGGCGAGAAGATGACGGCATGGCGAGGTGCCGCGGTGCTCAGCATCGTTGCCGGCGTTGTTGCGCTGAGAATGGGATAGTCACGCGATCTGCAGATCAAACACCATCAGCCCGTCGGTGCCGCCTTCGAGCGCCGCGACCAGTTTTGCGCCGGCTCGCTGATGCGCTTCATGCTCCAGATAGGCATCGCGTGCCGCAGCGTCGCGAAAGTCGATGGTGAAGCCGTGCGTGAAGCCGCGGGCGAAGGGTTCCGGGCTGGTATTGGCGCTGAATTCGACCTTGCCCATGCCGTCGATCACCGCCCGCAACGCTTCGAGATCGGCATGGATTGCCGCGCGCTCGGCGTCGGCGACATCGTTGCGAAATCTGACGAAGACACAGTGCCTGATCATTCTTTGTCCCTCATGCCGCTTGGTTGGTGGAAAACACCGCCGGCGGCAGCGGCTCGCGGCCAAGGATCAGATCGGCGCCTTTTTCGCCAACCATGATCGTCGGGGCATTGGTGTTGGAGGAGGGGATGCGCGGCATCACCGAGGCGTCGCAGACGCGCAGGCCCTCGATACCGCGCAGCCTGAGATCTCGCGTTACCACGCTCATCGCATCGTGGCCCATGCGGCAGGTGCCGACCGGGTGGTGGTCGGTCTTGGAACTGCGGCAAGCGTAGTCGAACAGCTCGTCGCCGCTCTGCAGGTCGGGTCCCGGCAGTACCTCGCGCAGCACAAAGGGGGCCAGCGCCTTCTGCCGCATGATCTCGCGCGCCAGCCTCAACCCCTTGATCGACATGTCGCGGTCATAGGAATCGGACCAATAATTCGGATCGATCAGCGGGCGGTCGGCCGGATCGGCACTGTTCAGCCGCACGGTGCCGCGCGAGCGCGGGCGCAGGAACGCCGAGTTCAGTGTCACGCCCGGATTGTTCAGCTTCTCGACGCCGGCCTCGATGCCGGAGCCGAGGCCGAGATGCAGCTGGATATCGGGAGAGGCGGCGGTCGGATCGGCGTACCAGAAGCCGCCGGTCTCGAACAGGCTGGAGGCTACCGGGCCTTTCTTCAGGAGCAGATACTGCAGCCCGGCCCACGCCGTCCAGTGCAGCTTGGCGTAGTTGTCGTAGGTGTGATCGCCGGTGCATTCGGCGATGACGAACAGGTCGAGATGATCCTGCAGGTTGGAGCCGACGCCGGGCAGATCGTGCACCGGTGTCACGCCGACCGTCTTCAGATGGTCGGCCGGGCCGATGCCCGACTGCAGCAAAAGCTTCGGCGAGCCGATGGCGCCGGACGAGACGATCACCTCGCGCTCGGCGCGCAGGATCGTTGGCTGGCCGCCCGGCCTGTCGACGATCTCGACGCCGACGGCGCGGCCCTTGTCGACGACGATGCGCGTCACCAGAACGCCGGTCCTGACGGTGAGATTCTTTCGCTCGCGGATCGGCCGGAGATAGGCGACAGAGGCGGAGGAGCGCTTCGCGTCCTTCTGCGTCAGCTGATAATAACCGACGCCCTCCTGGGCTACCCCGTTGAAGTCGGGATTGAAGGGGATGCCCATCTCCTGTCCGGCACGGAAATAGGCCTCGCAGATCGGCAGCGGCGCGATCGGGTTCGATACGCCGAGCGGGCCTTGGTCGCCGTGGAAATCGTTGGCATAACGCTGGTTGTTCTCCGCGCGCTTGAAATAGGGCAGCACGTCGCGATAGCCCCAGCCGGCAAGGCCTTCTTCCTTCTCCCAGGCGTCGTAGTCGCGGGCGTTGCCGCGCGTGTAGATCTGGGCGTTGATCGAAGAGCCGCCACCGATCACCTTGGCCTGCGTGTATCGGAAGACACGGTCCTGCATGTGCTTTTGCGGCACCGTCGACCAGCCCCAGGCGGCGATGCCCTTGGTCATCTTGGCGAAACCGGCCGGCATGTGGATCAGCGGATGCCAGTCCTTGCCGCCGGCTTCGAGCAGCAGCACCTGATGCGACGGATCTTCGCTCAGCCGGTTGGCGAGTACGCAGCCGGCCGGGCCGGCGCCGACGATTATGTAGTCGGTCATGGCATCACCTGTTCATAGCCTCGGCACCGACAGCGCGCCGTCGATATTGATGACCGAGCCGGTCGAAAAGCCGAACTTGCCGCCGGCGAGCGCCGCCACGGCGGCACCGATATCTTCGCTCTCGCCCCAGCGCATCGCCGGCACCAGCCCGCCGTCGATCAGCCCGTCATATTTGGCGGTCACACCGGCGGTCATGTCGGTGCGGATGATGCCCGGGCGCACCTCGAACACGGCGATATTTTCGGCGGCGAGCCGCAGTGCCAGGTTCTTCACCCACATCGAAAGCCCGGCCTTGGAGATGCAGTAATCGGCACGTTCCGGCGAGGCCATGGCGGCACTGACCGAGGTGATGGTGATGATCGATCTCGCACCATCGCTCGGCAGGCCGAGCATCGCTTTGGCGACGTGCTGGCTGAGGAACACCGTGCCGCGCAGATTGATGCCGAGCACCCGGTCGAAATTTTCCGGCTTGAGCTCGAGCAGATCGCCGCGCAGGACGGCGCCGATGCCGGCATTGTTGACCAGGCAGTCGATGCGGCCGAAGGCGCTTGTCGCGGCATCGATCAGCGCTGCATGGCCGTCGAGGTCGGCGACGTCGCAACTGACATAGGCGAATTTCGCGCCGCGCCCGGTGATGTCGGCGGCGAGCCCGTCGGCGGCTTCGTCGGCAAGGTCGGCGACGAGGATGTCGAAGCCTGCGCCGGCCAGCGCCTCGGCGCAGGCAAGGCCGATGCCGCGCGCGCCGCCGGTGACGATCGCTGCCGGGCGGCTCATGTTGCAAGCTCCGTCTTGCGAATATGATCGGCGACGCGCAGCGCCTGTGCGGCGATCGACAGCGCCGGATTGACGGCGGCCGAATTCGGCAGGAAGCCGGCATCGACGACGAACAAATTGCTGTGGTCGAAGGAGCGGCAGAACGGATCCAGCGGCGAGGTCGCTGGATCGTTGCCCATCTTCACCGTGCCGCACTGATGTGAGGGCGTGCGCTTGTCAAACGGACGCGACAGGACGATCGGATAGCCGCAGGCGCGGAAATTCTCGCGCATCACCTTGGTCAGTCCGTCGAGCGACTGCATGTTGGAGCGCCGCCACTGCATGACGATGTCCTTGCCGTCGACCATGATGCGGCTCTCGGGATCGGGCAGGTCCTCGCACATCAGATACCAGTCGACGGCGTGGCCGGCCATGAAATCCAGCGCGAATTTGGGCGCGCGCCGGACATTGGCCTTGAGGATGTTGCCGTCGATCTTGCCGAGGAGCTGGACGTTGCCGAGCGGTTTGCCGCCCTTGCCGTCGGACAGATAATAGTCGTTCAGCATCAGCGTCTTCTGGTAGACGGATTTGTTCCTGCGGCGTGGATCGATCGCCAGCATGGCGCTCGAATTGTGGTTCATGAAGTTGCGGCCGACCTGGTCGGAACGGTTGGCCAGGCCTTTGCCACCTCCCTTGCCCTTGGAAGAAGGGGAAGGCGAACGCAGCAGGACGGCGGCTGAATTGACCGCGCCGGCCGACAGGATCACCAGCTTCGGCGCGACTTTCTTCAGCGCACCGTTCTGGCGGTAATGGACGGTCTCGATCGTCCTGGCGTCCGGCGATGCCTCGAGATATTCGACATGGGCGCCGGTCTCAAGCCGGATATTCTGATCGGCAAGGGCTGCTGCCAACGGCCCGGATTGCGCGTCGATCTTGCCGGTCCCGGTGTTGGGAAACGCGTCCCACGGCGTGCTGCCATCTTTCAGCCAGGCTTCGATGTCGACGCCGAGCGGCAGCGATGCCGGATGCAGGCCTAGGCTCTTCAACTCGGCGCGCGCACGCGCGATCGACGGCTCGTCTGGTACCGGCCCGAAAGGGTAGGGCGTAGAGTGGAACGGCTCGGTCGGGTCTTCGCCGAGTGCACCGCGCACGCGAAAAAGCTGCTCGGCCTTGGAATACCAGGGTTCGAATTCCTCATAGGAAAACGGCCAGGCCGGCGAGATGCCGCCATAGTGCTCCATCTCCGAAAAGTCTTCCCTGCGGTAGCGGATCAGCACAGCGCCGTAGAATTTCGAATTGCCGCCGACATAGTAGTAATTGCCCGGGTTGAAAGGCGCTCCGCCGGCCTCGAGCCACATCTCCTTCGGCCGATAATGGCCGTCGACGAAGATCGCGCGGGTGTCGCGTGTGTGCGGCGTTGCTGGCAGTGATTCGCCGCGCTCCAGCATCAGGATCGAGGCGCCACCGCCGGCAAGGCCGGAGGCGATCGTGGCGCCGCCTATGCCGGAGCCGATGATGACGATGTCGGGATTTGTCATGGCCGTTAGACGATGCGTTTCTCGGTCGCCGGATCGAAGAACACCGCCTTGGTCAGGTTGAAGGCGAGCGGCGTGACCGTGCCGGGCTGGATTTTGGCATCGGCGCGCAGCCGCGCCACCACCGCCTTGCCGCCGAGATTGGTGACCGCGAACGTGTCCGAGCCGGCCGGCTCGATGACCTCGATGTGACAGTCGGCGCGGGCGATGTTCGAGGCGTTGCGCTCGGCACCCTCGGGATCGGTCAGTGCTTCCGGGCGGACGCCGAAGATGATCGGTTTTCCCTGGAATGCCGACAGGCCGGCCGGCGCATTGCCCAGCGGCAGCGAGATCGGCTGGCGCGCCTCGCGCTCCATGACGACGGAGAAGCCGCTGCCGTTGCTGCCGATCGTCGCCGGGATCAGGTTCATCGCCGGCGAGCCCATGAAGTCGGCAACAAACAGGTTGACCGGATTGTTATAGATTTCGGCTGGCGTGCCGAACTGCTGCACCTCGCCGTCGCGCATCACCGCGATCTTGGTGGCCAGCGTCATCGCCTCGATCTGGTCGTGGGTGACGTAGACGATGGTGGTGCCGGTGGTGGCGTGCAGGCGCTTGATCTCGATGCGCATGTCGACACGCAGCTTGGCATCGAGATTGGACAAAGGCTCGTCGAACAGGAACAGCTTTGGATCGCGCACCAGCGCCCGGCCCATGGCGACGCGCTGGCGCTGGCCGCCGGAGAGCTGGCTTGGCTTGCGCTTCAGCAAATGGCCGATCTGCAGGACCTTCGCCACCTTGTCGATCGCCTTCTGGCGCTCGCCGGCCGGCACGCCGCGCATCTCCATGCCGAAGGCGATATTGCCGGCAACCGTCATGTTCGGATAGAGCGCGTAGCTCTGGAAGACCATGGCGATGTCGCGCTTGGAGGGGTGGAGATCGTTGATCGTGCGTCCGTCGACGCGGATTTCCCCTTCGGTGATGGTTTCCAGGCCGGCAATAGTGTTGAGCAGCGTGGACTTGCCGCAACCGGAAGGCCCGACCAGCACGAGGAAGCCGCCCTTTTCCAGGTCGAGGTCGATGCCTTTCAGGATCTCGACCGCTCCGAAACGCTTCTTCAGCCCGTCAATTTCCAGAAAAGCCATGCGATTATCCTTTGACGGCGCCGGCCATCAGGCCGCGCACGAAATAGCGGCCGGCGAGCACGTAGACGAGGAGCGTCGGCAGCGCGGCGATCATCGCCGCCGCCATGTTGACGTTGTATTCGACGACGCCGGTCGAGGTGTTGACGACATTGTTCAGCGCCACCGTCATCGGCATCACGTCGCCTGAGCCGGCATAGGCGGAAGCGAAGAGGAAGTCGTTCCAGATGTTGGTGAACTGGTAGATCACCGTCACCACGATGATCGGCAGCGAGTTGGGCAGCATGATGCGCCGGAAGATCTGGAAGAAGCTGGCGCCGTCGATCTGCGCCGCCTTCACCAGCTCGTTCGGAAACGCTTCGTAATAATTGCGGAAGAACAGGGTGGTGAAGCCGATGCCGTAGACGACGTGAACGAACACAAGGTTCACGGTCGGATTGCCGAAGCCGAAGGTGAGGCCGGTCGCGTTCTGCAGCTTGACGCCGAACCGGCCGAGGCTGCCGAGGATCGTTGCCATCGGCAAGAGGACGGACTGGAACGGAATGAAGCAGGCAAACAGCATCAGCCCGAACACCAGCGTCGCCCCGCGAAAGCGCCACTTCGTCAGCACATAGCCGTTGAGCGCGCCGAGCAGGGTCGAGATGATGACGGCCGGAACCACCATCTTGATCGAGTTCCAGAAATAACCCTTCATGCCGACGCAGGTGAGACCCGAGCAAACCTCGCTCCACGCCCTTACCCAAGGTGCGAAGGTCGGCTCCTTCGGCAGCGCCAGCATGTTGCCGTTCTGGATTTCGTCCATGGTCTTGAACGAGGTCACCAGCATGACGAACAGCGGCATCAGATAGAACAGCGCGAACAGCGCCAGCAGCCCGTAGATGACAATACGGTTGACCGTCCTGGCGCTGATACCGCCAGTGCTCTGGCGAGCAGGAGTGGCCACGGCGCTCATCGCGGCTTCTCCCGAAGCTCGGAATAGAGATAGGGAACGATGATCGCGGTGATGGTCATCAGCATGATCACGGCGCTGGCCGAGCCGACGGCCATCTCGTTGCGCTTGAAGGTGTACTCATACATGAAGTTGGACGGCAGCCAGGCCGAACCGCCCGGTCCGCCGCTGGTCAGCGCGACCACCAGATCGTAGGATTTGATGGCGAGATGCGCGAGGACGATCAAGGCGGACAGGAAGATCGGCCGCAGCAGCGGGATGACGATGCGACGGTAGAGCTGGAAGGTGGTGGCGCCGTCGATCTGCGCCGCCTTCAGGATCTCGCCGTCGATGCCGCGCAGGCCGGCCAGGAACATCGCCATGATGAAGCCCGACGCCTGCCAGACGCCGGCGATGACCACCGTGTAGATGACGAAATCCTTGTTCTTGATCCAGTCGAAATGGAAGCTCGTCCAGCCCCATTGGTGCAGCGTCTGCTCGAGGCCGAGGCCGGGGTCCAGAAACCATTTCCAGGCAACGCCGGTGACGATGAACGACAGTGCCATCGGGTAGAGATAGATCGGCCGCAGCACACCTTCGCCGCGGATCTTCTGGTCGAGCAGGATCGCCAGGAACAGGCCGAGCGCCAGGCAGATGGAAATATAGAGGAAGCCGAAAATCCCCATATTGGTGATCGACGTGTACCAGGAGGACGGCGGATCGCTTTCGAAAGTCCAGCGCCATAGCCGCTGATAGGCGCGTGGCCCGGTGATCGCATAGGAGGGAAAGGTCTTGGAATTGGTGAAGGACAGATAGATCGTCCACAGGATGAAGCCGTAGACGAAGACGATAGTGGCGGCGAAGCTCGGCGCCAGCACGAGCTTCGGCAGCGCGTCCTGAAGGCGCGAGCGCACCGTGGCGCCCGGACGGGCATCGTGCTCCGGCGTCAGCGTGATACTGGTTTCAGCAACTGTGCTCATCTGTCCATTCCGTATGGCGGGTCCGGAATTCTGCTGTCTCGGGCTCTGCGGCACGAAAGCGTGCCGGTCGGCGCAACCGCAAAACCTCGCCGCAGGGGATCTCCCCGGCTTGCGCCGGGGAGATCATTCACATGGGCGGGTGCCTTACTTGGCGTCTTCGATCGCGCTGACCAGTTGGGTCACGGCCTCGTCCGAGGTCTTGATCTGGCCGTGCACGAATTTCGAGACGACATCCTTGTAGGCGTTGGCAACCGCGGGAGGCGCGCCATAGCCCTGCGCCAGCGAACCGAACAGCGTGCCGCCTTCATTGGCGGCCTTCAGGTCGGCCATGCCCTTCTTGCCGCAAGCGTCGAAATCGGTGTCCGGCACGTCGGTGCGGGCCGGAACAGAGCCCTTGACGACGTTGAAGGCCGACTGGAAGCTCTTCGACAGCGTGGCGGTGGCCAGGGCGATCTGGGCGGCTTTGCGGTCCTCCGGAACGTTGAACATGCCGAACATGTCGGAGTTGTAGACGACGCTGCCGTCGGTGCCCGGGAAGCGGTAGCACAGGAAGTCGGTGCCCGGGACCTTCTTGGCGGCGTTGAATTCGCCCTTGGCCCAGTCACCCATCACCTGCACCAGCGCATCGCCCTTGATGACCATGGCGGTGGCGAGGTTCCAGTCCCGGCCCGAGAAGTTCGGGTCGACATAGGTGACGAGCTTGGCGAGATTGTCGAACGACTTCTTCATCGTGTCGGACTTCAGCGACTCCTCGTCGAGGTCGTTGAAGGCCTTCTTGTAGAACTCGGGCCCGCCGGTCGACAGCACGACTGAGTCGAACATTGTCGCTTCCTGCCAGTTCTGGCCGCCCAGCGCGAGCGGGATGACGCCCGCCGCCTTGGCTTTGTCCAGCAACGCAATGAAGTCGTCGAAGGTCTTGGGCTCGGTGCCGCCGATCTTGTCCATCACCGCCTTGTTGATCCATAGCCAGTTGACCGAATGGACGTTGACCGGAGCCGCGACCCACTTGCCGTCATAGACGGAGAATTTCTGCAGGGCCGCGGGAACGGACTTGTCCCAGCCTTCCTTTATCGCCGTCTCGGTCAGGTCGCCCATGACGCCGGCTGCGGCGTAATCGAGCACGGTATAGCCAAGCATCTGCGAGGCGGTCGGGTAGTTGCCGGCCGCCACCATCGCCTTCAGCGCGGTCATGGCGGCGTCGCCGCCGCCGCCGGCCACCGGCACGTCCTTCCAGGCAAAGCCTTCCTTGGCCAGATCCTGCTTGAGCACGTTCAGCGCGGCAGCTTCGCCGCCCGACGTCCACCAATGCAGCATCTGGACTTCCTTGACGTCTTCGGCATGGGCCGCGAACGCAACGCCCGACGCGAGAGCCGTCCCGATAAGCAGTTTGCGCAACATGTACTTCCTCCCTTGTTGAACTTACACGACCGGCGGATGCCCACCGGGTTCTTCCCAACTCAGCCGACCCACCATCCGGTGCGCTGGCCGCGATGAAACTGGATTGTCTTTTCCTCGGTATAATCCTCGACGGCGCGCTTGCCGAGTTCGCGTCCGAGACCGGACTGCTTGTAGCCGCCGAAAGGCAGTTCGGGGTAACCCTCCATGAACGTGTTCACCCAAACAGTTCCCGAACGCACATTCCGCGCCACCGACATGCAGGTATCGATGCTGGCGCTCCACACGCCCGCCGACAGACCATAGGGCGTGTTGTTGGCGATGTGCAACGCCCTTTCAATCGATTCAAAAGTCAGCACCGAGAGCACCGGACCGAACACTTCCTCGCGCGCAATGGCCATGTCTTCGGTGACGTCGCGAACGATGGTCGGATCAAGATACTGGCCGGCGCTCGAAGCAAGCTGCTTGCCGCCGCTATAGATCCGGCCGCCGCTGTTTTCCGCTGCCGTCACGTAGCCGGTGACCTTGGCCATATGGTCGGCGGAGATCATCGCGCCGACCTTGGTGCGGTCGTCGAGCGGGTCGCCGACAACCACCTTGGCGGTGAGGGCTTTGACGGCGCCGAGGAACTCGTCGGCGATTGCCTCATGGACGATCAGCCGGCTGCCGGCATTGCAGCATTCGCCGGCATTGAAGAAGCCGCCGAACACCGCCGCATCGGCGGCGGCCTCGAGGTCGGCATCGGGAAAGACGATCTGGCCGTTCTTGCCGCCGAGCTCCATCGCGACTTTCTTCAGCGAGTTGGCGGCAGACGCCATGGTCATCCTGCCGACGCGGGTGGAGCCGGTGAACGACACCATCTCGACCAGCGGATGGCTGACCATCGGTGCGCCGACATCGGCGCCCAACCCGGCAAGGATGTTGACGACGCCATCCGGCAAGCCGGCCTGCATCAGGATCTCGCCGAGCACGAAGGTGGAGGCCGAGGTCATCTCGCTCGGCTTGACCACCGCGGTGCAACCGGCGGCGAGTGCGAAGGGCAGTTTCTGGCTGACGATAAGGAACGGGAAATTCCACGGCGTGATGATCGAGACGACGCCGATCGGTTCGCGCAGCACGACGCCGAGCATGGCGTCGCCGAGATTGGCGTAGCTTTCGCCGTGAAGGGTCCGCGCAAGTGCCGCGGCATAGCGCCAGATGTCGACGGCGCCGCCGATCTCGCCGCGCGCTTGCGCAATCGGCTTGCCGGATTCCAGCGCGTCGAGCCGTGCAATCTCGTCCAGCCGCGCCTCGATCAGGTCAGCAGCCTTGAGCAGGATCGCGGCGCGTTCGGCGGCCTTCATGCGCGGCCACGGGCCGGTCTCGAAGGCCTTGTGCGCGGCCTGTACCGCCGTCTCGACGTCCGCCGCGCCGGCTTGCGCATAGCGCGAGACGGTGAAGCCGTGGCCGGGGCTGCTGCGCTCCAGCGTGCGGCCGTCCTGGGCGTCGACGAACCTGCCGCCGATCAGCAGCCGGTAGCTTTGCGGCGCAGCGGCTGCCTCGGCGGGCATGGCGATGTTGAGAGGTGCGTTCATGTGAGTTTCAGGTTCCTAAGATCTTGAGAAGGCCGGCTTCTGCTCGGCCTTGAAAGCCTCGACGCCGGCCCTGAGATCGTTTGTCTGCGCGATGAAGCTGCTGGCCAGCGCTTCGGTCGCGGCAGCACTCTCCTCGCTTTCCGCAATGGCAATCATCAGCTTGGCGGCCTCGGTTGCCAGTGGCCCGCGCTCGGCGATCTTGCCGGCCCAGGCCTTGGCTTCGGCGAACGCCTTGCCGGTCTCGACCACCCGGTCGACAATCCCCAGAGCAAGAGCCTCGGTCGCCAGAAACACCTCGCCGCCGAGCGCCATCCGCCGCACTGCCTGCGCGCCGAAGCGGCGCACGGCGCGCTGTGTGCCGGACCAGCCGGGAACGACGCCGATCGAGGTTTCGGGGAACCCCAACTTCACCTGCGTTTCCGCCACGC
Organism: Mesorhizobium sp. M1307; assembly: GCF_040318155.1. Lineage (NCBI taxonomy): Bacteria > Pseudomonadati > Pseudomonadota > Alphaproteobacteria > Hyphomicrobiales > Phyllobacteriaceae > Mesorhizobium > Mesorhizobium sp. M1307. Next base: position 186,899 of record NZ_JAMYLR010000002.1, on the reverse strand, counting down.
GAAAGTCGCAAGCCGCCGCCAGTTCCAGCCCGCCGCCCAGCGCATGGCCGGCAAGAACGGCGATCGTGGGCTGCCGCAGCCGCGCCAGCCGGTCGAAGACGCGGTGGCCGTAGCGCACCCATTGCACCTGGAAATCGGCAGCGCTCATTTCTGCCCAAGCCTCGACGTCGCCGCCGGCGCAAAAGCCCTTGCCTTCGCCGCAGACCAGCACGACGCGGACGCCGGTTGCTGTCTCGGCCTCGTCGAGTGCCGCTTCCAGCGCCCGCAGCATCGGAATATCGAGCGCGTTGAATTTCTCCGGCCGGCGCAGCGTGACAATGCCGATGGCGCCGTCGGTTTCAAAGGTTACCAGACGCTCAGCCATGTGCGCCTCCAAGCGACGCGCCGCCATTGAGCGATAGGCCGATCGGCCGGTCCCGGTAGAGCGCATCCGGCGTCACTTTCAGGTCGTTGGCGACGGCGAGCGGGATCTCGGCCTGCGCCAGCACATCGCGCTCGAGGTCGATGCCCGGCGCCAACTCGGTCACCATCAGCCCCGCAGGCGTCAGCTTCATCACGCAGCGCTCGGTGACATAAGTGATGTCTTGTCCCTGCGCGACGGCACGCTTGCCCGAGAAGGAGATATGCTCGACCTCGTCGACGACTTTCTTGACCTTGCCCTCCTGGTCGATGCGGATGCCGCCACCGGCAAGCGACAGCTTGGCGCCGGCGTTGAAGAAACCGGAAAAGACGATCTTCTTCGCCCGCGCGGTGATGTCGACGAAGCCGCCGGCGCCGGCGGTGACATGCGGCCGCGCCGAAAGCTTCGAGACATTGACAGAGCCGTGCCGGTCGATCTGCAGGAAGGACAGCAGCGAGGCGTCGAAGCCGCCGGCCTGGAAATAGATGAACTGGTGCGGCGAGGGCATGAAGGCGTCGGCATTCGACGAGCAGCCGAACTTGAAGTCGAGCAGCGGCACGCCGCCGACCGCGCCCTGTTCGATGACCCAGGTGACCTTGCCGTGCTGGCCTTCCTCGAGCAGAATGCGCGGCACATTGGCCGAGATGCCGAAGCCGATATTGACCGCCATGCCGTCGGCAAGCTCCATGGCGACGCGGCGCGCAATGACCTTCTGGACGTTCATCTCGGCGTTGCGAAAGCTCGACAGCGGCCGGAAGATCTCGCCGGAGATGGCCGGATCGTAAGGCGTCAGCGTCGTCTGCAACTGGTCGGGCGCCACCACGATATGGTCGACCAGCACGCCGGGCACGCGCACATCGTGCGGCTTCAGCGTGCCGTTCTCGACGACGCGCTTGACCTGCGCGATGACGATGCCGCCATTGTTGCGGGCGGCCAGCGCCTGTTCGAGGCCGCCGAGATAGGCACCCTCATGCTCATAGGTAAGGTTGCCGCGCTCGTCCGCCGTGGTGGCGCGGATGATCGCGACCTGCGGTACGATCGAGCGGAAATAGAGCCATTCCTCGCCGTCGAACTGCTGCACCGAAACGATCGGCTCGCTGGCGGCAGCATTCATGGCGCAACCCTGATGGCGCGGATCGGCAAAGGTATCGAGCCCGACCTTGGTCAGCACGCCGGGGCGCTTGGCCGCGGCTTCGCGGTGCATGTCGAACAGAATGCCGGACGGCACGTTGTAGGCGGCGACCGTATTGTCGCCGATCATCTTCCAGATCTGCGGCGGTTCCGACGATGACGGCCCGGACGGATAGGAGCCGCACAAAGTGCGCTTCAACAGGCCGGGCTTGGCTAGATGGTCGATGCCCTTGATGCCGTACATGTCACCGGCGGCGATCGGGTGCAGCGTCGTGATGTCCCTGGGATGGCCTTCGGCGTCGAAGCGCTCGCCGATCGCGGCAAGCACCGCATCCGGGCAGCCGAGGCCGCTCGACGACGACACGGAAACGACCATGCCATCCCTGATCAGGCCGGCAGCCTCAGCAGCTGAAACGAGCTTGCTCACGCGGCGCTCCCGAGCTTCGGGTCGATGGCAACGGCGTTTCCGGACCTGGCCGATTGCAATGCCGCTTCGGCTGATGTCAGCGACCAGACGCCGTCCTCGCCGGTGGCGGACGGCTGGCCCTCGCCGCGGATCGCCGCGTGGAATTCGCGCAGCGAACGGGCATAGAGGTCTTCGCGGTCGAAGCTCAATTCCTCCTCACCCTGTGCCGTGCGAAGCAACACAGAGCCGAGCGGCTTCTGCGTCATCACGTCCTTGGCGATCAGCGAGCCTTCGCTGCCATGCACCTCGAAGCCGCTGCCGGCGAATTTGGTGGTAAAGCCCTCGTGCGACTGGGCGATGACGCCCGATGCGAAGCGCCAGAGGCACATGGCGCCGTCTTCCAGCCCGCCGGCGGCCATGCCGGCCGATTGTGTGAACGCCGAGATCTCGACCGGATCGTCGCCGAGCACGAAGCGCAGCGTGTCGGCATCGTGGACGGTGATGTCGAGCACCACGCCGCCGCCGGCGTCCGGCCTGGTGATGCGCCAGCCCTGCAGGTGTTCCGGCAGATAGACAGAGTGGAAGACGCGCGCGGCGATCGGCCTGCCGATGCGGCCGCCAGCGATCGCTTCGCGCATCGCCCGATGCGAGCCGGCATTGCGCAGATGGTGATTGGTGCCGAGCACAACGCCGGCGGCCCTGGCCGCCGCGACCATCTTGCGCGCGTCGGCGCTGGTCAGCGCCAGCGGCTTTTCGCACAGCACATGCTTTCCCGCCTCGATGGCGGCGAGTGCCTGTTCGAGATGCAATTCGTTAGTGGTCGAGATGTAGACGGCGTCGATATCGGATTTGAGCAGGGCGTCGAGCGTCGAGACCGCCGCCGGAATGCGGTTTTCACCGGCGTAATTGGCGGCGCGCTCCGGGCTGGAGCTCATCACCGCGGCGATCTCGCCGTCCTTCTGCGCGCGGATGGCGCCGATCATGAACTGTCTTGCGATCGTGCTGGCGCCGATCAATCCCCATCGGACGGTCATGCCGCGTCTCCCATTCCTGCACGCCGAGTTCCATTGCGATCGGGGCCGCAGCTTTCCCGGACCACGAGGTTGACGGCGCCGATATGATCCTCGGCGCGCGTGGTGCGCGACTGGATCATCTTCAGCACGACATGGGCGGCGCGCTCGCCGAGGCCGGCGGTGTTCACCGCGACGCTGGTCAGCGCCGGCATATAGTGCTCGGCCTCGGCGACGTCGTCGAAGCCGACGACGGCAAAGTCCGCGCCGGGTTCCAGGCCGCGCTTGCGCAGCGCCAGCAAGACGCCGAAGGCGACCGCATCGTTGAAGCAAAGGGCCGCGGTCGGCGGCGCGGCCATGGCAAGTGCGGTTTCCAGGCAGGCAATACCGCCCTTGCGGCTGGTTTCGCCCTCGAAGACCAGCCTGTCGGCCGGATCGATGCCGAGCGCTTCACAGGCCTCGCGAAAGCCGCCCAGGCGCTCGTGATAGACGACAAGGTCGGACGAGCCGCCGAAGAAGGCCAGCCGGCGGTGGCCCTTGCCGATCAGATGGGCGGTGGCGAGATAGGCGCCGCGATGATTGTCGGGCGTGATCACCGGGATACGGCTTTCGGGAAGCCGGCGCATGACGAAGACGACCGGAACGCCTGCGGTCTCAAGGCGACGGAACGCACCAGGCGTGGTGCCGCGCGCCGGCGACACGACGAGCCCGGCGACACCCTGCTCCATCAACGATTTCAGAACCTCTTCCTGGCGCACCGGGTTTTCAGCCGTATTGGCGATGAAAGGCACGACTCCGGCCGACTGGAAGACGCGCTCCATGCCGACCGCGAGCTCGGCGAAAAACGGATTGGTGAGATCGTTGATGACCATGCCGATGACGTTGGAATGGGCCTTGCGCAGATTGGCGGCGCCGCGGTTGTAGACATAGCCGACGTCCTCGATCGCCTTGCGCACCTTGAGCGCGGTTTCGGGCCGGATCAGCCCGCTGCCTTGCAGCACCAGCGATACCGTCGATTTGGACACGCCCGCCTCACGGGCGATGTCGAGTATCGTTGCCTTGGCCCGGCTGGCCATCCAGATCTGTCCTCCCGGTGGTTTCTTGTGCGATTTTATTGGAACGATCTAATCCCTGCGGCGCATTTGAGTCAATCGCGTTTTTGCGAAGCCGGGAAAAATGCGGCTCGGTGGCGCAATTCTCCGGCAAGCAGGGCTTTCGGCTGCTGCGATGCAGCAATTTTCGCTGCACGAGGCAGGAGTCAAAATATCTTGATTTGTTGGAACGTTCCATTTAATAGGCATTGGCAAGGGAGAGAGCCATGGACATCACCTTGCCCGGGGAAGGCGCCGGCCGTGTCCGCTGCCGGCTTGTCGGCCAGCCGGTACAGCCTGTGGCCGGCGCTCGCTTCTCGCGCATCGCCTACGCCGCCGCCCATGTCGTTGCCGATCCCCTCGCCATGACCGATCCGTGGTCGAGGCCCGCGGTCGACTGGGACAAGACGATGGCGTTTCGCCATCACCTCTGGGGGCTTGGCTTCCGTGTCGCCGAAGCGATGGACACCTCTCAGCGCGGCATGGGTTTCGACTGGGCGAATGCCAAGGAATTGATCCGCCGCTCGATCGCCGAGGCGCGAAGCGTCGAAGGCGCCGATCTTGCGTCGGGCGCCGGCACCGACCATCTGGCGCCGGGGGGCGCCAGCAGGCTAGACGATGTCATCGCGGCCTATGAAGAACAGCTCGGCTTCATCGAAGGGCTTGGCGGCAAGGCGATCATGATGGCCAGCCGGGCGCTGGCGGCGGTCGCCAAAGGCCCCGACGACTATATCGGCGTCTACGACCGCATCCTGTCCCAGGCCTCCGGCAAGGTCATCCTGCACTGGCTGGGCGACATGTTCGACCCGGCGCTGAAAGGCTACTGGGGCAGCAGCGACTTCGAAACTGCGCTGGAGACGGTGGTCGCGATCATCGAACGCCATGCCGGCAAGGTCGAAGGCATAAAGATATCGCTGCTCGATGTCGGCAAGGAGATTGCGCTCAGGGACCGGCTGCCTGAGGGCGTGCTGATGTTCACCGGCGACGATTTCAATTACCCCGAGCTGATCGCCGGCGACGGCGACAGACATTCGCACGCGCTGCTCGGCATTTTCGATGCGATCGCGCCGGTCGCCAATGCAGCGCTGGCAAAGCTGGCCGACGGCGACCGCGCCGGCTATGACGCGCTGATGGCGCCGACAGTGCCGCTGTCGCGCAAAATCTTCGAGGTGCCGACCGAATATTACAAGGCCGGCATCGTCTTCATGGCATGGCTGAACGGCCACCAGGAGCATTTTTCGATGATCGGCGGCATGCAATCGGCGCGCGGCATCCGTCACTATTCCGATGTCTTTCGCCTTGCCGACCAGGCAGGGTTGCTGGCCGACCCCGAGCTTGCCATTGCCAGAATGACAAGCCTCTGCGCGGTAGCGGGCGTCTGATCGCGAGCGCTACAGCGTCCGATCCAAAGGTTGCTTCGGGTGGCTTGCGATTTGCCTTGTCTGGGCAAATCTGTATGCGGTATGCGTCCGGCAACAGAGAAGCCGATCCGGCGCTCCGCCGGCCAACTGGCATAGCTGCCGTTCTGCATTGGGGTAAGCTGATGACCTTCGACCTTCAGGGCAAGCGCGTTTTCGTGGCCGGACATCGCGGCATGGTCGGCTCGGCCATCTTGCGCAGATTGGCCGACGAGGATTGCGAGGTTATGACCGCCTCGCGCGCCGAGCTCGATCTTCTCGACCAGGCCGGCGTGCGGCGCTGGATGGCCGACCGCAAGCCGGATGCAGTGGTGATGGCGGCGGCCAAGGTCGGCGGTATCCTGGCCAACAACAGGCTTCCCGTCGATTTCCTGCAGGACAATCTCGTCATGCAGAACAATGTCATCGACAGCGCCTTCCGCAACGAGGTGCAGAAGCTGCTGTTTCTCGGCTCATCCTGCATCTATCCCAAATTCGCGGCGCAGCCGATCTCCGAGGACGCCTTGCTGACCGGGCCGCTCGAACCCACCAACGAATGGTATGCGATCGCCAAGATCGCCGGGCTGAAACTGTGCCAGGCCTATCGGCGCCAGTACGGCGTCGACTACATCTCGGCGATGCCGACCAATCTCTACGGTCCGGGCGACAATTTCGACCTCAATTCCAGCCATGTCGTGCCCGCTCTGATGCGCAAGGCGCACGAGGCCAGGCGCGCCGGCCGCAAGAGCCTGGAGGTGTGGGGATCAGGCACGCCGATGCGCGAATTCCTGCATGTCGACGACGCCGCCGACGCGCTGGTCTGGTTGCTGAAGAATTATTCGGGCGACAGCCACATCAATGTCGGCTCGGGAGAAGACATCACCATTGCCGATCTTGCCCGCACCATCGTGTCGGTCGCCGGCGCCGATGCTGCGATAACGTTCGATGCGACGAAGCCGGACGGCACGCCGCGCAAGCTGATGGACGTGTCGCGTCTGTTCGCCACCGGCTGGCGCCCGCGCTACTCGCTGCGCAGCGGATTGGAACAGACCTATGCCTGGTTTCTGGAGCACGTCGAGACCGGCGATCTGCGCCTCGGTGCGGCCTGAGGCCGGTATAGGCCGGCAACGTCAGTCGACGAAAAATACCGACGGCCAATTGAGGGATTGTCTGGATGGTGGGCGTGACAGGGATTGAACCTGTGACCCCTGCAATGTCAATGCAGTGCTCTCCCGCTGAGCTACACGCCCATCCGAAGCCGCGCATACACCATTTTTGGTTCGGCACGTCAATAGCGGGAAAAGCGAAAGAATGGCTGGCTTGCCGGGTCGGTCAAGACGCGACAAAAAACGCGTCAGGCGGCCTGCAGCATCTTTTCGACTTCGTTGACGAGGTCGCGCAGGTGGAACGGCTTCGATAGCACCTTGGCGTCTTTCGGCGCCTTGGAATCAGGGTTCAGCGCGACGGCGGCGAAGCCGGTGATGAACATCACCTTGAGGTCGGGATCGATCTCCGTGGCGCGACGGGCGAGCTCGATGCCATCCATCTCGGGCATGACGATGTCGGTCAAAAGTAGCGAAAAAGGTTCCTCGCGCAGCCGCTCATAGGCACTGGCGCCATTGTCGAAATCGCTGACCTGATAACCGGCGCGCTCCAGCGCCTTGACGAGGAACCGGCGCATGTCGTCATCGTCTTCCGCCAGCAGAATGCGTGCCATCTTGTCCCGTCCGAATCACCCAACCGACAATGCCGTGCGGCAAGCCCGTTAACCATGCTGTATATGAGGAGGTGACGGTAAACATCAAGTGAACGTTGGCCGCACAATCCTGATTTGGCTGGCGCTTCGGCGGCTGGACATGCGGGCGGCGAGGTGGCACTTTCCTATCATGATGCATTGGTATTCCCGGGTTCGTTCAAATTGAAAACGGCAGCCGAGGATTTTTCGGTCGTTCCTCCCTTCGAAATCCGATCGGGCGCCGAACAGCGCGTTGCCTTCCTCTTCAACTCGCCGCATAGCGGCCGCTACTATCCGGAGCGGTTCATGGCGATGGCCAAGCTGGACCGCAACGCCATCCGCCGCTCAGAGGACTGCTATGTCGAGGAATTGTTCGGCGGCGCCGTCGCGCTCGGTGCGCCGATGCTGGCGGCAAACTTCCCGCGCGCCTATCTCGACGTCAACCGGGAGCCGTGGGAACTCGACCCGCGCATGTTCGCCGAACCGGTGCCGTCATTCTGCAACATCCGCTCGGCGCGGGTGGCCGGCGGGCTCGGCACCGTGCCCAAGCTGGTCGGCGAGGGGCTCGACATCTATTCCGGCCGCTTGCCGCTGGCGGAAGCCGTGGCGCGCATCGAAGCGGTCTACAAGCCCTATCACGAGACGCTGAAACGGCTTTTGACCAGAACCCACGCGCGCTTCGGCTACGCCGTGCTGATTGACTGCCACTCGATGCCGGCAAGCATAAGGGTCGGCGACAGCGGATTGCGGCCTGACTTCATCGTCGGCGACCGCTTTGGCATTTCCGCCGCGGCGGCGTTGACCGAGACGGCGATCGGCCTGCTCACCGGCATGGGCTACAGCGTCGCCCACAACAAGCCCTACGCCGGAGGCTTCATTACCGAGCACTATGGCCGCCCCGTGCGCCATCTGCATGCGCTGCAGATCGAGGTCAATCGCGGGCTCTACATGAATGAGCGGACGTTCCAGAGATCGGCTGGTTTCGACGCACTGGCCGACGATCTGGCGCGGTTTTCGGCCGAACTGATGGCGATGCCCGATCACAATTTCATGGATCTGCCGCTGGCCGCCGAATAGCCGCGGAATCGCGGCACTCGCCGCTCATGCGGCAGCGTAAAAAAAGACCGCATCGTTTGCACGACACGGTCGAAGTCTAGGGAGGAAACGCCCAAGGAGGGCATGGACAGGAACCCCTATCCGAGAACAAACGTATTGTGCGCTGCACAAATGTCAAGGCGCGTTCCGGCTTTTTTAATTCACTGTGAAGTGGAAACTGCATTTCCATGACGGCGGCGTTGCATTCGAGCAACAGTTGGCACCATGCGAAAGGCTCCGAACGCCTTTGTTTCGGCATAAATCCGTAGGCAAACGGGTATCTCCAAACATGCTGGAGCGGGAGAATCAGTTGGACATCAGCATCGAGTTCATGCGGCGCATTGCGCGTGCCGCCGCAGCCGAGACCTTGCCGCGCTTCCGCAACCAGGGCGCGGTCACCAACAAGGAGCGCGGCAGCTTCGACCCGGTCACCGAGGCCGACCGCGAGGCCGAGCGCGCCATCCGGGCGCTGATATCAGCGCAATACCCCGATCACGGCATTCTCGGCGAGGAACATGGCAGCGAAAACATCTCCAGCCGGCATGTCTGGGTGATCGATCCGATCGACGGCACGCGCGCCTTCATTTCCGGCCTGCCGGTATGGGGCACGCTGGTCGGACTGACGGTCGACGGCGATGCCGTGGCCGGCATGATGTCGCAGCCCTTCACCGGCGAGTTGTTCTACGCCAATGCTTCCGGCTCGCATTATGAAGGTCCCGGTGGCCCCCGAAAACTCGCAACGCGCAAGACGACGAATCTCACCGAGGCGACGCTGTTCACCACCACGCCGGCGCTGTTCAAGGGAGACGCGCGCCTGCGCTACGACCTGTTCGAGCAACAGGTCCAGCTCGCCCGTTACGGCACCGACTGCTATGCCTTTGCCATGGTGGCGGCGGGCAGCGTCGATATCGTTGCCGATCCCGGATTGAAACCGTACGACATCGTCGCGCTGATCCCGATCATCGAGAAGGCAGGCGGCGTTGTCACCACCTTCGAAGGCGGACCGGCGGAAAAGGGCGGCGACATTTTGGCGGCGGCGACACCGGAACTGCACGCGGCGGCGATGGCGGCGCTGCGCGGCTGAGATTGGGCATACTGCCCAGGCGAGATCGTTGCCATACCTCCTGACAGGATGATGTCAGTTGGCATGCGCTATGAAACGCTGTCAGCCGGGAGGATCATAGATGCCGACGCAGCCAGCAGCCAGCCATTCCGATGCTCCGGCGGACGGGCGGGCCGATTTCGATTTCTTCTTCGGGCGCTGGACCGTCGGCCATCGAAGATTGCAGAAGCGGCTGCAGGGCGACGGCAACTGGGATGTGTTTGGCGGCACGTGTGACGTGCGGCCGATCCTTGGCGGCCTCGGCAATATCGACGACAATTGGATTGAATTGCCCGGCGGGCCCTATCGCGCCGCCACCTTGCGGACCTTCGACCCGGCGGCGAGGCAATGGTCGATCTGGTGGATCGACGGCCGCAATCCGTCGACCATCGATGTTCCGATGCGCGGCACTTTCGTGGCGGGCGTCGGCACGTTCCTGTGCGAAGACGTCTTCGACGGCCAGCCGATCCAGGTTCGCTTCCTGTGGTCGCGGATCACGGACAGGTCGGCACGCTGGGAGCAGGCTTTTTCGCCGGACGGCGGCAAGACATGGGAGACCAACTGGATCATGGATTTTGCCCGCGTGAGCTGAAGCCGGACAGGTATGCGGCTCAGACGTCACCGGTTCCTGGGATGAAGGCATCGAATGCCGCAAGCAGTTGCTCGCGATAGAGGTCGGCTTCCTGGAGGATCTCATGGCGGGCGCCGTCGATCATCACCAGCGAGCCGACGCGCAGACGTCTCGCATAGGCCTCGACTGCCCTGGTCGAGACGACCTGGTCGGCGCCGGCGGCGATCATCAGCAAGGGCACGTGGATCTTGGCCATGAAATCCGGGTCGCTGACGATCAAGGACGCCTCCGTCGCCGCCTTCAGCCAGCGGATCGTCGGTCCGCCGAGCGCCAGCTGCGGATAGGTTTCGTAGATCAGCGTATTGCGCCGATAGCGTTCCGGGTCGCTGGTCAGCTTGTTCATGGCGAAGGGCACCGATTCCTTGGGCCGCGGCCCCCATGCGGCATAGAGTCGGCCAAGGCCGAGAAGGCTGAACAGCGAACAGATGCGGCGGACGGTTTTTACCGAAACCGGCAGGTCCGGCACGGTGAAGAACGGTGCGATCAGCACCATGCGGCGCACGCGGTTCGCCATCGAGGGCGCGGCGAGCAGCGCAATCACCGCGCCGGCCGAGTGGGCCAGTATGTAGTAGGGTCCTCGGCAATCGGGCAGCACGATCTCCTCGAAGAACTGCTCCAGATCACTGGTGTAGTCGAAGAAGCTCCGGACGAAGCCGCGCTGTCGGTCGCCGATCAGCCGGTCGGAAGCGCCCTGGCCGCGCCAGTCGAGGGTTGCCACGCCGAAGCCCCGGTCGGTAAGGTTGCGAATGGTCTCGAAATACTTCTCGATGCACTCGTTGCGGCCGGTCAGGACGACGACGGTGCCCTTCATCGGGCGGGCAACCGCGGCAAACAGCCCATAGCGGATCTTCTTGCCGTCGCGCGTGGTGAAGAAGCCGCCGGCCGTGTTTTCCGGCAGCGGATTGCCCGGAGTTTCGTGGAAGAGAGGGGGCTGGTGGAGAAGATCGGTCATACGGTGTTTGGTTGGTGTCGGTGCCGGCGTGGGCGCAAGTCAGGCATAAACGCCCATGCGCCAAAAGCAAAGGAATTTGGGACGCCGGGGAGGTCGACCGCCAGGCAGCGAACAAGTAAGGCCGGAAGCAGCCTTGGCGTGCTTCCGGCCTCTGTCGACCGGGAGGAAGGGACGTTACACCCGGTTCGGCCTCGTCGTGTCGCCTTCCCGGCGACCTGTTCGTGATCTCGAGAACAGTTTTAGTGCCGCCTGGCTGAACGCTCGCCGAAGCCACGGTTCATCTGCCGTTCATCGGCATCGGGACGTGGGCCGGGACCGGTCCCGTTTGGACGCGGGAAAATCTTGAAATGCCGTCGCCGGCTTCCCAAATTTGTCATGCGGTCGCCAATGTCGGGGCCGCTGGCCCATCCGGAACGCCGTCACGGGTTTCGCACCGGCCATACGCAACCTTGTTGCTCAACAGGAGAACACACCATGCGTCACGTTGATTTTTCCCCGCTCTACCGTTCGACCGTCGGTTTTGACCGGTTGTTCACCATGCTCGATTCGCTTGCGCAGCCGGAAGGCCAGACGTATCCGCCTTACAACATCGAGCGCACGGGCGAGGATGCCTATCGCATCTCGATGGCTGTGGCCGGCTTCTCGGAAGATGAGATTTCGATCGAAGCTCACCGCAATGTGCTGACCGTCAAGGGTGAGCGCAAGGAGGAAGGCAATGGCGAAGGCTCCGAACTGCTCTATCGCGGTATCGCCAGTCGAGCCTTCGAGCGCCGCTTCCAGCTTGCCGATCACGTCGAGGTTGTCGGCGCCGCGCTGAAGAACGGCCTGCTCTTCGTCGACCTCAAGCGCAACATCCCCGAAGAGCTGAAGCCGCGCAAGATCGCGATCACCTCGGCTCCGGCCAAGGCCAAGCAGATCGAGGCCAAGACTGCCGCCTAAGCCAGGCAGCTAAACTCCGGGACGCCAACTCCCCGGGAAGAAAGGGCGGTGCAGCAATGCGCCGCTCTTTTGCTGGTGGGCAAGGCTTGCTATCCGGCGAGCAGGTAGCCGAAACGGTCGACCTCGTCGGGCGTGGTCGCGAAGCTGGTGACAAAGCGATAGAGCGCTTCGTCTTCGCCAATGTAGCCGTCGTAGCTGAGCGGCCTGTGCCAGTCGTGGAAGGCCGCCCCTGCCGCTTGCATTCTTTCGGCCTCGGCCTTTTTCATGACTGCGAAGACCTCGTTCGCCTGCGGCAGCCAGGCCAGCCGGGCCGAAGGGGAATCTTCTATCGCCGCGGCAAGCCGTGCCGCCATCGCATTGGCGTGCCGTGCTGTGTCGAGCCATAGCCCACCCCTGAAATAAGCATCGAATTGCGCGGCGATGAAGCGCGATTTCGAGAACAGCTGGGCCGCGCGCTTGCGCAAAAAGGCCAATTCCTTGGCTCGCTCGAGGTCGAACAGCACGATCGCCTCGGCGCACCAACAGCCATTCTTGGTGCCGCCAAAGGAGAGGATGTCGACACCGTGCTTCCAGGTCATTTCGGCCGGCGTCGTTTCCAGCGCGACGAGCGCATTGGCAAAGCGGGCCCCATCCATGTGCAGCGGCAATCCGTGCTGCTTTGCGATCGCCGAAATCCTGGCGATTTCGTTCAGCGTGTAGACGGTGCCGACTTCGGTCGACTGGGTGATCGAAACGGCAACCGGCCGCCCGGAATGGACGTTTTCGGGTGCGAAACGGTCCACCGCCCGTTCCAGATTGCCGGCATCGATCCTGCCGAGTGCGCCTTCGACTGTATAAAGCCGCGAACCGCCGGTGAAATATTCCGGTGCACCGCATTCGTCCTCGATGACGTGCGATTCGCGATGGCAGAAGGAAATGCCGCCTGGCTTGTTATAGGTAGTCAGCGACAGCGAATTGGCAGCGGTGCCGGTGGCGACGAAAAACACCGCGACCTCGCATTCGAAGATTTCATTGAAGCGCTGGTAAACGGCCTTGTCGAGGGCACCGTCGCCATAGGCGGTGGAGAAGCCGTCGGCATGGCCCGACAGGCCGGCAGCGATACGGGGATGGGCGCCTGCCCAATTGTCGGAAGCGAAAATCATGCGTCTGCCTATGCTGGGGAAATCGATGCGAGCTTGGCCGCTTTCGCATGCCGGCCGCAAGTGGCAGATGCCGAAAATCCGCTAAAGCCAGCGAAACGCATGAGCGTAGATGCAGCGACTGAAGGCTACGCTGACACGGCGTTCCGCGCAATTTTCTGTCGCGAAAGCCTCAAGAATTTTGTGAATCGGTCTTGTGTGCATCCAAAATTTCTGTCATAAAAATTTAGGACAGTAGTGCTGTCTTATTTTGTCGCACAAAACTGGCCGCATTGGCATATGATTGCGCCTCTGCGGCATTGCCGCGAGCGACAGCTAGACAGCCTGGCTCCAGCCTGTACGAATACCATATGCGAACGATGCGGAAAGCCGCACGGTCGGCAAGAATTTCGCAAGACGTGCCGCAAGATTGAAAGGGGAGCCACGCGCTTCCCGACGGAAACCAGCGCCCGAAGGGGACGGAACGGAGGACAGGACGATGACGGACATGACGCCATCTGCGACGAAGGCCGCGCAGACGACAGCGGCAGCCGTCAAAAATCCGTCCCTGACCAATATTCGGCGAACCAGCACCGGCTATGCTGCGCACGGCCTCTATGATCCGCGCAACGAGCATGATGCCTGCGGCGTCGGCTTCATCGTCAACATGAAGGGCGTGAAGTCGCACCAGATCGTCGAGGACGGCCTTGCCGTGCTCGAAAACCTGACGCATCGCGGCGCGGTCGGCGCCGATCCGCTGATGGGGGACGGCGCCGGCGTGCTGGTGCAGCTGCCGGACCGCTTCTTCCGCGAGGAGATGGCCAAGCAAGGGGTCGAACTGCCGAAGCCCGGCCACTACGCCGTCGGCCACGTGTTCATGCCGCGCGACCCGGAGCTGCAGGCGCATATCGAAGGCATCATCGCCGAGGTGGCGCAGCTCGAGGGCCAGCCGCTGCTCGGCTTTCGCGACGTGCCGGTCGACAATTCGTCGCTGTCGAAGGCGCCCGACATAGCCGCTTCCGAGCCGGTGCACCGGCAGGTGTTCCTGGGCCGCGGCGCCGAGATCGAGAACGACGACGATTACGAGCGGCGGCTCTACATCCTGCGCAAGGTCATTTCCGGCCGTATCCACGAAGAGACCAAAGGCGTCGACAACGGCTTCTATGTCGTCTCGATGTCGTCGCGGACCATCGTCTACAAGGGCATGTTCCTGGCCTATCAGGTCGGCGCCTACTACAAGGATCTCACCGACCCGCGTTTCGAGACGGCGCTGATCCTGGTTCACCAGCGCTTCTCGACCAACACGTTCCCGTCGTGGAAGCTGGCGCATCCCTACCGCATGGTCGCCCACAATGGCGAGATCAACACCCTGCGCGGCAACGTCAACTGGATGGCGGCGCGGCAGGCTTCGGTCGATTCCGAACTGTTCGGCAACGACATCTCGAAGCTGTGGCCGATCTCCTATGAAGGGCAGTCGGACACCGCCTGCTTCGACAATGCGCTCGAATTCCTGACGCAGGGCGGCTATTCGCTCGCCCACGCCATGATGATGCTGATCCCGGAAGCCTGGGCCGGCAACAAGCTGATGGGTCAGGACCGCAAGGCCTTCTACGAGTATCACGCAGCCCTGATGGAGCCGTGGGACGGGCCAGCGGCGGTTGCCTTCACCGACGGCCGCCAGATCGGTGCTACGCTCGACCGCAACGGGCTGCGGCCGGCGCGCTACATCGTCACCGATGACGACCGCGTCATCATGGCCTCGGAAGCCGGCGTGCTGCCGGTGCCGGAGGAAAGGATCGTCAAGAAGTGGCGGCTGCAGCCCGGCCGCATGCTGCTGATCGACCTGGACAAGGGCCGCATCGTTTCCGACGAGGAGATCAAGTCGGAGATCGCGACCAGGCATCCCTACAAGAGCTGGCTCGCCAACACACAGCTCATCCTCGAGGATCTGAACCCGGTCGAGCCGCGCGCCCTGCGCAGGGATGTCTCACTGCTCGACCGCCAGCAGGCGTTTGGCTACACCCAGGAGGACACCAAGCTGTTGATGTCGCCGATGGCGACCACCGGCCAGGAAGCCGTCGGCTCGATGGGTACCGACACGCCGATTTCGGCAATGTCGGACAGATCGAAGCTGCTCTACACCTATTTCAAGCAGAATTTCGCACAGGTCACCAATCCGCCGATCGACCCGATCCGCGAGGAGCTGGTGATGAGCCTGGTGTCCTTCATCGGGCCGCGGCCCAACATCTTCGATCTTGTCGGCAATTCGCGCCGCAAGCGGCTCGAAGTGCGCCAACCGATCCTGACGAACGGCGATCTGGAGAAGCTGCGCTCCGTCGGCCACACCGAAGACCGTTTCGACACCAAGACGATCGACATCACTTACGGTTCGAATGAAGGCGCGGCCGGCATGCAGGGCGCCATCGACCGGCTGTGCGAGCGCGCCGAGGCGGCGGTCGCCGGCGGCTACAACATCATCATCCTGTCGGACCGTCAGCTCGGGCCGGATCGCATTGCCATTCCGGCGCTGCTGGCAACGGCGGCCGTGCACCATCATTTGATCCGCAAGGGATTGCGCACCTCGGTTGGGCTCGTCGTGGAATCCGGCGAGCCGCGCGAGGTGCATCATTTCTGCTGTCTCGCCGGCTACGGCGCCGAGGCGATCAATCCCTATCTCGCTTTCGACACGCTGCTCGACATGCACAAGCGTGGCGAATTGCCAGCGGAGGTCGATGCCTACGAAGTCGTCTCCCGTTACATCAAGTCGATCGGCAAGGGCATCCTGAAGGTGATGTCCAAGATGGGCATCTCCACTTACCAGTCCTATTGCGGCGCGCAGATATTCGACGCCATCGGGCTCAAGTCGGACTTCGTGCAGAAGTACTTCACCGGCACGGCGACGCTGATCGAAGGCGTCGGGCTGGACGAGATCGCCGCCGAAACGGTCAGCCGCCACACCGACGGCTTCGGCAACGACCCGGTGCTGCGCAACAGCCTCGAGGTCGGCGGCGAATACATGTTCCGCATGCGCGGCGAGGCCCATATCTGGTCGCCCGACACCGTGGCGACCTTGCAGCACGCCGTGCGCCAAGGCTCGTGGGAGACGTTCAAGGACTATTCCGCCCAGATCGACAGCGAGACGGCGCAGGCGCAGACCATTCGCGGCCTGTTCAAGATCAAGCTTGCGCAAGAGACCGGGCGTAAGAAGGTCAAGCTCGACGAGGTGATGCCGGCGGCCGATATCGTCAAGCGCTTCTCGACCGGGGCGATGTCCTTCGGCTCGATCTCAAGGGAAGCGCACACGACACTGGCGCGCGCCATGAACGCCATCGGCGGCAAGTCGAACACCGGCGAGGGCGGCGAAGAGGCCGACCGCTATCTGCCACTGCCGGGCGGCGGCAAGAACCCCGAACGCTCGGCAATCAAGCAGGTCGCTTCGGGACGCTTTGGCGTCACGGCGGAATATCTGGTCAATTCCGACATGATGCAGATCAAGGTCGCGCAAGGGGCGAAGCCCGGCGAGGGCGGCCAGCTGCCGGGCCACAAGGTCGATGCGACCATAGCAAAGGTCAGGCACTCGACGCCGGGCGTCGGCCTGATCTCGCCGCCGCCGCATCACGACATCTATTCGATCGAGGATCTGGCGCAGCTCATCTACGACCTGAAGAACGTCAATCCGGCGGCCGACGTATCGGTCAAGCTGGTCTCGGAAGTCGGCGTCGGCACGGTTGCGGCCGGCGTCGCCAAGGCGCGTGCCGACCACATCACCATATCAGGCTATGACGGCGGCACCGGTGCCTCGCCGCTGACCTCGCTCAAGCATGCCGGCAGCCCGTGGGAGATGGGCCTTGCCGAGACGCACCAGACGCTGGTGCTCAACGGCCTCAGGTCGCGCGTCGCGCTGCAGGTCGATGGCGGCCTGCGCACCGGGCGTGACGTCATTATCGGCGCACTGCTCGGCGCCGACGAGTTCGGCTTTTCGACCGCGCCGTTGATCGCGGCCGGCTGCATCATGATGCGCAAGTGCCATCTCAACACCTGCCCCGTCGGCGTCGCGACACAGGACCCGGTGCTGCGCAAGCGCTTCAAGGGCACGCCCGAGCACGTCATCAACTTCTTCTTCTATGTGGCGGAAGAGGTGCGGGCGCTGCTTGCCGAGATGGGCTACACCCATCTCGACCAGATCATCGGCGACACCGACCTTCTGGAAAAGCGCGAGCTGATCCAGCACTGGAAGGCACGCGGGCTCGACTTCAGCAAGATGTTCTACAAGCCCGATGCGCCGCACGAGGCGGTGCACTGGACCGAGCGGCAGAAGCATCCGATCGACGACGTGCTCGACCGCAAGCTGATCGAACTCGCAAAGCCGGCGCTCGAAGCCAGGCAGCCGGTCAGTGTCGAACTGCCGATCCGCAACGTCGACCGTTCGACCGGCGCCATGCTGTCGGGCGAGGTGGCAAAGCGCTTCAAGCACAAGGGCCTGCGCGAGGACACGATCTCGGTCAAGCTCACCGGCACGGCCGGCCAGTCCTTTGGCGCCTTCCTGGCGCGCGGTGTCTCCTTCGAACTGGTGGGCGCTGCCAACGACTATGTCGGCAAGGGCCTGTCGGGTGGCCGCATTGTCATCCGCCCGCCGGAGAACACGAAAATCGTTGCTGCCGAGTCCATTATTGTCGGCAATACCGTGCTCTACGGCGCAACCGAGGGCGAGGCCTATTTCTGCGGCGTTGCCGGCGAGCGTTTTGCCGTGCGCAATTCGGGTGTCGCCGCCGTCGTTGAAGGCGTCGGCGACCATGGTTGCGAATACATGACCGGCGGTATCGTCGTCGTCATCGGCCAGACCGGCCGCAACTTCGCCGCCGGCATGTCGGGCGGCGTCGCCTATGTGCTCGACGAGGCGGGTGATTTCGCCGAACGCTGCAACATGGCGATGGTCGAGCTGGAGCCGGTTCCGGAAGAGGACGACCTGATGGAAAAGCTGCTCCACCATGGCGGCGATCTCGACCATAAGGGCCGTGTCGACGTATCCGGCGATATGACCAGCCATGACGAGGAGCGGCTCTATCAGCTGATCTCCAACCACGTCCACTACACCGGCTCGGTACGAGGTCGCGAAATCCTCGACGACTGGGCGACTTTCCGGCCGAAATTCCGGAAGATCATGCCGGTCGAATACCGCCGCGCGCTGATCGAGATGGAGCGGATGCGCATGAACGTGGCGGCGGAATAGATTTGGAAATTGCCGGGAGGCCATGCGTCCTGGCAACCATCTTCATCAACAATCCTGACCTCGGACTGAAGGTTGCCACGGCTGCCTTATGAGGTTAACGGGTGCGTCGCCAGGCGTGCCTTCCGGACAGCAGGGACTGGACTATGGGCAAGGTAACAGGGTTTCTCGAGATCGACCGGCAGGTGCACAAGTACCAGCCGGCTTCCGACCGCATCCGGCATTTCCGCGAGTTCACGCTGCCGATGTCGGACAAGGAGGTCGAGAAACAGGCCGCGCGGTGCATGGATTGCGGCATTCCGTATTGCCATGGACCGACCGGCTGCCCGATCCACAACCAGATCCCGGACTGGAACGACCTCGTCTACAATGGCGACTGGGAAAACGCGATCCGCAACCTGCATTCGACCAACAATTTTCCGGAATTTACCGGCCGCATCTGCCCCGCACCTTGCGAGGAAGCCTGCACGCTGAACCTCGAGGATATTCCGGTCGCCATCAAGACGATCGAGCAGGCGATTGCCGACAAAGCCTATGAAACCGGCCATATCCGGCCCTATCCGCCGGAACGGAAGACCGGCAAGCGCGTCGCGATCATCGGCTCGGGGCCGGCAGGCATGGCGGCTGCCCAGCAACTCGGCCGCGCAGGCCATGACGTTCACGTCTATGAGCGCGAGAGCCGGCCGGGCGGGCTGATGCGCTACGGCATCCCCGATTTCAAGATCGAGAAGCATTATATCGACCGGCGCATCGAGCAGATGCAGGGCGAAGGTGTCAGCTTCCATTGCGGCGTCAATGTCGGCGTCGACAAGCCGGTCGCCGAACTGCTCGCCGAATATGATGCCGTGCTCTATTGCGGCGGTTCCGAAACGCCGCGCCCGGCCAACATCCCGGGCGACGATCTCGACGGCGTGCACGACGCCATGCCGTATCTGGTGCAGCAGAACAAGCGTATCGGCGGCGAGCCGATCCAGTCGGTGGCATGGCCGTCGCGCCCGATCGTCGCCGGCGGCCAGCATGTCGTCGTCGTCGGCGGCGGCGACACTGCCTCAGACTGCGTCGGCACCGCCTTCCGCCAGGGCGCGGTGCGCGTCACCCAGCTCGACATCCGGCCGCAGCCGCCGGAAAAGGAAGACAAGCTGTCGGTCTGGCCCTACTGGGCGACCAAGATGCGCACGTCATCGTCGCAGGCCGAAGGCGCCGAGCGCGAATTCCAGGTGGCGACGCTTGAATTCATCGGCGAGGACGGCCAGCTGACCGGGGTCAAATGCTGCGAGGTCGACGAAAAGCGCAAGCCAATCGCCGGCACCGAATTCGTCATCCGCGCCGATCTCGCGTTCATCGCCATCGGCTTTGCCGGGCCAGCCGCTCGCGGGCCGGTCTCGGAACTCGACGGGCAGATGAAGATCGTCACCGACAGCCGCCGTTCGAAGAATGTCGAGGCCAATGACCGGGACTACAGGACCAGCGTCGAAAGGCTCTATGCGGCGGGCGACGTGCGGCGCGGCCAGTCGCTGGTCGTCTGGGCGATCCGCGAGGGCCGCCAGGCGGCGCGCGCCATCGACGAGGCGCTGATGGGATCGAGCGTGCTGCCGCGCTGAGCCAGTTCCGAAGAGGTTCTGTTTACTGGCGGATCGCCGTCGTCGTATCGGATGCGGCCGCCGTCGCAGGTTGTGTCTTGGGCGGCCAGGAGAAGTCATCGGCGCGGCCCGGTGAGGCGTCGGGCGCCTTGCCCTCGACGATCAGCCTTTCGCCCGGCAAATTGTCAGCTTTTGCCGGCGGGGCGGCGCCGAGAAGTTCCGAGCCGCCGTCCAGCGCCGGATCGCTGAGCAGCATCGGCGCGGTGCGATCGACAGCTATCGGTGCGGCAGCAGGTGACGGCGCCTCGACGGGAGCGCCGGCCGGGGCAGACGCTGTCACCACGCTTCCCGGCGCGGCCAGCCCAAGGATCTTCATCAGCGGCTTTTCGGTATAGAAGGCGAGCTTGCGCTTGCCGGCCTTCGACATGTTGATGCCGTCGTCGGAGCGCAGGCGCACCGATTGGCCGTTGATGTCCGGTCCGCTGGTGATGAAGGCGCCGTTCTCGTCGACGAACCCGTCCCAGACGTCGACGAATTCGCCGCCGTGGCTTTCGGCGGACGAGCGGAAGATGTCGTTGAAGGCCAGCATGTCGGAGGTCATTTTCGAGACCCGGAAGGCCGGCATGCCAACCCACAGATACGGCACCTTGGTTGCTGCGATGGCCTTGCCGAACGCTTCGGTCCGGCGCTCGTATTCCTTGGTCCAGTTTTCGGATCGCGGCTGCTCGCGCACATCGCCGACGCGCATCTGCTGCCGGTCGTTGGATCCGAGCATGACGACAACGGCTGCCGGTTTTTCGGCGGCGATCAGCGACTTGACCTGGCCTGGCCAGTTGTAGACATCGTCACGCACGAAGCCGGACGATCCGTTGGCACGGACGACGATCCTGACGCCGGTGTTCTCGGCAAAGGCGGCGTCGAGCCCCTCAGCCAGCCCAGACGCCATGAAATCGCCGACCACCAGAACGACGCGTGCATCCGGCGCCTTCTCGGCCACCGGGGTTGTCGGCTCGGCCGGCGGCGGCCGGCGAACTGACCGGGGCTTTCTCAGCTTGGGCCTGGGCTTTGTTCTCTGGAATTCTCTCTGGAATTCGGGCGGCGGCTGCTCAAACCGCTCGCTTCTGCGCGGAAACAACAGGTCGCGCAGCGACCAGCCACGACTTTCCGGCTCCTGCGCCATGGCCGAGGTATGAAAGGCACTGGCTGCGCCGACTGCCAGAACGGCGATCGCCAGAACCAGGATCGGCACGCGACGAACGATTAACCGGATGCGCGCAGCCGAAACCAATCACCCTCTCCATCCCGCAACCGGCTCTAGTTCTGCCTGAGCCATTTGAGCACTTCCTTGCTCGGATACCCGTCCTGGGTCAAGCCAGCCTTTGCCTGGAAGGCCATGATGGCGGTTTTCGATCCGTCACCGATCTTGCCGTCGAACTTGCCGTCGTAATAGCCGTGCTCGGAAAGTCGCTTCTGAAGCTCCTGCCTTTCCTCGAAGGAGAGCTTGGTAAACGGGCGCTTCCAGTCCTGCACAAGCCCGCCATAGCCGGCGATTTCGTCGGCAAGAAGGCCCACGGCGAGCGCATATTTGTCGGCATTGTTGTAACGCTTGATGACGGAGAAATTCTTGATCATCAGGAAGGCTGGCCCGCCGCGGCCGCCGGGCAGCTTCAAAGTCGCCTTGTCCGCACCGTTCTTGAACGGCTTGCCGTTGGCACGGGTGACGCCCAGCGCCTGCCATTGCGACAGCGACTTCGAGCCTCCGGGCAGCTTCTTGCCGTCCGGAAGGCTGACCTCATAACCCCAGGTCTTGCCTGCCTGCCAGCCGTTCTTCCTCAGCAAATTGGCGGCTGTCGCCAGAGCGTCGGGAATCGAATTCCAGATGTCGCGCTTGCCGTTGCCGTCCATATCGACCGCATAGGACTGGTAGCTGGTGGGGATGAACTGGGTATGGCCCATCGCGCCGGCCCATGAGCCGCTGAGATGGCTTTCGTCGATGTCGCCGGTCTGCAGGATCTTCAGCGCCGCGATCAGTTGGGTGCGGGCAAATTTCGCTCGCTTCGGGTCGGCATAACCAAGCGTCGCCAGCGAACGCACCACATTGCGCATGATATCATCGCGCTTGAGGGTTTCGCCGTAATTAGATTCCATAGACCAGATGGCCAGCAGGATGTAGCGGTCGACGCCGTATCTTGCCTCGATCCTGTCCAGCCAAGGCTTCCATTTCCTTGCCATCTGCTGGCCGACGGCGACCGACTGGTCATGGACGCGGTTGTCGAAATAATCCCAAGCGGGTGCGGTGAATTCGGGTTGAGTACGGGCCTTTTCCAGCACCACCGGGTCAGCATCGTTGATGCCCTTGAATGCCTGGTCGTAGACGGAGCCGGAAACGCCGCTCGCCACGGCGGTAGCACGGAAGCTGGCGACCCATTGGCGGAAGCCGGCATCGGCAAAAGCCGACCCGCTGGGCATGAGCAAGGCAAGCGAGAGGCTGGCGGCCGTCAGGACGCTGGTGAAGCGCCTTGCGGCGTTGCGAACGGACATCTTTTCCTCCTTCTTCATCTCAGGAAGACTATTCATCGCCGAACCCGGTTAGCATTTGGTTTACCATAGGTGCCGTCCGGGGTGAAAAGATGCGTCAATGCTTTACCAGCTGAGATTTCTGACCCGCCGTTCAGTAATCCTCGATTTCGGCATGAAAATGTCTCGAATCGGGATTGCCGAACAGGCATGCAAATGGATAATTGGCACATGAAGAGAGTTCGCAAGGCAGTGTTCCCGGTTGCCGGTCTCGGCACGCGCTTTCTCCCCGCCACCAAGGCCATTCCCAAGGAAATGCTGACGGTCGTCGACAGGCCGGTCATCCAGTATGTGGTCGATGAGGCGCGCGAAGCCGGGATCGAGCATTTCATCTTTGTGACCGGCCGCAACAAGACGGTCATCGAGGATCACTTCGATGTCCAATTCGAGCTCTACGACACGCTTGCGCAGCGCGGCAAGGACGACCAGCTCGCCCGCCTGCAGCGGCTGCAGCCGGCGCCGGGGCAGACCAGCTTCACCCGCCAGCAGGTACCGCTCGGCCTTGGTCACGCCGTCTGGTGCGCGCGCGAGCTCGTCGGCGACGAGCCCTTTGCGCTGCTGTTGCCCGACATGATCATGCAGTCGGAAAAAAGCTGCATGAAGGACATGGTCGAGCTTTACGCCGAGACCGGCAACAACATCGTCGCCGTGCAGGAATGCGATCCGGCCGAGGCGCACAAATACGGCATTGTCGGCCGCGGCGAGGCCGCGCATCACGGTTTCCGCATCTCCGGCATGGTGGAAAAGCCGAAGACCGGCACGGCGCCGTCGAACCTCTACATCAACGGGCGCTATATCCTGCAGCCGGAGATATTCAAGATACTCGAAGGTCAGGAAAAAGGCGCCGGCAACGAGATCCAGCTCACCGATGCAATGCTGAAGCTGCAGAAGCAACAGCCCTTCTACGGCTACCACTACCGCGGGCGAACGTTCGACTGCGGCTCGCCCGAAGGCTTCGTCGAGGCCAACGTTGCCTTCGCACTGTGGCGCAGAGACATGAATGCCAGCATGGCCGGTGTCATTCGCACGCTTCTCGACGAACTCGCGCCGTCAGAACGCCGCGGCGTAGCCTTGTAGTTTCAACACCGGTTGCCGCGCTGATCGGCTAAAGCGCGCCGCGTTCGACCGGCCTCATGCGACGCGCTTTAGGTTCTTGTTTTACGCAAGTCGTTATCGCAAAACCGCTGCAAACTTTTGCGCGACATGCATTTAGCGCTGCAACTTCAAGCCGACGAAGATACTGTTGGCCGTGTAGTCGCGCCCAACCAGGTTGCTGGTCAGTTTTTCAGTCCTGGCGCGGGTGGTGAGCCCGGTGTAGCGGTTCAGCCACCACGTCAGCCCAGCCTCGGCGCTCAGCGTCAAATCATGATCGTCGGAGCCGGTATAGTCGCGCCATTCAAGGCCGAGAGCGGCATTTCCGGTCAGGTTGGCGCGGATCTGCCGCTCGCCGGTGAGGCTGCCGGAATAGAGCATGTCGCCGCTTTCGCCCGCATTCGTCGTGTTCTCGGCGGTCGTCTGTGCGGTGAGCCCGATCGTGGTGCCGCGTTCCGGCGACCATTTGAGATCGGCATTGACCGTCGCGCCCGAAATAGCCGGCAGGGCATCGTCGTCGATAGCTTCGCGCAGCCAGCCGACCGAGAACTCGCCGGTAAGCTTCTCGCGGAGATCGAGCTCGACGCCGGCCCGTGCGCCAAGCCTGGTCGAGGAGCGCTGGAAGCCGTTTGGATCGACGCGCAAATCATAAGCGCGCCGGCCGATCTCGATTTCGGTGAACGGGGTGATGGCAGGCGAGATCTCGTAACCGGTACGCAAAATGGCCGTGTAGAGCGTCGAGTCGCGGCCCTTCTGCGACAGCGATCCGCCCGACGAAAGCTTGGCGTCGCCAAAGATGTCGTGCTCGACCGCGCCGGTCAGCGCGAAGCGCATCTTGCCGGCATCCTTCTCGACGGCGAGACTGCCGTTCACGGTCTGGCGCACCGGCTGGCCAACGGCGCCGACGACCGCGTCCGGCGCCGAGGCCGATTCGGGCAAGGCCTCATAGCCCAGCTTGGCGATGGCGCGCAGATCATTGTCGAGATCGATGTTGAGTGTGCCGTCGACGCGGCCTTGCGCCTCGTGAATGTCATAGCCGGACAAGGTTTCGCGGAAGATGCCATAGCCCTCAACCGTCGCCGAATTCTCCCGCCAGTCGGAGACGGCGTTGAAGCGCAGCGTCGTTTCCGACAGCAAGGCCGGCTTGCCGAGGCTGCTCGAATCGGCGTTTGTCGAAGACGTCAGGCCTTGCTCGAGCGTCGGCCGGATCACGAAGGAGCCGAGCTTGATGCCGGTGGCGGCGAACGGGTCGTCCTCGTTCTTCTTGTCCTGGCCTTCGATGGCTTCGGTGCGCTCGGCGCCGGGGTCGAGCTTGAGCCTCTCGGCGGAATCGATGGTGACGGCACGGCGGTTGACCGTATCCTGCTCGTCTATGGCGGCGGTATCGGTGTCATCGGTCGCCGCCGCGGCTGCAGTCGCGGTTCTCTTGCGCTTCTGGCTGTCAGCGGTCTCGTCTTCGGCGTTGGCCGCATTGGCGGCGCGTTGCGTCGCGCTTGGCCGCCGTCGGGGGGGCGGAGCAGGGTTGTCGGGAAATGGGTCGCCGCTGGCCGCTGGTTGATCGAAAGTGCCGCCGGTTGTGGCCGCCTCGCCCGTGCCGTCGTCAGGCAACGCCCCTTGGCTGGCCGGGCGATAGGTAGGCAGCGGCGTATTGTCGTTGGCGGTTGCAGCAGCCTGCGCGGCTTGGGTTCCGGCTATGCTCGATTGCCTGATCTTGTACTGCTGGTCGTCCAGGATTGTCGATTCCGAAACCTCGCCGCGCAGCTCGGTTTCCTGGGCGCAAAGCAGTGCCGGCCGCGACAACGCAAAGACACTGGTTGCCAGCAGCAAAGCGCAGACCGCCTTGCCCTTTCGTCCCATTTTGTTTTGAGGCTGAAACCCGGACATCGGCACCACTGCTTGCGCGGCGCACGCGCGCCATACTTACGAAACCGTAAATGGGGATGGTTAACGGAGCGTTGAGGCATGGCCCGTCAGGAGGTTCGGGACGGCAATTCCGTTGGACAGGCGCGCGCCGAAGCGCTAATCGCATCGTCCATGGACGTGAAATCCCCAGACAGGAAGCGGCATGACGGGCAGGCCGCGATTGCCTCGGCGCTGAGAACCGTGGCGACGGAGCAGGCCGGCGTCGCGGCACTGGCAGACGCTCTCGAAAACGGGCTGGCCGAGCCGTTCGCACGAGCCGTCGGCATGGTGTCGCAGATCGATGGCCGCGTCATCGTCACCGGGGTCGGCAAAAGCGGCCATATCGGCTCGAAGATCGCCGCAACGCTCGCCTCGACCGGCACGCCGGCCTTCTTCGTTCACCCTGCCGAAGCCAATCACGGCGACCTCGGCATGATCGCCAGGAACGACGCCATCATCGCGCTGTCGTGGTCGGGGGAAAGCCTCGAGCTCAAGGGCATCATCGCCTATTCGAGGCGCTTCTCGATCCCGCTGGTCGCGGTCACCGCGGGCGAAAAATCGGCGCTGGCGCGCGCGGCCGACGTGGTGCTTCTGCTGCCGCGAGCACCGGAAGCCTGTCCGCACGGGCTTGCGCCGACGACCTCGACGCTGCTGCAAATGGTGATGGGCGATGCGCTGGCCATAGCGCTGCTCGAGGCACGCGGCTTCACCCCGGACCATTTCCGCACGTTCCATCCCGGCGGCCAGCTCGGAGCCAACCTGACGCAGATCCGCGAGATCATGCATGTCGGCGACAGGCTGCCGCTGGTATCGTCAGGTACCGGCATGCGCGAGGCAATCCTCGAATTGTCGCGCAAGGGGTTTGGCTGCGTGGCCGTGACTGCCGCGGACGGCAAGCTGATCGGCATCATCACCGATGGCGACATCAGGCGCCATATCGGCAGCGATCTCCTGGCAATGAGCGTCGATCAGGTGATGACCAGAGAGCCGAAAATGGCCGCGCCCGACACGCTTGTTGCGACGGCGCTGCAGACGATCAACGACTCGGCTATCACCAGCCTGATGGTGGTCGAAGGCAGGCGGCCGATCGGGCTCGTCCATCTGCACGACCTGCTGCGCATCGGTGCTGCCTAGCGGGCTTCTAGACCGCCTCGACCGTCAGTTCCAGGTCGGTATCAGCGGCGCCCGTCACGCGCACTTGCGTGCCGGCCGGCAGGTCAGGGCCGGAGACGCGCCACAACGTGTCGCCCAGCTTTACGCGGCCGCGCCCGTCCTTGATCGGCTCGGCAAGGGTCGCCGTCCGGCCGACCATCTGTGCGCCGCGACGGTTGAGCAGGGGCTGGTCGGTTTCATCATGGCGCCCGCCCACCAGCCGCTTGCCGACATAGGCCGAGACCAGCGACAGCGCGAGGAAGGCGAGGACCTGGACTTGCCAGGTCCAGAAACCGGCATCCCAGATGAGCAGTGAGACGACGCCGATCAACAGCGCGGCAATGCCGATCCACAGCATGAAAATGCCCGGCGCGATGACCTCCATTACCAGCAGGACGAAGCCGAGGACCATCCAGCTCCACGGGCCGAGTTCGGAAACAATGCGGTCGAGCATGGCTGTGGCCTCAGGTTTCGCTCGGACGAACGACCGGCGGGCGGGCAGCCTGTCGTGCGGCACCGGCGGTGCCTTCGCTTCGGAAAACTTCCTTGGCGATTTCGCCAATACCGCCGAGCGTGCCGATCAGCGATGAGGCCTCCATCGGCATCAGCACGAGCTTGCTATTTGTCGCTGAGCCGATCTTGGTCAGCGCTTCGGTGTATTTCAGCGCGACGAAGTAGTTGAGCGCCTGCACGTCGCCTTTGGAAATCGCCTCCGACACCACCTGCGTGGCGCGTGCTTCAGCCTCGGCCGAGCGCTCGCGCGCCTCGGCGTCGCGGAAGGCGGCTTCCTTGCGCCCTTCGGCCTCCAGGATCTGCGATTGCTTGAGGCCTTCGGCGGCGAGGATCTGCGCGCGCTTATTGCGCTCGGCCATCATCTGTCGGCCCATCGATTCGACGAGATTGGCCGGCGGGTTGATGTCCTTGATCTCGACACGAGTGATCTTGATGCCCCAGGGATGCGCCGCCTCGTCAACGACGCGCAGCAGGCGCTCGTTGATGGCGTCGCGGTTCGACAAAAGTTCGTCGAGGTCCATCGAGCCCATCACGGTGCGGATGTTGGTCATCGTGAGATTGAGAATCGCATTCTGCAGGCCGGAGACCTGGTAGGCGGCCTGCGCCGCGTTGAGCACCTGATAGAAGGCGATGCCATCGACGGCAACGGTGGCATTGTCGCGGGTGATGATCTCCTGCGTCGGAACGTCGAGCACCTGCTCCATCATGTTCATCTTGGCGCCGACACGGTCGACGAAAGGCACGATCAGGTTGAGGCCTGGGTTCAATGTCTTGGTGTAACGGCCAAAACGTTCGACGGTATAATTATAGCCTTGCGGAATTGTTCGGAAGCCCTTGATAAGCACCAGCACGACAAGGGCGACAAGAACAAGAAGCGCGATATCAAAACCACTGAAACCCATTTGGCTCTCCCCTCAAAGGCCGGCCATGTTGGATATTCCACGCGACCGATTCCCATCAAACACTTAAGTGTGTTTCAGCAATGTTACAATCAGGTGATCACGGATTGCGGGTGCATAGACGGGTGATCTGTTCAGGCCCAGCCGGACAGCTCGCGCCGCACCATCGCCTCGATCACCGCCATGCCCTCGGCACTGTCGTTGAGGCAAGGGATGTGTGCGAACTTTTCGCCGCCGGCATGATGGAAGGTCTCGGACGCTTCCCTGCCGATCTCGTCCAGCGTCTCGATGCAGTCGACGGAAAATCCTGGATTGACGATGGCGACCGATTTCACGCCTTCGCGCCCTAGTCTTTCGACCGTCTTGTCGGTGTAGGGCTGCAGCCACTCCTGCGCGCCGAAGCGCGACTGGAAGGTGGTAATCAGCTTGTTTTCATCCCAGCCGAGCTTTTCGCGCAGCAGTCGGGTCGTCTCGAGGCAATGGGCGTGGTAGGGGTCGCCCTTGTCGGAATAGGGTTTCGGAATGCCGTGATAGGAAGCGATGACAATTTCCGGTTCGAAGTCGAGGCTCGCCAGATGCTTTTCGATCGAACGGGTGAGCGCCTCGATATAGGCCGGCTCGTTGTAATAGGGTGGCACGCTGCGAATGGCCGGGGCGCGGCGCATCTTCATCAGGGCGCGAAACAGCTGGTCGTTGGCAGTCGCAGTCGTCGTCGCCGAATATTGCGGATAGAGCGGGAAAGACAGGATGCGGTCGCAGCCTTGCTCGACCAGTCTCTCGGCCACGCTCTCGGTCGAAGGGTTGCCGTAGCGCATCGCCCAGTCGACGACGACATTGGGTAGCTCGCCGAGCGCGAGCCCGAGCTTCTCGGCCTGGGCGCGGGTGTAGGTTCGCAGCGGCGACTCGTTGCGCTCCCGGTTCCATATCCTGGCATAGTTGGCCCCTGATTTCTTCGGCCGGGTGGTGAGGACCACGCCGTAGAGGATCGGATACCAGATCGCCTTGTTGAGCTCGATGACGCGCGGATCGGACAGGAACTCCCGGAGGTAGCGCCACATCGGCTTGAAGCCGGTGCCGTCCGGGGTGCCGAGATTGATCAGCATGACACCGACCTTGCCGGTCCTGACCAGAGGGCGCCCTGCCGACGGCGAGGCGGCAGTCTTCTCGGCTTTGATTTCAGCAGGGTTGGCAAGCGCCATGAGGTTCTCCAACACCGCGAACCAACGGTGCCGCGGCGAAAGTAG
This sequence comes from Mesorhizobium sp. M1307, assembly GCF_040318155.1. Classification (NCBI taxonomy): domain Bacteria; kingdom Pseudomonadati; phylum Pseudomonadota; class Alphaproteobacteria; order Hyphomicrobiales; family Phyllobacteriaceae; genus Mesorhizobium; species Mesorhizobium sp. M1307. Next base: position 157,706 of record NZ_JAMYLR010000002.1, on the reverse strand, counting down.
CGATGCCGCGCTGGTTTTCAAATGCTGCGTCTGGCCGCACCTTATTCCAGAAATGCAACACCCGCCCGGTCTGCCGGGCGGGTGCATTGCGTTCCTGCGGCCGGATTACTTCGAGGCCGCCGGGATCGTCAAGGTTGCGCCGACCGGAAGGCGGCGTGGCTCGTAGGCTTTGTTGGCATCGGAGATTATTTTCCATTTGGTGCCGTCGCCATAAGCCTTCACCGCGAGATCCCAATAGGTATCGCCGGCGACGATCACATGGCTGCTTTCGGCCGGTGCCGGCTCAGCCGGAACAGGGGTCGCCGGAGCCGGTGTGGCCGGAGCCGCAGGTGCCGCCGGCTGGGCCGGCTCGGCGGGTGCGGGTGCCGGCGCTGTTTCAGCCGGGACGGCCGGCGGCGTCTTGGAAATGTCGCCGGAGCCGGCCGGCATTTCGGGCATTGCCGGCTCAACGGGCTTTGCCGGCGCAGCCTCGGCAGGTTTTGGCGGTTCGGCAGGGTTGGCAGGTTCTGCGGCCGGGGCTACGGTCGCGGCGATCTCGGTGATGCGGCCGTCGAGCTTCGGCGTATAGGGCCGGTGCGCGCCTAGGTAGTCGGCGACGACCTGTTCCAGCCCCGGGCCGTAATCATAGGCGTTCTTGGCCTTCTCGGCGAACACCTTGTAGCCGTCGCCGCCCTGGCGGACATAGTTGTTGGTGGCGACCAGGTAATCCTTGTCCGGCTTAATCGGCGTCCAGGCGCCGCCTTCCATGACCTCGACCGATTTGACGCGTCCGTTAGGCGGCGCCGATTTGTCGAACGCATATTTCAGGCCGGCAACTTGCGGGAAGCGCCCGGCGCCGTCCTCGACCTGGCTGAGGCCGCTTTCGAGGCCGGCAACCAAATCCTTGCCGGAGATCTGGAAGGTCGCCAGAGTATTCTGAAACGGCAGGACGGTGAGAACCTCGCCCATGGTGACGGTGCCCTGGTCGATGGAGGCGCGCAAGCCGCCGCCATTCGAGATGACGATCTCGACACCTTGGCCCTTGACCCGGTCGAGGACGGCGTCGGAGACCAGATTGCCCATCTCGCATTCGCGGGCGCGGCAGTTTTCGCGACTGCCGTCGATCGCCTTGGTGGTCTCGGCGACTTCCTTGTTCTTCAAGGCCTCGATCGGCGCGCCGAGTTCCTTGATGCGGGCAAGCACGGCGGGGTCGGGCGTGATCGATTTGTCGAGATGGATGGGATCGCCGCTTGCCTCCTTGACGACGCCGTTGTCGTCGAACACGACCTTGAATTCGCCGAGATATTTCGAATAGGACGCCGCCTGCACGACCGGCACTTTGTAACCGTCCGGATTGTCGACCATCGTCGGATATGGGCCTTCCGCCTTGGGGTCGGTGTTGGACAGCAGCGAATGGCTGTGGCCGCCGACCACCACGTCGACGCCCGGGATCTTGGCGATCACGTCGCGCTCGCGCTTGTAGCCGATATGGGTGACCGCGATGATCTTGTTGACGCCCTCTCGCTTCAGTTTCTCGACCTCAGCGGTGATCGACTTGACGTCGTCTTCGATGGCAATATTCGGGCCAGGGGTGGCAAGCTCCGGCGTGTCGTTGGTGACCGCGCCGACGATGCCGATCTTCTGGCCGCCGACCTCGACCACGATCGACGGCTTGACGCGGTCGCCGAGCTTGGATTGCGCATTGGCCTTCACATTGGCGCCGAGCACCGGAAACTCGATCATGTCGAGAAACGGCGCCAGCGCCGACTCGCCATCGTCGAACTCATGGTTGCCGAGAGCCTCGGCATCGAATTTCATCTGGTTGAGGAATTCGCCTTCGGTCTTGCCTTTGTAGGTCGTGTAGAAGAGCGAGCCCTGGAAATTGTCGCCGGCGCTGAGCAGCAGCACGTTCTGGCCTTCCAGCTTCTTGCGCTCCTGCGCGATCGCGGTGACCAGGCGGCCGGCGCCGCCGACGCATTCGCCCTTGGTCTCCTCCTCGGCCGAGCAGGTCGATTCGTACTTGTTGTTGCTCTCGATGCGGCTATGCCAGTCGTTAATGTGCAGGATGTTGAGCGTGTAGTCGGCAAAGGATACCCCTGCCGACAGGCCAAGCGCCGATGCCGACAGCGCGGCGATGGCAGCAATCTTCTTCATTCTCGTCTCCCGGATAACTTGAGTACAGCGCCGCGCGTCATTTGGGACGCGCAAAGGACGCTGTACCAATTTTTATTTTGCGCATGATCCTTTCCGAAAATCGACTCCGATTTTCGGGGTCATGCGCAGAGGCGTTTAACGCTCTTGTTTGACTGGGATGTAACAGCCCTCTTGGGCTATGTTCACATCGCGTTTCAGTCGATGCAAGCGGAAATCGGCATCAGCTTTGCCGGCGCAAGAAGACGGCGGCTTGAAACCGCCGTCCTTGTGCAAAGTAAATTCGGAATCGGATTTCAGGTGCGCCTGGTCAGCACAAAATTCTGCCCGCTCGCGCTGGTGCAATTGAGCTGGCTGGTGGAGACCATCAGGCAGTTGAAGCTGATCGGCGTCTGGCGGATCAGCGAAGTGCCATGAATCTCGACCGAGGTGCCGCCGGTCATGGTGTAGCTGCCATCGGCAAGCTTCTGGCCGGTGTCGGTTGCGACGGTCGCGAAGCTGCCGCCCTTGAAGGTGGACAAGCCCGTGCCCTGCGCGTCGATCCAGGAGCCTTCAACCCCCTTGGCCGTGATCACCGGCGGCTCGCCTGGGCCGGTTGTCGTGCAGGCCGCCAACGCGACCGTAGCGGCCGCGGCAATGCCAGCCGAAAGCAGTCTTTGCGCAATCGTCATCTTCAAGATCCTCTCCTCTCGCATCGGCCCGAAAATCGATCCGATTTTCGGAAAGCACGATGCGCACATTCAAAGTGCTAGAGCGTACTTTGTGCGTGCAAATGGACGCACGTGGCTCTAGGCCGCCCCTCTTCAATCGCCCGATTTCCGGGCGATTGCAAGCTGGCCGAGTGTCGAGGCAACGCTGCTATCGAACGAGGATGTTGCGGAATTGCCACGGGTCTTTGGTATCGAGATCCTCGGGAAACAGACCAGGCCGATTGTCGAGCGGTGTCCAGTCGGTATAATAGCTCCTGACCGGCCCGAGATAGGGGCCCTGCACGTCGAGGCAGCGCTTGTAATCCATCTCGTCGGCCTCGACGATGCCGGCCTCGGGATTTTCCAGCGCCCAGACCATGCCGGCCAGCACCGCCGACGTGACCTGCATGCCGGTGGCGTTCTGATAGGGCGCCAGCTTGCGCGCCTCGGCCAGCGACAGCTGCGAGCCGTACCAGTAGGCGTTCTTGGCGTGGCCGTAGAGCAGCACGCCGAGTTCGTCGACGCCATCGACCAGTTCATTTTCGTCGAGCACGTGATGCACGGGCTGAGCCTTGCCGGCGACACCGAACATCTCGTGCAGCGACAGCACTGCGTCGTTGCAGGGATGATAGGCGTAATGGCAGGTCGGCCGGTATTGCACCTTGCCCTTCTTGCCGCGCAAGGTGAAAAAATCGGCGATCGAGATCGCTTCGTTGTGTGTCACCAGGAAACCGTATTGCGGGCCGGGCGTCGGACACCATGTGCGCACGCGTGTATTGGCGCCGGGCTGCTCCAGATAGATCGCGGCCTTCGAACCGTTCTTGTGGCTTTTGGCGTTCTTCGGCATCCACGCCTCATGCGTGCCCCAGCCGAGCTCGGCCGGCTGCAGCCCTTCCGAAATGAAGCCTTCGACCGACCAGGTGTTCCAGAACACGTTCATCGGCTTGGGCTTCTTGGTGCGCTGGGTGTCGCGCTCGGCGATATGGATGCCCTTGACGCCGGCCTTCTTCATCAGCCTGGCCCAGCCTTCGCGATCGTGCTGCGCGGGTTCCGAGAAGTCGAGGCCAAGATCTGTGGCGAGGTTGACCAGTGCCTGCTTGACGAACCATGAGACCATGCCGGGATTGGCGCCGCAGCACGAGATCGCAGTGGTGCCGCCCGGGTTCTTCGCGATTTCAGTACGTACGGTCTCGCGCAGCGCATAGTTGGTGCGTGAGGCGTTGTCGGCCTTCTCGTCGAAATAAAAGCCGAGCCAGGGTTCGACCACCGTGTCGATATAGAGGACGCCAAGCTTGCGGCAGAGCTTCATCAGCTCAAGCGAGGAAGTGTCGACCGACAGGTTGACGCAAAAGCCCTGGCCGCCGCCATTGGTCAAAAGCGGTGTCAGCAGCTTCTTGTAGTTGTTTTTGGTCACCGCATCCTGCATGAAGGTGATGCCGCGCTCGTCGAGCAATTTGCGGTCGGTGTCGCGCGGGTCGATGACCGTCATGCGCGACTTGTCGAATTTGAAATGGCGCTCGATCAGCGGCAGCGTTCCCCGTCCGATCGAGCCGAAGCCGATCATCACTACAGGGCCGGTGATCTCACCGTAAACGGGCCAGTTTTCATTCGCCATTTATCGATTACTCCCTCAAAAAACGCTTCGGAACAGCGGCTTGGCCGCGGCGCGACAAACCATAGATCATTGTCACAATAAAGCGAAAAGCGGACGGCCGGCCTCACGCCGCGCCATCCCGGCTACGGCTCGACCAGTCTTGCGAATGCAGGCTTGAAGAGGTCATGTGCCTCGGAGACCGGCAGTTCCAGCAGATCGTCGGCGCAGGCCTCGGCTCCGCCTCAGCTGCTATCGACAGTACCAGGATCGCGGCCATGAACGTGACCGGCCTGCCAAGATGCTGGATCATTGTGCCCCCAAGCCACAAGTTACAGTTGTCTTCCGCCGACAGTCACGGTCGGCTGTCAGGCCCTTATAGTCAAGGTGTGCCCCGTTCAGTGCCAGACGCTGCTCAGCGAAAAGACGCTGCCAGCGCCGCCCCGATGCGGATGGCGCATCCGCGCGTTTCAGCGGATTTTTGCCCTCGGCCCGGCTGTGGAGGCTCGAACCACCAGTTCTACCGGCAGAACGACCTGGCGGGGGGCTTCATTGTCAATAACCATTCGGGCGGCAAGCCTGCCTTTTCCGATCACGTCTTGCGCCACAGTGGTCATCGGAGGCGTGGTGCGTGCGGATTCAGCAGTGCCATCGAAGCCAACGACCGATACGTGGCCCGGCACGCCGATGCCGCGGCGAACCGCCTCGTCCAGTATTGTGATCGCCTGCCAATCCGACATGGTCAGGATCGCGGTTGCTTCAGGCGCCCTGTCGAACACCACTGCTCCGGCAGATGGCTCGCCTGGGATCGTCTCGAGGATCGGGACATCGTCGATCGACAAATTCGCCTCCGCCAAACCCTGTTTGAAACCGTCGAGCCTTTCATCGTCGAGCGGGAAGCCGGCCAGAAGCGGGCGCGTTGCCTGTCCGGGCATGTGGACAATCGGTGGGCCGGGAGTCCGTCGCGCCGAAAGGATGGCAAAATGCCGGTGCCCCAGCCCGGTCAAATGCCGGACGGCAGCTACCGCGCCGCTCCAGCCGTCGATCTTTATCGAATTGATGTCGGGACCCGCGTCGCTTTCGAGAATGACGAAGGGCAGACGCCGTCTCTGGACCGAAATTATGAGACCAATATCGGCGCTGTGACCAAGGATCTTCAACGCCACACATGCCACCAATCCGTTGTGGACCCCACACGCCCGGTTTCATGTCGTCTGGCAGGTGCTGAGCTACACCGGTGTGGCGCTGATTGCGCTCGGACTTATCTGGATCGAGGGACAACTCGAAGCCGAGCGGCTCGATCTCGCCGGGGGATTGGCCGCGGCTATGTATGGAGCATTCTTCGCGGCCATGCTCTCGCGGCCGATCTATGGCGGCGTGCTGTATGACGAGAACGGCTATCCGCCGTTCCGGCCGCCGTTTGGACCGGCGGGCTGGCGGTGGGATGTCAACGTCACCGTCTTTACCGCGATGTCCGCGATCCTGCTGCTGGGCCTGGCTGCGATTTAGGGCAATTCCAGGAAAGGTGTGAAACGGTTTTCCGTCCGGGATTGCGCAGAAACAAAGAGATAGAGCGGTTCGGCGTTTCCGTGAGACGATGAACTGCTCTAGGACAGCGCCAGCGCCCTGAGCCACGCGACCAGCCGGTTACGGTCGGCGGTCATCCCCTTGTAGTCGAGCTGTGCCTCGTCCAGCGCCAGAAGTTGTTCGGCCAAGGACGCCGCGAGCGCCGCGCGGTCGGGGTGGCGTTCCAGCACGGCGAGCGGGTCGAGATGGATGCGGATGGTGAAGAGTACGTCGCCCGAAACGGGGAGCTTTCTCAGCGTTTGCCGCTCGACGCGGATAAAGGCATGGGCGTCGATGTCGCCATCCGGGAATCTCGACGGGCGACTGCTGGCGCGGTCGATGCGTTCGAGGTTGGAGAGCGGGTGGTAGAGTGCGTCGCCCGCCTGGATCGACCAGTTGTAGCGCTCGACGGCTTGGCCCTGGAGTCCGTCGAACATGCGGTTGATGAGCTCGGCCGGGCGTGTGCCTGGACCGAAACCCGGTACCGGTGCGTGGATCTGCTGCAGCGGCTTGCCGAATTTTTCGATCAGCGACCATGACGAGGGGAAGCAGAGCGAGCCGGCGGCCAGACGCCAGCCGCTGTCGTCGCGGCGCATCAGGATCAAATCCTCCTGGACGAGCAGCGAGGCGGCGATAAGCGGCGCATCGCTGAAAGAAGCTGGGGTGCCCGAGCCCTCGAGATTGTCGGTGCCGTCGATCACCTCGATCGCATTGTCGGTACGCCTGTGGGTCTCCGGAAAGTTCGCCGCCAGATGCGCACCGAGCAGATCGAGCACTTCGCGCTGGGCGTCGCGCGTTGCTTGCTCCTCGACAAAGACCTTGTCGGGAATTTCCGCGTAAAGCCGGCGTTTCTCGGCAAGGTAGGGCAGCAGATATTCGTCGACCTCGATCCAGCTATCGAGATTGAGCGGCTTCAGCCCGATGGTGAACAGTTTCGACGAGCCGTCATAGGGTGTGTGGGTCGGCGGGCGGAAACTCATGCCTCTTTGTAGGCTTCCAGTGCGGCGGCGGCCATTCTCGCCGTGAATTCGGTGATTTCGTAATCGGCGGCACCTGCCTTGGCGAAGGGATCGTCCGCCAGTCTGGCATCGAGCACCTCGCGTGGACCGCGCGCGATGATGATGCCGCCGGTCCTTGGCCGCTTTGGCCCGGAGGCGACAAAGATACCTTGCGCATAGCAGGCCTTCAGCCACTCGACATGCGCTTGCTGCAAGCGGTCGATCTCGGTCAGCGGCACCTTGTAGTTCAGCGAAACCACGAACATTGTTGTCTCCCGATGCTTCAGCCCAGCCGCGCCGGGATCAATCCGCGCAGCGAGTTGCCGACGAACAGCGCCTTGGCCGATTTCAGTTCGTTCCACGTGTAGACCGCTTCACCGGCGCGGCCTTGATCCAGCAGTTCGCCGCGCAGGACGCCAGGCAGCAGGCCGCAATCGAGCCGCGGCGTGGCCAGCACGCCGTCGCCGAAATCGGCAAAGACGTTGGTGATCGTGCCCTCGCAGATTTCGCCGCGCTCATTGGCGAGCAGCACCTCGTCGGCGCGGCTGGCGAGATATTCGGCGCGGGCGCGCGTATAGGGTTGTCGGCGGCTGGTCTTGTGACGCAGCAGCGTGTCGCTCGAATCAAGCCGCACCCGTGCCAGTTGAAGTGTCCAGACCTTGTCTGCGGCGAGCGGCTCGTAAGGCTGCGCCGAAACCGCGACTTCGCCCTTGCGCGACAGGACGAGGCGTGTGCGCAACGCGATCTGTTGGTGGCCGACCGCATTCATCAGCGCTTCGCCGACCCTTTGCGGATCGCAGGCGAAACCGAGTTCGCTTGCCGAGCCGTAGAGCCGCGCGAGATGGCGGTCGAAACGGAGGAAACCCGAGCCGGATTCCCAGCGCATTGTTTCGATCAGTTCGAAATCGGCAGTGTTCCCGTCGCGAAACGGGCTTTCAGCAGACACTCCTGGTACTCCTCTTCGGCTGTCGAATCGAAGACGACGCCACCGCCGACATTGTAGACCGCCTCGCCATTGGCAAAGAGCGAGATGGTGCGGATCGCCACGGAAAAACGCATCCGGCCGCCGGGCGCGATCCAGCCTATGGCGCCGCAATAGACATCGCGCGGGCCACTTTCCAGCTCGCGCAGAATTTCCATAGCGCGGATCTTCGGTGCGCCGGTAATCGAGCCGCAGGGGAACAGCGCGGCGAAAATCTGGCGGATGGCGAGGCCGGGCAAGAGTTTCGCCCGCACGCGGCTCACCATCTGGTGGACGGTCGGGTAGCTCTCGATGCGGAAAAGCTCCGGCACATCGAGCGTGCCAACCTCGCTGATCAGTGAAATGTCGTTGCGCAGGAGATCGACAATCATCCGGTTCTCGGCCTGGTTCTTCTCGTCGTTGCGCAAGAACGCTTTCAGGCGATCGTCCTCGGCTTTTGTTGCCCCGCGCGGCGCGGTGCCCTTCATCGGATGCGTCTCGATCATGCCTTCCGCGTCCACCTCGAAGAACAGTTCGGGCGAACGCGACAAGACGATCGGATCGCCGAGCGCGACCAGGGCCCCATACTTCACCGGCTGGCGTTCGGTCAGCGCGTTGAAGGCGACCAGCGGATCGCCCGACCATTGCGCATGGACCGGAAAGGTCAGATTGCCCTGGTAGCAGTCGCCCTTGCGGATGTGGTCATGCAGCCTGGCAAAGCGTTTGGCGTAGTCGTCCGAAGACCAGGCTGCCTTGGCGTCGAAGATTGGGCCGTTGCTAGCCGGCAGATCGCCTGGCGCGACCGTCTCCTCGACCGGCGCATCGAACACGCCGAGGCAGAAAAGCGGGGCGCGGCGGCCGGCCGGCAGTAGCGGAACGAGCTTGGGTTCGAGCAGGTAACCGGCCTCGTAGGAGAAATAACCGGCCAGCCATTTGCCGCCGTCATGTGCAGCCTGCGCGGCTTCCAGCGCCGGCAAAAAATCCGCCTCGCCATGCGCTGCGATTATCTCGGCCGGCCAGTCGAAAACGAGCTGCCGCGCGGTCTCGTCGTTCCTGAAAATTGCAAAGGGCAGGGGCATAAGGCTCGGATGCTGCGGTCGCCAGCGATCGATCTATATGGGGGCTCGACCGTGCGCAATCGAGGGAACGGCGTCTCAAGACGCAAAGGCGCGGCGGCAAAAACAAAAGCGGCGCCAGAGAGCGCCGCCTTGTTCCAGATGCCGCCTGCGGTGGATCAGGTGTTGCTGGCTTCTCCCGCGGTCGGGAAGCGGCGCGCAAATTCCTTTTCGTCGCCGGCGGCAAGCAGTTTCGCCTGCTCAATCCAGCGTTCACGTTCGATACGGCCGTCGAAATTCAACGTCGCCTCGATCCGCTTGACGTCGTCGGGCGTCCAGGCGGCGATCTGGGCATAGGTCGTGACCCCAAGCCCTTTGAGCAGCCGCTCGTTGGTCGGGCCGATGCCGATCAGGCGACGCAGATCGTTGGCGTTGCCTGCTGCCGCGGCTGTTGCCTTGCCGGTCGCGGCTTTCTTTGCCGCTGGCGCGGTCTTGCTTGCCGCCGGCGCAGCCTTGCTTGCCACTGGCACAGTCTTGGGCGCGGTGGTCGCTTTCGATGCGGCCGGTTTCGGCGTTGCCGGTTTAGCGGCAGTTGCGCGCGGCGCAGCCGCGGCTTTGGCCGTTGCAGATTTCTTCGGCGCCGGTTTGGCCGGTGCGGATGTCGACATCAGCCTTGACGGCGCCTGCATCGCGGCTTTGGTCGCGCCGGTCTTGGCGGCTGGCGCCTTGGCTGTTGCCGCCTTCGCGGTTGGCGCCTGGTTGGTTTTCGCCTCGCCCAGCCGGCGTTCGAGATCGGCGCGGGCGCGGCCGCATGCATCCAACTCACCGGTCAGACGGTCGCTATCGGCCCGCAATCTGTCGCGTTCGCTGCGCGTGCGGTCTAGATCGCCGCGCAAACTGTCGAGTTCGCCACGCAGGCGTCCCCAAATGAACCAGCCAACCAACACACCTACCAGGAACGCCAGGAGCATGTAGAAAAAAGTGCCCATTGTCTTTCTCTCTCCAGTCCGATCCGTCCGCCCTGGCCTGTAGAGCCATGACCTCGGCGAAGGACCATTCGATGGTGGTTCCGCAATTTGCAGAACAGCCGGCTTCGATCGAGCCGTCGGCGACCGGTTTGCCCCTGGCCAACAGCCGTTGTCGCATCCGCCGACACGCCATGACCGGTCGGGATTTTCCGACCTGACCCATTCATGCCCGGCTGAGCTTGAGGGCGGACGCTATCATACAGCTTACGGGAATCTAACGGAAAACTTCCATGGAAAGTTATTTAAGAACAAATATCCAAGACAAGAATAGAACCATCGCCAATATGCATTGCAGCTAAACTGTTCTGGAAAACCCGGTCACCCGGTGTTGCGCATCACCCAGTGTTGCGCATCAATTGTCCAGTGCTTCCAGCTCGTCGATCAGTCCGCTGATCACGCCAAGCCCGATCTGCCAGAAGGCAGGGTCGGCCGCGTCGAGGCCGAACGGCGCCAGAAGCTCGGAATGATGCTTGGTGCCGCCGGCGCGCAGCATGGCAAAATATTTCTCCTGAAAGCCGCGCTCGGCGTTCTGGTAGACCGCGTAGAGCGAGTTCACCAGGCAATCGCCGAATGCGTAGGCATAGACGTAGAAAGGCGAGTGGATGAAGTGCGGGATATAGGTCCAGAAAATCTCGTATCCTTCGCGCAGCTTGATCGCCGGCCCGAGGCTTTCCGCCTGCACTTCCAACCAGAACTGGCCGAGCTTGTCGGAGGTCAGTTCGCCGCTCCTGCGCTCGGCATGCACTTTGCGCTCGAACTCGTAGAAGGCGATCTGGCGCACGACCGTGTTGATCATGTCCTCGACCTTCTGGGCGAGCATGGCCTTGCGTTCGCGCTTGTCGGTGGTCTGCTCGAGCAGCGAGCGGAAGGTCAGCATTTCGCCGAACACCGATGCGGTTTCGGCCAGCGTCAGCGGCGTCGATGCCATCAAGGCGCCCTGGCCGCCGGCCAGCACCTGGTGCACGCCGTGGCCGAGCTCGTGCGCCAGCGTCATCACGTCGCGCGGCTTGCCCATGTAGTTGAGCAGCACATAGGGATGCGCCGAAGGCACGGTCGGATGCGCGAAGGCGCCAGGCGACTTGCCGGGTCTCACCGGTGCATCGATCCAGTTGCGGTCGAAGAAAGTTCTGGCGATCTCCGCCATGTCGGGCGAAAAGCGCTGGTAGGCGGAAAGCACGGTGTTCTTGGCCTCGTCCCAGCCGATGACCGCCTGCGGGGTCTCCGGCAGGGGCGCATTGCGGTCCCAGTGGTTCATCACCTCCATGCCGAGCCAGCGCGCCTTCATCGCGTAATAGCGATGCGACAGGCGTGGATAGGCGTCGCGAACCGCGGCGGCGAGTGCATCCACCACGCTGCTTTCGACGCGGTTGGCGAGGTGGCGGGAATCGGCAATGTCCTCGAAGCCGCGCCAGCGGTCGGAAATCTCCTTGTCCTTGGCCAGCGTGTTGGTGACCAGCGTGAAGACGCGCAAATTCTTGCGGAAGGTCGTGGCCAGCGCCTCGGATGCCCGGCGGCGCACCTCGCCGTCGGCATCCTGAAGGCGATTGAGTGCCGGCTCCAGCGTCAGCTCCTCGCCGTCGACGTCGAAGCGCAAATCGGTCATCGTCTCGTCGAACAGGCGGTTCCAGGCCCCGCGCCCGGTGATCGATTTTTCATGGAAGAGCTGCTCGATGCGGTCTTCGAGCTGATAGGGCTTGTCCTTGCGCAGATCGAGCACCCAGGGCCGGTAATGGGCGAAGGCCGGATCGGCGGCGAGTGCGGTTTCGATCGCGCTATCGTCGATGAGATTCAGCTCGAGCGCGAAAAACAGCAGGTGCGCGCTGGCATCGGTCATCTTTTCCTGGATGTCGCCATAGAGCTTGGCGCGCTGCGGATCCGACGTGTTGCCGGCATAGACAAGCCCGGCATAGGAGACGATGCGGCCGATCAGCTCCTCCAGCGCTTCATAGGCCTGAAGCGCCTCGCCAAGCCTGCCGGCGCTGCCACGCCCGGCCTCGGCGGCGAGCGTGCCTTTCCAACGGCTCTCGAAGGCGATGGCATCGACGGCGGCCTTGGCGATGTCGCGCTTCAACTCGGGCGCTTCCATGCCCGAATAGAGATCGGCCAGATTCCATTCCGGCAGGTCGCCAAGCTCCGCCACGCCCTGACCGGGCGCCGCCGCCAGCTTTCGAGCAAAAACCATGCGCATTGCCGATCCTTCCAGACACAAAAATTCGAGGAAACGAGAAGCCGGTCAAATCCTAAGGAATTCATTCACCGGGTTTTTTGAAAGCTTATTTAGAACCCTGTGCCAAGATGATCCATAGGGCGCATTCTCGGGCGGGCACGGTCGGATCAGTCATGGCAGCTTCCATACTCATAGTCGATGACGATCCCGTGCAGCGCAGGCTGCTCGAGGCGGCGGTGACGAAATTCGGCCACACCGCGATCGTCGCCGATGGCGGCGAGGCGGGTCTCGAGTTTGTCGACGGACCCAATGCGCGCGACGTGTCGGTGGTCATCCTAGACCTTATGATGCCCGGGCTCGACGGCATCGGCGTGCTGAAGGCGATGCGCGAGCGTGGCATCCACATTCCCGTCATCGTGCAGACCGCGCAGGGCGGCATCGAAACCGTCGTTTCGGCAATGCGTCACGGCGCCTTCGACTTCGTCGTCAAGCCGGCCTCTCCCGACAGGCTGCAGGCGTCGATCGGCAACGCCCTCAAGGTCGAAGCGCTCGAAGGCGAAGTGAAGCGCTCGTCACGACAGCGTGGCGGCCATCTGACATTCAAGGACATGATCACCCACAGTCCGGCGATGGATCGGGTGATCCGGCTCGGCCGCAAGGCGGCGGCGTCCAACATTCCGATCCTGATCGAAGGTGAATCCGGCGTCGGCAAGGAACTGGTGGCGCGCGCCGTCCAGGGCAGCGGCGACCGCCGCTCGAAACCCTTCGTCACCGTCAATTGCGGCGCCATCCCCGACAATCTGGTCGAATCGATCCTGTTCGGGCACGAGAAGGGCTCGTTCACCGGCGCCACCGAAAAACATACCGGCAAGTTCGTCGAAGCGCACACCGGCACGCTGTTCCTTGACGAAATCGGCGACCTGCCGCTCGACGTGCAGGTCAAGCTGTTGCGCGCCGTACAGGACGGCGAGGTCGATCCGGTCGGCGGGCGCTCGGCCGTCAGGGTCGACATCAGGCTGATCTCGGCAACCCATCGCAACCTGCTGCAGCAGGTCAAGGACGGCAAGTTCCGCGAGGACCTGTTCTATCGGCTGAACGTCTATCCAATCTTCGTGCCGCCATTGCGCGACCGTCGCGACGACATCCCCTATCTGGTGGAGCATTTCATGGAGAAGGTGGCGCCCGCCGATCCGCGCCACCGCCTGCGAGGCATCTCGGCTGCGGCGCTTGCCATGCTGCAGGCCTATGACTGGCCGGGCAACATAAGGCAGCTCGAAAACGCCGTCTTCCGGGCTTCGGTGCTCGCCGACGGCGACATGCTGACCGAAGAAGAATTCCCGCAGATCCGGACGCAAATCGAGGGCACGGTCAATCTCGATTCGGGTATTGCCTTGCCAGCTCCAGGGTGGCCAGCTTCAGGGGGGCCAACTCCAGGGTGGCCAGCTTCCGGAGTGGCTTCGGGCAGCCAGCCGCGCGACAACATATCCGCCGCTGGCGGCATCGCAGCCGCCGACGCCGATGCACCAGCCAAGCCTCGTTTCGGCACGCTGCGGGCGCTCGACGAGCGCGGCAATGTGCGTGCGCTGGCCGACGTCGAACTCGAAATGATCAAGCTCGCCATCGATCACTACAACGGCCAGATGAGCGAAGTCGCCCGCCGCCTCGGCATCGGCCGGTCGACGCTCTACCGCAAGCTCAAGGAATACGGCATCGACCCGGAAACCGGCCGCGTCGAACGGCTCGCTTCCTGAGTCACAGGGCCAGGCCGGTTCTCATCCGGACATCATTCCACGCAACTGCGCGTCGAAATGATGTGTTCGCCACAGTGTTCACGTATTAAGGCGGACGGTAACAGATCGTGTTTCGAGCTGGCGCCAAAACATGATCTAAACCAGCGGTTTACCAAGATATCCTGCGCAATATTTTTGGCGGGATATCGCCACCGTGTTACCGCATTTCGGCTTCAATAAGCGATGATTAACCATTAGGATCGATATTCGGATGCACACACCACGCATCCGTTTGGTCAAATCCGGGGACAAAACGGCAGCCTGCAAGGCCTTTTGATTTGAACAGAATCGAACGACACAAAAACGGGCGGCATTATCACATGAGCGTCTGGCCGAGATGGCTGGCAGCGGTGATTGTTGCCGTCGGGTTCCTTGCAGCGGCGGCAACCGGCGCCAGCGCCGAGACACGTTCGCTGAAGCTCTATCATCTCCACACGCATGAAAAGGCGGAGATCGTCTATAAGCGCAACGGGCGCTACGACCAGGCGGGCTTGCGAAAGATCAACATCATCCTGCGCGACTGGCGTCGCAACGAGCCGACCAAGATGGATCCGCGCCTGCTGGACCTGGTCTGGGAGGCCTATCGGGAGAGCGGCGCCACCGATTACATCCAGGTCGTCTGCGGCTATCGTTCGCCGGCCACGAATTCGATGCTGCGCAGCCGCAGCAGGGGCGTCGCCGAGAAGAGCCAGCACATGCTCGGCAGGGCGATGGATTTCTATATTCCCGGCGTGCCGCTGAAGAAGCTGCGCGACGTCGGCCTCAGGATGCAGGGCGGCGGCGTCGGCTACTATCCCAGCTCCGGCTCGCCCTTCGTGCATATGGATGTCGGCAATGTACGCCACTGGCCCGGCATCAGCCGCCAGGAACTGGCGCGCGTGTTCCCCAACGGCAAGACGCTGCATGTGCCGAGCGACGGCAAGCCGCTGCCTGGCTATCAACAGGCCCTCGCCTCCTACAAAGCCCGCAAGGGCGCCGGCGCGCCGGCCATCGAACTCGCCAGCGCAAGCGGCGGTGCCAAAAAATCCCGTGGGTTCCTGGCAGCCCTCTTCGGCGGTGGCGACGACGAGGCGGACGACAGCGCCGACGTGGCGATGGCCGAGCCGGCGCCAAAGCCCCGTAACGTGAAGCCGGCGCCGTCCGCCAAGAGCAGCAACCTGCCTGGCATTGCCATCGTGGCGCCTCAGGATGCCAAGCGCGCTCAGATTCCGGAAGTCGCCGATGCTCCGGCGCCTGCGCCTGAACCGGAGAACGACACGCCGGAGACGATCATCGCGGCATTGCCTGCGCGCAGCATCCCGCTGCCGGATTTTGCTCCGCGCCCGAAGACGGACGTCGGCGCCCAGCCGCCTGAGAACGTTCCGTTCGGCGTGGCGGATGCGGCTGGATCGACTGAACAGGCGGTGGCGACCGCGCAAGCGCCGGCAAGTGTGGCGCCGGCAAATGTTCCGTTCGGCATAGCAGACCCGTCTGCTGCGGCCGGCCCGGCGCAGGTCGCTGCAAACAACATTCCCGTGCCGAGCTGGCGGCCCGATCATTCGCTGCCGGCCGATCTTTCGCCGGCGGGTCTTGCGCCGCAGGACAAGCAAGTGTTGCTGGCGCTGGCGAGTGCGGCCGAGCGGAGCAACACCGCCACCGACGCATTCTCGGTATTGCCGTCGGCGCGGCCCGACAGTTCAGAGCCCGACGAGGTCAAGGCCGTTCTGGAAAGGGTCAGCGCGACCGACGAATACAAGGTCGCGTCGCTTTCCGAGCAAGCATCGGTGTTCGAGGAACCGGCGAGCGACGACGGGGCATCGAGCGACGGGGCATCGCCGCGCGAGGCCATCGTTGCCCGCCGGGCAGGCTCCGATCCGGCGGCCGTCATCGGAGCGGGCGTGAAGACCACACGCAAGGAACCCAGGGCCACCGCCCGCGACCTGAAGCCCGGCCCCAAGCCGGTGGTGGTCGCCGCCGCGCCGCAGGCCGCCCGTTGGGCGCTGCACAGCGGTGAGTATGTCGCAACCGTTTCAGATGCGACAACGGCGCCGCGCTACGCCTACGACTTCGTCCGTACGGCACCGAGCGAGGTCTATACGATAGGCTTCCAACCGGGCAACGAGATGGCCGACGCAAACCGGTTCACCGGCAAAGCCGTCAAGTTCATGTCGGTTGCCCGCTTCAAGACCGAGTAGGCCGCGCTGGGCAAATATCGTAAAGGCTGCGCTGGCACCCCGCGCGGCCTCCACCGCCGGCACTGGCTTCCTTCATCCAGGGATGCTAACCACTGGTCGGCATTCTCCCGCTTCGTCTAATGGTAGGACAGCGCCCTTTGAAGGCGTGAATCGTGGTTCGAGCCCATGAGCGGGAACCAGCCTGCGAACCAGATCGGCCAGATCGGCGGCGACTTTTGATGCAGAAGATGCTAGCGCCCGAGCTTGCTTGCCGCGCGCGCCAAGGCTTCGATCTCGTCCCATTTGCCGGCCTTGACCAGCTCGTCCGGCGCCACCCAGGAACCGCCGACGCAGATGACGTTGGGCAGGCTGAGGTAGTCGGCGGCGTTCTTGCCGGTGATACCGCCGGTCGGGCAGAATTTCACGTCGGCAAGCGGCGAGGCGAAAGCCTTGAGCGAGGCAATGCCGCCCGACTGTTCGGCCGGGAAGAATTTCAGAAAGCGCAGACCGGCTTCGCGGGCGGCCATGACCTCTCCCGGCGTGATGGCACCGGGCAGCAACGGCACGTCGCTGTCCTTGGCTGCCGCGAGAAGCTCGCGGGTGATGCCGGGGCTGACGATGAACTTCGAGCCGGCGGCCGCCGCCTCGCCGAACTGCCGGGCGTCCAGGATGGTGCCGGCGCCGACGACGGCGTCTTCGACCTCGCCTGCCACCCGGCGGATCGCCTCCAGCGCGTCGGCGGTGCGCAGCGTGATCTCGATCACCGGCAGGCCACCGCTGGCCAGCGCCCGGGCCAGCGGCACCGCGTCGGCGGGATTGGCGATCTTCAGCACCGGTATGACCGGCTGGCCGTTGAGGAGCGACAGGAGCTTTTCGGTCGTGCTGGGCATTCGTCGTCTCTCCTCTGTTGATCAAGTCGACCGGTTAGCAGAAGGCGGTTTTTCTGTCCACGAAACGCGGCGTGTCGCGATGTCACGCGTGGTGTTCGAAACCTTCCGCGATCAGACCGCACCCGGCTCTGCCTTGATCCGGCTGTCGTGAGCGTTTAGTGGCTTGGTGATGACACTGCCCAGCCAAGCCTTCCGCGTTGCCGCGCTTTACCGCTTCGCCCGGCTCGACACCTTCGAGGCGCTGCGCGCGCCGCTCGCCGCCTTCTGCTGCGCACGCGGCATCAAAGGCACGCTGCTGTTGGCGCGTGAGGGCATCAACGGCACGGTCGCCGGCAGTGAAACGGCAATCGCCGCGCTCATCGATCATTTCGAATCCATCGACGGTCTCGCCGGCCTCGAGATCAAATACAGCAGCGCCGCAACGATGCCGTTCCACCGCATGAAGGTGCGGTTGAAGCGCGAGATCGTCACCGTGGGCGTGGAGAATATCGATCCGGCGGCAGGTGCAGGCACCTATGTCGCGCCGGCCGACTGGAATGCACTGATCTCGGATACGGGTACCATCGTCATCGACACGCGCAACGCCTACGAGGTGTCGCTCGGCACCTTCAAGGGCGCTGTCGATCCCGCCACCAACAGCTTCCGCGAATTCCCGGCCTGGGTCGAGCGGCATCGGCACGAGCTCGACGGGCGCAAGGTCGCCATGTTCTGCACCGGCGGCATACGCTGCGAGAAGGCGACGGCCTATGTGAAGTCGCTCGGTTTGGAGGATGTGTTCCACCTCAAGGGCGGCATTCTGAAATATCTCGAGGACGTGCCCGCCGAACAGAGCCTCTGGCAAGGCGAATGCTTCGTCTTCGACGAGCGCGTTTCGGTATCGCACGGGCTGGTCGAAGGCGAGGCCGAACTCTGCCGCGCCTGTCGGCATCCGCTAGCCGCGGAAGACCGGCTGTCGCCGCAATATGCTACCGGCGTTTCATGCCCGCATTGCTTCGATGCCCGCTCGGACGAAGATCGCGCCCGCTACGCCGAGCGCCAGCACCAGGTCGAGCTGGCGCAAGCACGCGGCGACCGCCACATCGGAAGTTAGCTTCACGTTAAGCAACTTAACGTCAAGCAACAGAGAAGCGGTCGATGACCCACAGCCATGTCCCGTCGCTCTGCCGGCGCGCGACCTCGGTGGTGATGGTGCCGTCGGGAAGCCGGGTCGAGGTGAGCGCCAGGTCGCCATTGACGACAGCCGGGCGCTGATCTCCGGACTGAAATTTTCGGCCGGTTGCGGTGATCTCCGCGAACAGCCCCCGGATGGCTTCGCGGCCGAACGTCAGTTGTCCGCCACCGCTGTCGATGACGGCATGCTGCTCGAAAAGCGCTGCCATGCCGTCAATGTCTCCGACCCATTGCCGTGAAATCAACAGGCGCTCCAGTTCCTGGGGGTCGCGTGCCGGCTGGCGGTCTGTCTCATCGGTCATGCCAGGCTCCTCCCAAGCGACATGCCGCGACATTAGTCGGGGGCGGTTTCGACACGTCCAATGTCCACAGCGCCGCGCGTTTTTTGACGCGGATGGAGGCTGCAGCACTATAATTTCCGCGTGAAATCCCAGCAGATGTCGGTGCAACGTCATGCGTGGCAGCGGGCAAAAGGATGCACCGCGTCATTGTAATGTCAAACTGCGGGACCTAGGTCTTCGACGTGCAAACCCTGCCCGCGCGCCTTTGGCCGGGCCAATTCTGGAGGCATTGATGTTCGATCCCAAGAAGCTCCTCGACGATCTGCTCGGCTCGCAAGTTCCCGGCACCGGATCAACCGTCCGCGACAAGGCCGGGCAGGCGGTGCAGATGGCCAAGGACAATCCGCTTGCCGCCGGTGCGCTGGCTGCGGTGCTGCTCGGAACCGGCCCCGGCCGCCAGGTCACCGGTGCGGCGGTGAAGCTTGGTGGGTTGGCTGCGATCGGCGGCCTCGCCTACAAGGCCTACCAGAACTACAAGAACGGCAACGCGCCGGCCGAGACGCAAGCTGCAGGCGAACCGGAATTGCTGCCGCCGCCGGCCGATACCGCCTTCCATCCGTCGCAAGCGCCGCAGGGCGAAGACGAATTCACGCTGACGCTGGTCAGGGCGATGATCTCGGCGGCGAAGGCCGACGGTCACGTCGATGACGAAGAGCGGCAGAAGATCGCCGGCAAGCTCAGCCTCGCCGGCGTCGGCGCCGAAGCGGAGAAATTCCTGATGTCGGAACTGGAGGCGCCGCTCGATCTGGATGTGCTGATCGCCGGGGCCAAGACCGATGCGCAAAAGCTGGAACTCTACACCGCCTCGCGTCTTGCCATCGATCCGGACACGCGGGCCGAACGCGGCTATCTCGACCTGCTTGCCGGCCGTCTCGGCCTGCCGGATGCGCTGGTCGACCATGTCGAGGCGACGGTGACGGCGGCGAAGGTGCCGGCAGCGGGCAGCACGGCCAAGCCGGTCGCAGGCTCGCGCTGGTAGCTCGAAGAGGAAGCCTCGGAGCTCAGCGCCGTTGGCGTTAGCTTCTCGTTAATCCGGTGAGCGCATGATTTCAGTCAGTCGGATCGGCTTTCCTCCTCCCATGCCCGGTTCGGATCAGGGGCGGTCGCCAACGGCCGCCCTTTTTGTGAGCACAGGCTTTGGGCCGGCTTGCCATGGTTCCCGTCATTTGCGATGCCTCATCCCTTTCAGGGAGTACAGCCATGACCGACTATAAAACCGCCATCGTCACCGGCGCCGGCACGGGCATCGGCAAAAGCGTCGCCACGGCGCTGCTCAAGGCCGGCTGGGATACGGTCTTCTGCGGTCGCCGCAAGCCGGTGCTGGAGGATGCGATCGCCGCGGCCGGGCCGACGCAGGCCAAGGCATTGGCCTTCGCCTGCGACATCAGCAAGGCCGATCAGGTCGACGATCTGTTCGAGACGGTGGCGGCGGCTTTCGGGCGCGTCGACCTGCTCTTCAACAATGCCGGCACGAGCTACAAATCGACATTGATCGACGACATCCCGGTCGACGTGTGGAACGACATCGTCGGGGTCAATCTCACCGGCTCGTTCCTGTGTGCTCGCGCCGCGTTCGGCGCCATGCGCAGGCAGCAGCCGATGGGCGGCCGCATCATCAACAACGGCTCGGTGTCGGCCTATGCGCCACGGCCGGGCTCGGTGCCCTATACGGCGACCAAGCACGCCATCACCGGGCTGACCAAGACGCTGGCGCTGGACGGCAGGCCCTTCGACATTGCTTGCGGTCAGATCGACATCGGCAACGCGCTGACCGACATGGCGCAGGCGATGACGGTCGGCGTGCCGCAAGCCAACGGCACCATTGCCGCCGAAGCGGTGATGGATGTCGAGCGCGTCGCCGATGCGGTCCTCCATATGGCCAGCCTGCCGCTCGACGCCAACGTGCTGTTCATGACCGTGATGGCGACGAAGATGCCGTTTGTCGGGCGAGGCTAAATTAATCTCAACCCGGTCCTAAATCAGGGCCGGGTGACCGGAAGCGGCACGCCGGGAAGATAGAGCGAAATCGGGCGGATTTCGTAGACGGCGGTCGGATTGACGCGGCGAAGGTCGCGCGCAATGTCGATAGCGGCGTCACGGTTGGCGCAGTCGACGACATAGAGCCCCAGCAATTGTTCCTTGGTCTCGGCAAAGGGGCCGTCGATAACCATTCCGGTGCCTGGCCCGCGCAAGGTGCAGGCGTCTTGTGTCGCGCCGAGCCGGGCCGCCGGCCCAAGGGTGCCTTGCCGGTAGAGCCGATCGTTGATCTGGAGAAGATCGGTCATCAGCGCCGCATCCTGCTCAGGCGTCAGTGCCGTGATCGCTGCTTCCTCGTGATAGGCAAGAATGGCATAGAACATCTGGCGTCTCCTTTCGTCGTCCTCACTTCGCCAGGAACGCCTCGATCCGCTCCAGCGCGCGCAGGATGTTCTCTTCGGAATTCGCGTAGGACAGCCTGACATAGCCTTCGCCGAGAATGCCGAAATCGGGGCCGCCGATCAGCGCCACGCCGGCATCCTCGAGCAGCGCCGAGGCGAGCTTCTTGGCCTTCCAGCCGGTCTTGGAAACATTGGGGAAGGCATAGAAGGCGCCTTTCGGCGTAATGCAGGAAACGCCGGGCAAGGCATTCAACCCCTCGACCACGACCTTCCTGCGGCGGTCGAAGGCGCGCATCATCTTGTCGACATCGTCCTGCGGGCCGTCGATGGCGGCAATGCCGGCATACTGGCTCGGCGCGTTGACACAGGACCAGCAATTGACCGCTAGCTTGCGCACCTTGTCGTAGAGATGCGCGCCCTTGTCGCCATTCGGCCAGATCGACCAGCCCATGCGCCAACCGGTCATCGCCCAGGTCTTCGACCAGCCGTTGAGCACGATCAGCCGGTCGCGGATTTCGGGGAAGGCGAGCAGCGAGCAGTGCGTCTCGCCGTCATAGGTCATCACGTCGTAGATCTCGTCGGAGAGGATGGCGACGTCCGGGTGCGCTTGCAGCCCCTTGACCAGCTTCTCGATCTCGGCGCGCGGCGTGACGCCGCCGGTCGGATTGGCCGGCGAGTTGAGAATCAGCAGCCTGGTCTTCGGCGTGATCAGCGCCAGCGTCTCCTCGGCCGAAAAGGCAAAGCCGTTCTCCTCGCGCATCGGCACCGGGATGGGGGCAGCGCCGGTGAACTCGATCATCGAGCGGTAGATCGGAAAGCCGGGATCGGGATAGAGGATTTCGGCACCCGGCTCGCCGAACATCAGGATCGCCGCGAACATGGTCGGCTTGCCGCCGGGCAGGATCATCACCGCTTCCGGCGAGACTTCGACGCCGGTAGTGGCCAGCGTGCGGCGGACCACCGCTTCGCGGGTCGCCAGCAGGCCGTTGGCCGGCGTATAGCCGTGATGGCCGTCGCGCAGCGCCTTGATCGCGGCCTCGACGATGTGCTGCGGCGTCTTGAAGTCGGGCTGGCCGATGCCGAGATTGACAATGTCGCGGCCCTGATGGGCAAGTGCCGTGGCGCGCGCCAGCACTGCGAACGCATTTTCCTCGCCGAGGCGGTCGAAGGCCGAAATCGTGTGGAGCATTTTTCCTGTCCGTGTGGTTCTTTCAGCGAGCGTGCGTTTTTGTGAGCGTCCGCCCGCAAAAGTCAAACGGATTGGAGTTTTCGGTGTCGGAAAATCTCAAGAATTGGCAACCGCGCCCGCGGCCCGAACGCAAGGTGCTGGAGGGGCGAACTGTCAGGCTGGAGCCGCTCAACGCCGAAAAGCACGGCGACGGCCTGTTTGAGGCCTCGTCGGTGGCCGATGTCGACGGCCGCTTTGCCTGGCTGCCAGACTACCCGCCGGAGAGCCGTGCCGCCTTCCAGCCATGGCTGGACAAGGCGGAAGCCAGCGAAGACCCGCTGTTCTTCACGGTCATCGACAAGGCCAGCGGCAAGGTCGCCGGGCGCCAGACGCTGATGCGCATCGACGCCACCTATGGCGTCATTGAGATCGGCAACATCTATTGGGGCCGGCTGATCTCGCGAAAGCCGGCGGCGACGGAAGCGCAGTTCCTGTTCATGAAGTATGTCTTCGACGAGCTTGGCTACCGCCGCTACGAATGGAAATGCAATAACCGTAACGAGCCGTCGAAGCGCGCGGCGGAACGTTTCGGCTTCAAGTTCGAAGGCATTTTCCGTCAGCATCTTGTGGTCAAGGGCGAAAACCGCGATACCGCGTGGTATTCGATCATCGACAGGGAATGGCCTGATCTGCGCAGAGCCTATGAGGCGTGGCTGGATCCGGCTAATTTCGACAGCGATGGCCAGCAGAGGCGGCGGCTCGAGGATTTTCGCGCTGAGTTCGGCGCCTGACCATGATCCCGAAAAGTGGAATTCGATTTTTCGGGTAAGATCATGGTTAAAAAGATAGAGCCTCCATCCCGATTCTGCCGGGATGGATCAGGCTCTAGCAGGAGCTCATAGATGGCGCATACCCACGACCATGCTGTGCAGGGCCACGACCAAAGTCACCGTGCCGGGCATGTGCATGGCTCGACCGACAAGAAGCGCGTGCTGATCGCGGCCTGCCTGACCGCCGGCTTCATGGTCGTCGAAGCGCTTGGCGGTCTCTTGACGGGATCGCTGGCGCTGCTGGCGGATGCCGGCCACATGCTTGCCGATTGCATTGCGCTCGGCCTTGCCTGGTATGCCTTCCATCTCGCGGGCCGGCCGGCAACCGTGCGCCTCACCTATGGTTTCGGCCGGGTCAAGACATTGGTCGCCTACACCAACGGCATCGCCATCTTCGCCATCGCGCTGTGGATCATCTACGAGGCCTGGGGGCGTTTGCTGACGCCTGAGCCCGTGCTCGGCGGGCCGATGCTGGTCGTTGCCATCGCCGGCCTTGCGGTCAATATCGGCTCTTTCTTCGTGCTGCATGGCGGCGACCGCGATAGCCTGAACATGCGTGGCGCCATCCTGCACGTGCTCGGCGATCTGCTTGGCTCGGCGGCGGCGATCGTGGCGGCGCTGGTGATCCTGGCGACGGGCTGGACACCTATCGATCCGATCCTGTCGGTGCTTGTCGCGCTGCTGATCCTGTCCACGGCCTGGTCGCTGATGCGCGAAGCCGCCCACGTCCTGCTCGAAGGCGTGCCGGCAAGCCTCGACCGCGACCTGATCGCCAGGGACATCGAGGCGACAGTCAAGGGCGTGCGCGAGGTGCATCACATGCATGTCTGGTCGATCGACGGTTCCAGCAACATGGCGACGTTGCATGCCTGCCTCAATGACGGCGTCGACGCGCATATGGCGGTCAGCGCGATCAAGAAGCGGCTTACGGCGGAACATGGCATAGCCCATGCCACGGTCGAACCGGAATTCGGCCGATGTGCGGACAGCCATGAGCATGATGACGAGCACGAGCATGCGCATGACACGGCACCGCACCGCGGCCATTATCACTGACTTCGGGAGTTCTGGGCATTGGCAACGATCGACATGAACTCTCGCCACCCTGGCGCCGCGTGATGGACCGCGACACCCGCAATGCGGCGATCGGCGCCGCCTGGGTTTTGCTGCTGTTCGGCATCGCAGCCTATTATCTTCCAGCAGTGATGCTGGCGGTCGGCAAGGTCTCGACGGTGCTTGCCGGTGTCGTCGCGGCGATCTTCATGGTGGCAATCTTCGTCGTGTTTTGGCTGCGTAGCCGCAGCCAGCGCAAAAAGGGAAAGTGACATGCGCATTCTGATTACCGGCGCGGCAGGCATGGTCGGCCGCAAACTCATCGCCAGGTTGGCCAAGGACGGGACGCTCGGCGGCCGCAAGATCGCCGCGCTCGATCTTCACGATATCGTGCCGCCGCAAGCGCCGGTGCTCGAAGGTGTCAGCATTACCCTCCACACCGGCGACCTTGCCGCACCGGGAGCGACCGCAAATCTGGTCGCGCCGCGCCCCGACGTGATCTTCCATCTCGCCGGCGTGGTGTCGGGTGAGGCGGAGGCCAATTTCGATCTCGGCTATCGCGTCAATCTCGACGGCACAAGGGCGCTGTTCGATGCCATCCGCTTGGCCGCCTATACGCCACGCGTCGTCTTCACCTCGTCGATCGCCGTGTTCGGCGCACCGTTTCCCGAGATCATTCCGGACGAGTTCCACCCGACGCCGCTGACCTCGTACGGCACGCAGAAGCTGATCGGCGAGGCGCTGCTTGCCGACTATACGCGCCGCGGTTTCTTCGACGGCATCGGCATCAGGCTGCCGACCATCTGCGTCAGGCCGGGAAAGCCGAACAAGGCGGCCTCAGGGTTCTTCTCCGGTGTCATCCGCGAGCCGCTGAGCGGCCATGAAGCGATCCTGCCGGTGCCGCGCTCGGTCGTCCACACACACGCCAGCCCGCGTTCGGCGGTGAATTTCCTGATCCATGCGGCTCAGATCGAGGGCAGTGCCGTCGGCCCGCGCCGCAACCTGACGATGCCGGGCGTCGCCGTCACCGTCGGCGAGCAGATCGAGGCGCTGGAACGTGTCGCCGGCGCCAAGGCGGTGAAACTGATCCGCGAGGAGCCCGACGAGACGATCTGGGCGATCGTGAAGGGCTGGCCGACGCGCTTCGAGGCGCGGCGCTCGAGGGAGCTTGGCTTTGCCGCCGAAACGAGCTTCGACGAGATCATCCGCGTCCATATCGAGGACGAGTTGGGGGGCAATATCCCTAGTTAAAGCGCCCCGATCGGACGCAACGAGGTCAGGCGCCAGTCAGGCTGGCCGAGAGCAGCAGCAGGCCGAACAGGAAGACGAAGGCGGCGCCGCCGATCTCGACGAAGGAATGGATGCGGTTGCCCATGCGGCCGTCGCCGGCGAAATACACCGCCCAGTTCTTCGCGGTCACCGCAAGCGTCGCCAAGGCCGAGACGGTGATTGCGGTGCCGAGCGCCATGGCCAGCACCGAAAGGATGCCGCCGAACCACAGCCCGTTCAGCAAGGCGAAGCTCAGCACGATCAGCGCGCCTGAACAGGGGCGGATACCGACGGCAGCCACCGCCGACCAGGCCGTGCGCCAATCGAAGCGATCACCGGAAAGCAGCGCCGGGTCGGGCGCATGCGAGTGCCCGCAGGTCTCGCAGACCTCGCCCGCCGCATGGCTGTGGTGATCGTGCGCAGCATGGGCGTGGTGGTGGTCGTGGGCGCCGTGATCGTGATGGTCATGCGCATGATCGTGGTGGTCATGTGCATGAAGCGCGTGGGAATGTGCCGCATGGGCATGCGCGGAATGCGCATGGCCGGCATGTGAATGGCCGGCATGGGCAGCCGAGAGGCTGTAGCCCGGATTTGCGCCGAACAGGCGAAGGATGGCCGGGCCTGCCTTGCGCCAAAGCAGCCAGGCGCCGAACAGAGTGACGAAGACATAGCTCATGATTTCGAGGAACCATGCGGCGTCTGTCATCGAGACAGCAGTGCCGCGCAGCAAGAAATAGGCGACCAGCATCACCACGATCGCGGTCAGCGCCTGCAGCAGGGCCGAGACGAAGGACAGCATGATGCCGCGCCGGAGCGCCACTTCATTGGCCACCATGTAGGACGAGATCACCGCCTTGCCGTGACCGGGGCCGGCGGCGTGGAAAATGCCATAGGCAAAGGACAGGCCGATGAGCAGCCACAACTTGCTACCGTCCTGGCGCATCGCCTTCATTGCGCCGGCAAGCGCATGATAGAATTCCTGCTGGCGCAGATTGATCCACATCAGGATGTGGGCGAACGGGCCGGTGGCGGTTGGAGCCATGCCGTCATTGGTGCCGATGCCGAGCGAGCTCTGGGCGTGGGCGGAGCCGAGGAAGTGCGTCATCACAAAGGCGACGGCCAGAAGGCCGATGGCCAAACGCAGGGACGGTTTCGTCACTGGATCTATCCTTCCGGCTGACAGGTCAGTTCGAGCTTGGTGGCGAAGATCTTGCTCATGTCGGTGCCCGTCGGATCATTGAAGAAGGCATCGGTCAGGGTCTTCTGGTTCTCGGCGATCGCCTCGTCCGGGTTTGGGCGGACAACCTTGCTGGTGCAGGTCGGCGGCAACCCATCGACCTGCAGATTAGCATCCTCGGTGAAATCGATCGCGGTGTAGAAGGTCGGGTCGTAGACGCCGATATCTATCTTGCCGCTCAGTTTGATCGGCACCTTCGGTTCAGATTCAAACAGGATGATCAACTGGTCATTGTCGAAATTGGCCATCAAATGCGGCGGCGGAGTCATTGCCACGTCCTTGCCGTCGACGGTGACGAGCTGGAAATAGTTGAATTCGGCAAGCGAGGCATGGACGGTATCGGCGACATCCTTCAGCTCCTTGTCGTCGAGTTTCAGGTCGGAATTCTTGTCGAACTCCATCATCACCGTGCTCGAAAACAAATCATCGAAGCGCCAGACATGGCGCAATGCCTTCACAGTTTGGTGATCCGGGCCGAGGACCACTTCGAGGCGGGCTTCAGCGAAGACGTGGGGATGCACCTCAGCCGGTCCGACGGCGGCAAACGTCGCGGTCAAGGCCGAAGCCAGCATCATTGCTTGCCGTTTCAGGTGCATTCTCGGTCGCGATTCAATCGGCTTCGGTGAATTGCCGACAGTTACCAGAAAGCGGGCGAAAATGGGACCGCAACGCGGCTGAAAGCTCATGCGTTGTCCAGCGCCTTGAACCACTGCACCAGGAAGTCGACGAAAACGCGAACTTTTGCAGGCAGATAGCGCCGGTGCGGATAGACGGCAAAAATGCCGCCGCCGGGCAGAATGCGGTCATCCAGCGCAGTCACCAGCTTGCCGCTTTCGATGTCGGGCGCGGCGATGAAATCCGGCAGGATGGAAAATCCCAATCCAGCCACGGCGGCCGCCCTCGCCGCCATCGGGCTGTTGACCTCGATCGGGCCAGAGACCGAAACACTCACCGTATCGGCACCGTCGCCCTTGAACGGCCAATTGGTCAGCCAGCGGCCGTTGGTGTCGATGATGCAGGGCACGCGGGCAAGGTCTTGCGCCCTGACCGGCATGCCGTGCTTGGCGATCAGTTCGGGAGACGCGCAAAGCCGTACCGAAAATGGCGCCAGGCGCCTGGCGATCAGCGAGGAATTTTCCAGCCGCGAAATTCGCACCGCCAGATCGAAGCCCTCCTCGACCAGATCGACGAAACGGTCGTCGAGATGGATGTCGAGGACGATGTCGGGATGCTGCTTGGCGAAATCGATCAGCGACTGGCCGATCGGCGCGTCGGCAAACGTACGCGGCGCCGACAGCTTGATCCTGCCGCGCACGTCGCCGGAGGATTCGCGCACCGCATCGGCAAGGCTGTCGACCTCGCGCACGATCTCCGAGGCGCGCCGGTAGTAGGTGTGGCCGGCCTCGGTCAGGGAGAACTGCCTGGTGGTCCGATTGAGCAGCAGCGCGCCGAGTTCGTCCTCCAGCTCGCGCACATATTTCGACAATAGCGCCTTGGAGCGGCCGATCTTGCGCGCCGCCGCCGAAAATCCTTCGGCCTCGACCACGTCGATGAAGGCGCGCATGCGGGTCAGCGTATCCATGTCATGCGCCTCCTTGGTGGGCCGAAAGGATGCGGGCGGCCAGCGCAATCAGCTGCCGGTCGCTGTTCTTCGGGCCGAGCAGCGAAAGACCGAACGGCGCCCCGCCGGTCTTGCCGAGCGGCAGCGTGATTTGCGGAAAACCGGACAGGCCGGAAAGGCAGAGCAGTCTCAGCGCCCGCTCGCGATAGGTCTGCAAATCGTCGAATGATGCGGCCTTGAGCGGCGCGGCACCGGGAACGGTCGGAAGCACAAGAACGCCGTCCTCGCCAAGCAGATCGGCAAGCTCGAGGCGAAACGAAACGCGACGTTCCGTTTCGTGCTGCGCGGTTGCCGCGTCGACAGTCGCGCCGTGCTCGAAACGCTCCTTGACACCGGGTCCCAGCATGCGGTCGCCGCCGGCGATCCAGGCGCCGTGACTTTGCCAGGCTTCATAGCCTTGCAGCTTGCGGAAGCACCAATAGAGATCGTCGGTCGAATGCGACAGCGGCCCGACGCTGCGCTGTGCGCCCAGCACCGAAGCGACACTGCGGAGCATGGCGCGATATTCGTCGGCCTCGTGCGGGCCGAGCACGAGGCCGTCCAGCGCAGCGAGAGTGACGGGGCGTCTCAGTTCGTGGGAATGCGGATCGTCGCCGAGCAGCACCGTGCCGACCTTTTCGTAGATGACTATGTCGCTTGCGAACCAGCCGAACGTGTCCAGCGAAGGCGCCAGCGGCATGGTGCCGTCGAGCGGGATGCGGCCATGCGTCGTCCTGAGGCCGACCAGGCCGCAGAAGCTTGCCGGCGCACGGATCGAGCCGCCGGTGTCGGAGCCGGTGGCGATGTCGGCCAGCCCGCCGGCAACCGCCGCGGCGGAACCGGAGGACGAGCCGCCGGTGATGCGGTCGGGTGCTGCCGGATTGATCGGCGACGGGAAATGCGCGTTCAGCCCCAGCAGGGAAAACGCCAGTTCATCAGTCTGCGTCTTGCCGACGAAGCGGGCGCCCGAATCAAGCAGCGCCTGGACGGCCGGCGCGGTGGCCATGGCCGGTGAAGCGTCCCGGTACTTCTGCGGATTGCCGCAGCCGGTGCGGTAGCCGGCGACGTCGAAGATGTCCTTTACGGCAAGCCGCAAGCCGGCAAGCGGGCCGGATTTCGCATTGGCTACAGGGGTTTGATCAAGGTCGAGAAAAGCGTTCAGCGGGCCGCGAGTGCCTGTCATGCGTTCGATATCCGGATGTGCTTGCCGCAGCATTGTTCTTCTGGTTGCCGCAGCATTGTTCGATGCCACAAATTTTACAACCTGCCATACGATTTTTATTGCTTGTGAAATCTTTCGATCTTATATCGCGCTTGCCCAAAGTCGCACGTGCCTGTGGGTGTCCGCCGATCCTCGAATGGTGAGGGTAATCGGTAAGGTAACTGGAGCCAACCCCTCCAGTCGGTTTAGCGGCCAACCGCCAACCGAGGACACCTTGAAGCAACGACGGTGCGGGCCTTTCTGGTGTTCTGCCGGTCGTCCAAAGACCGGGGTTACTGAAGAGGCACACCTTCATTGCCGGCAGTGCGGACGGGTCTCCCATCCAAGCCAAGGCAGACAAAGCGAACCGAGGCCGGGCAAGGCCAAGGTTCACCGCCGCGAGACGGCGCTTCATGGTTCCGGGGTCTCCACCGGCTGGTTCCATGGATTTCCGTCCCGCCTTTGTCCACCGCGTGTTCGCGAGGCCGAGAGCCCGCGTCCGCAAGCCTTTGTGCGCGCCGAAAGGCGCTGATGGAGAGACCCGATGGCTACCCAGCGCATCCTTGACTTTCTCGCCACCCGACGTCCGAACGGCCCGTGCCTAGTCGTCGACCTCGATGTCGTGCGTGACAATTTCCGCGCCTTCGAGAAGGCGCTTCCCGATTCCAAGATCTACTATGCGGTGAAAGCAAATCCGGCGCCGGAAATCCTGCGCCTGCTTGCTGCGATGGGCTCGTCCTTCGACACCGCTTCCGTTGCCGAAGTCGAGATGGCGATGGACGCCGGTGCGCCGGCGGACCGCATCTCCTTCGGCAACACCATCAAGAAGGAGCGCGACATCCAGCGCGCCTACCAACTCGGCATCAAGCTGTTTGCGGTGGACTGCGTCGAAGAAGTCGAGAAGATCGCTCGCGTCGCTCCCGGCACCCGTGTGTTCTGCCGCGTCCTGACCGACGGCGAGGGCGCCGAATGGCCGCTGTCGCGCAAGTTCGGCTGTGTGCCGGCGATGGCGGTCGACGTGCTGCGCCATGCCAGGGCGCTCGGCCTCGACGCCCATGGCGTGTCGTTCCATGTCGGCTCGCAGCAGACCGACCTGACCGCCTGGGACCGTGCGCTGGCCGACGCCAAGAAGGTGTTCGCGACGCTGGCCGACGAAGGCATCGTGCTGAAGATGGTCAATATGGGCGGCGGCTTCCCGACCCGCTATCTCAGGGATGTGCCGGTGGCGCAGGCCTACGGCCAGGCGATCTTCTCGGCGCTCAGGAAGCATTTCGGCAACGCCATCCCAGAGACGATTATCGAGCCGGGCCGCGGCATGGTCGGCAATGCCGGGGTGATCAAGTCGGAGGTCGTGCTGATCTCGAAGAAGGCCGATAACGACAATGTGCGCTGGGTGTTCCTCGACATCGGCAAGTTCGGCGGTCTCGCCGAGACGATGGACGAGGCGATCCGCTATCCGATCGTCACCGCGCATGACGGCAGCGAGACCGCGCCTTGCGTGCTCGCCGGACCGACCTGCGATTCGGCCGACGTGATGTACGAAAAGACGCCGTACCCGCTGCCCTTGTCGCTGACCATCGGCGACGAGGTGCTGATCGAGGGCACCGGCGCCTACACGACGACCTACGCCTCGGTCGCCTTCAACGGCTTCGAGCCTCTCCGATCCTACGTGATCTGAGGGCTCGCAAGAGTTGCTCAGATCATCCCCGGTGGGCGCCTGTCGCCCGCCCGGGCTCGCCTGTGGAACAATCCGCTTGTGAAGGATCGCGGAAATGAACATTGCAGATCTCATCGTTGAAGGCGTGGGAATCTCCCCCCTCGAGGGGGAGATGGCCGCGAGGCGGCCAGAGGGGGTCGGTTCGACTGGACTCGGCCTCCTGCCGGAGATGGAGGCCGGCGCTTCACGCGCGACAACCCCCTCTGTCGCCTTCGGCGACATCTCCCCCTCGAGGGGGGAGATTGCGGTCGTCGCCGAAACCGCCGCCGACGTCCCGGCGCGCGAGGCTTTGCTCGATCGCGCCATGGGGCCGAAGCGCCGGAAGAAGTCGTCGGAAAAGCTACGGCGCGGCCGCCGGCCTTCCGAGGGCCTGGCCTTTGTCGCGCGCGACGCGTCGGGCACTGTTGCCGGCACGGTGCGGCTGTGGGACGTGGTGCTGGGCGAGGGCGGCAAGGCAGCGCTGCTGCTCGGCCCGCTTGCGGTCGACCCGGCGCTGAAAAATGCCGGCATCGGCTCGGCGCTGATGCGCCATGCGGTCACTGAGGCCGAGCGGCTTGGCCATGCGGCGATCCTGCTGGTCGGCGACGCGCCCTATTACGAGCGCTTCGGGTTTTCGGCCGCAAAGACCGGCTCGCTGGCCATGCCGGGGCCTTACGAGCGGCACCGCCTGCTGGCGCGGGAACTGGTCGTCGGCGCGCTCGACGGCGCGCAAGGCACGCTGAAGGCGGCAGGGCGCAAACTGAAGGCACAGAGGCTGCCCCTCGCTGCGTGACGGATCAGAAACAAGCCGCCCATTGCACGGCGGCTTGTTTTCATCCCTGACCGGAGTGGATCAGCCGATCAGCTGGCTCAGCGCCATGGCGACGCTCATGTCGCCTTCGACCTTTATCTTGCCGGACATGAAGGCCATGGTCGGGTTGAGGTCGCCTGATATCAGCGAGTCCAGATCGTCGAGCGACAGCTTTATGGTGCAATCGGCCGGCGCATCGGTGGTCGAGACATCGGCGCCGTCGATGACGATGACGCCGTCGCTGCCGGTGTCGAATTTCACCGAGCGATCGAACCCGGCACTCGCCACGCGCGACCTGATGTTGTCGGCAATCTCCTGAACGCTCATGGCGGTTCTCCTCGTCTGCTTGCGTTTGTCGCGCGCCGGCGCTTCGATCCGGCCGAAAGCCGCTTGCCTGGTTTTACAGCCACGGCCGCCGGCGCATATAGCTTCGGGTTGACGTTTACGTCAACGCAGTTCCCCGAGGTGAAGATGGGCTTTATCGCCGCAGCATCACGCGGGCATGGTTGCCGGTGCTGTCCTTCGCCAAATTCAGGGATGCGGTGCTGGTGCCGAGCATGAACGTGCAATCGGCGGCCGAGACCTTCCAGCGCGCCGGCGCCGAGGAATTGGCGGTGGTCGAGGATTTCACCGACCGCGAGGTGGTCGGTCTGCTGACCGAAGGCCACCTGATGCGGCGCTATGCCGAAGAACTCGACAAGGCGCGGCGCGATCTGTCGGGCGAGGGGTAGCCGCGTCCTGTCCCGATAGCGATGCGACACACATGTCGGCTGCTGCGTAAGGAGGGCACGTCAACGGCCCGCTAATCGCCGGCTCCGAAATCCGATTGCGCGGACTGTCTTCCTCCTTGTGGAAGAGTGTCTTGAAGAAAAGAGCGTCGGGAACCGCCTTGATCACTTTTGCGATCACGGCGGTCGCGAGCACGGCAAACGCTAGGCGACCGAGAAGCACGCTCGTGACATCGGCGCCAAGTGTGACAACGACCAACGTATCCTCAATGAGGCTATGGGCAAAACCCATGAACACGCAGGCAAGGAATATCTGACGCGGCTCCGCGCTAGGCGTGCGCGCCTCGCGGATCAGCAGTCCTGCGCCATAGGAAATCCCGAGAAACAGGCCAACAGCGGCGAAAGGTACCGTCTGCTTTTCGATGCCGGCGAGCCGAAAGAGCGGTGCAAGCCCTCTGTTCATCCACTCCAAAATGCCCGACATCTTGAGAAGCTCGATCACCCAGCTCAGCGCAAGCAGAACAACGAGCATGATGCCCAGGGTTTTGAGCGTACCCAGGAGAAAGCCGCCCCAGTCGGTGCTTTCATTCGTCGGCATCCACGCCGGCTTCACCGGTCCTGACAGCCATCCGGTCACGGTGAATATCTGATGCAGAAGGACAGCAAAGACCAAACCCCCGCCAATACGAAGCGCCGCGGTGACCAGGAAGCTCGGCCCGGCCCTCTGAATGATCCGTTGCTCGATCGGAATGGCATGTGCAAACAGCAAGAGAGCCGAAAGAACCGTCATGTCGGCAGTGCTGAGCGCCGAAACCGGAACCAAGGTGAATACGATCACAAGCGCGCCCCAGATCCCGACCAGCAATCCCGTCAGCCAGGCAAAGGCGAGTTCAGGTGGCAACCCCACCTGCAACATGAGCGGGGAGAAGAACGGAGAAATCGCCTGGATGACGCCAAGGTCCTGCAGCAGCCGCGTGGCAATCGCAACCGGAACGATCACGCGAACCAGTTCCCAATAGATTTCAAGCGTCTCCAATGTCTTGCGATAGAAGGCGACGCAAATTGCCATCATGCTGCTCCATCATCCCTGGAGCCATCTGAGTAGCGTGAGACGCTTCGCATTTGTGGTCAAAGTTGGCGATTCTGTGCAATAAAATTGCAACGCACCGACGATGAGCGCGACCGACATGGACAAGATCGACAGAAGGCTTCTCAACCTGCTCCAGGATGATGCCTCACGAACTAACGCCAAACTGGCGGGATTAGTCGGGCTTTCCCCTTCGAGCTGCCTGCGCCGCATACGACGACTGAAGAAGAGCGGTGTCATCAGCCGCGTTGTCGCGCTTCTCGCACCGGCAAAGGCTGGCCGGGGCTTGAAGGCGATCGTCGCCGTCGAACTGGAGCGTCATGGCGAGCAGTTTATGCGGGACTTTCTCGAGTTGGCCGCTCAGGAACCGGCCGTCACTCAGGCCTACAGTGTGAGCGGCGAAACCGACGCCGTCCTCATGCTCCGCCTGACGGATATGGAAGAGTTCGATGCGCTGTGCGAGCGACTGTTCCGAGACCGAAGCAACGTCGCGCGATACCACACGATGTTCGTGATCCGAACGGCCAAAGAAGTGACCGCAATTCCACTGTAGTGTTCGGGTTGCGATAGACCTGCCAGGCCGTGAATTCAGCGGCCCGGCGGAGAAACTCTACGAACATTTCAATATGCCGAAAGGGGGTAGTGCAGGCAGCTTGGAGGCAACGCCTCGCGCACGCGAGGACAATCGCCAGCGCCGAATGTCGGAATTGGGCGCCAGCTCGACGCATTTCATGGCGCCTCCCTCACGCCCAGGCATGAAGCTGTCCTTGTTGGCTCAAGGAGAATTTGCATGCGTGGTCATTGCTTATGTGGCGCTATTGCCTTTGAAGTCGATGGCCCGGCACAGGCCTGCGTGGTCTGTCATTGTGAAAGTTGTCGGCGGCAATGTTCTGCGCCGATGACCTCCTATATTGGCGTCTTGAACGGCCAATGGCGATGGCTGGGCAAGCTACCGAAGGTATTCAACTCTTCTCCCGGTGTGGAAAGAACATTTTGCGATCACTGTGGCACGCCGCTGTCCTTCCGCTCAAAGAATATGTCTGATGTCATGCATTTTTTTGCGGCAGCGATGGAGGAGCCAGAAAAATTTGCACCTACGCTGCATGTCGCTTTTGAGGAGAAGCTCCCTTGGTTGAAATTCGCCGACAACCTGCCGACTCGTTTTGAGCCTGACTATACGAAAGACTAGGATCTGCTCGCATCGAGACAAACGGTGGAAGCTGCGGACAGCATCCGGAAGCGAGATGATGCCTCCGTCCATCCAAACGGCGGTCGAACATTATCGATCGCGGCTGCTCTCGACCTGCTTGAGCGGCAGCAGGTAGGCGATGATCTGCTGATCGCCGAGTGCTGGATCAAAGCCAATAATGTCGGAGGCGAAAAGGTCGTGGGCGGGGCGGGAGCGATCGTAGTTGCGCGACATCTCGAGCCCAGACTATCCGGCTCTATAGTGGAGCGTTACGGCGACCCAGCAGCAGAGCGATGCCCAACGCCGGAAGCGTCGCCGTCGCGACGGCGAAGAAGACGAATTGCAGCCCGGCCGACCCAGCGACCAAGCCGAGCGCCGGACTGCCGAAGCCGAGCGCCACGTCGAGGAAGACGGTGTAGAGTCCCATGGCCAGGCCGCGGCTGCGTGGTGGAAGATGGCTTACGGCCTCGGCACCGAAACCGGGATAGACCAGCGAGTAGCCGAGGCCAGTCAGGCCCGCTCCGATGGCGGCGAGAACGGGCCCGGGCGCAAGCCAGATCAGCATCAGCCCTGCAGCCTCGACCGCCACGAAGATCACGGCGACGCGCGCGCCCCCTAACCTGTCAGGCAGGTGGCCGAAGCACAGCCTTGCCGCGATCAGCGACGCGGCATAAGCGGTGAAGGGAAGCCAGACCGGCTGCCAGCCGCGTTCGGCAAAGAGCAGCGCGCCAAAGGACAGGATTGCGCCATAGCCAAGGCTGCTGAAAGCAGCTCCGACGCCGGGAAGCCAGACCGCTTGCGCCACGCTCGTCCATGACTGTCGCGCGGCGCTCGCGGCGAGGCTGGTGCCACGCATAGGCAGGATGGCAAGCAGCGTCGCAAGTGGCAGGCCGACCGTCGCGAGTGCGATCGCGGCGAAGCCGCTCGCCGCGTAAAGCGCAGATCCGATCGGCGCGCCTAGCGCGAGCGCCGCGAACATCGCCGTGCCCACCCAGGCTATGACCTTTCCGGAGTTCTGTCCGCCCGCAAGGGAGAGGCCCCAGGCGACGCCGCCTGTGATGATGAAGCTCTCAGACGCGCCCAGTACCGCCCGGCCGGCGAAGAGCGCCGATGCGGACGCTACCGGCCGGTCGAGCAATGCCAGCGAGCCGAGGTAAATGAACCCCGCCAGGACAGCGGCAATGAGGCCGACGACGACGGCCCGCTTGCCGCCGCGCCCATCGGCATAATTTCCGGCTCCAATGCGCGACAGCATCGAGGCGACGAACTGGCTACCCGTCACCAGCCCGACTGCGAAGGGGCCGAAGCCGAGCTGCTGGTGAAGATGCAGCGGCAGGACGGGTAGTGCCAAGCCGATCAGGAGGAAGCCGGCGAAGACAGCCGCCATGATTGGCACCAGTTCCGCCATCGCGCCATTTCGGTCAGAAGTCCGGGCCATTGTGGCCACCGATAACACGTTGACAGCCGGGCTGTTCCGATCAGTAACGTTCGTAGGTCACGCGCCAGCCTTCGGCCGGATTGTCCGGCGTCAAGGTTGCGGACCAGGGAGGACTCGATCGTGATGACGAAGGTCTTGTCCTGGTCGTTGATGGCGACCGGCCCGTAATAGGCTTCGTAGCCATTCGCCGTGTAAGGCGTGTCCGGCGCCTTAGCGTCGGGGTTCTGGGCCTGCACCGAGAGGGTGCCGGCCTCGGTGAAGATGACCTGGCCGGAATATGTCACGGGCTTGAGGTTTCCCTCGGCACCGGCCTCGAGCGACCTCATGCGCCATGCGCCAATGATCGGGGACTCTTGGGAGAAAGCCGGCGTGGCGACCGAAAGCGCAAGCGCAAGGGCAGCGATCTTCAATCTCATCGTCATATGTCGTTGTCCTTTTTCTGGTTTGTGGGTGCGGACAGGCCGTCCGCCCAATCTTCGCTTACACCGAAAGCATGACCTTGATGGCGCGCCGCTCGTCCATGGCGCGGTAGCCTTCAGCGACCTCGGCCAACGGCAGCTTGAGGTCGAAGACCTTGCCGGGCTTGATCCTGCCCTTGAGCACACGGTCCATGAGGTCGGGCAGGAAGCGGCGCACCGGCGCGGGGCCGCCCAGCATGCGCTTCTGGCCGAAGAAGAGATTCTGGCCATCGAAGCTCACGCCATGCGGCACGCCGACATAGCCGATGGTGCCGCCGGGGCGAGAGCAGGCCAGCGCCTGGTCGAAGGATTCCGCCGTGCCAACGCATTCCAGCACCGAGTCCGCGCCGACGTCCTTAGTGAGCCCTTTGATCCGGGCCACACCTTCCTCGCCGCGCTCAGCGACGATGTCGGTCGCGCCGAATTCGCGGGCGAGTTTTTGGCGGCTGGCGTGCCGGCTCATGGCGATGATGCGCTCGGCGCCCATCTCCTTGGCCGCAAGCACGCCCATCAGGCCGACCGCACCGTCGCCGACCACCACCACCGTCGATCCTTCTCGGACCTCGGCTGCGTCGGCCGCATACCAGCCGGTGCCGAGCACATCGGACACAGCCAGCAGGTCGGGGATGAGTTCGGCCGGCGGCACCTCGGCGGTGGCGACCAGTGTGCCATCCGCCAACGGCACGCGGGCGTAAGGCGCCTGCGCGCCCGACATGAACTCGCGCTGCACACAGGACGACTGGAAGCCGAAGCGGCAATGCGGGCAGGTATTGTCGGAGAGGCAGAACGAGCCGACGACGAACTGGCCGGGACGGACCGTGCGCACCTCTGCGCCGACCTCGACGACGATGCCACAATATTCGTGGCCCATATGCATCGGGCCGTTGACCGGCTGCAGCCCGCGATAGGGCCACAGGTCCGAGCCGCAGATGCAGCTCGCCGAGAGCTTGATGATAGCATCCGTCGGGCGAAGGATCCTTGGGTCTTCGACTTCCTCGCAGCGGATGTCGCCGGGCTTATGAAGAACGGTTGCGAGCATTTTGCTTTCCTTTCGTTCAATCGATGTCAGGCGCCGTAGTCGGCGTCGCTGACGTGTTCCAGCCAGTCCACCACCTTGCCGTCTTTGACCTCCTGGAGGGCAATGTGGATCATGGCCGTCTCGGGTGAGGCACCGTGCCAATGCTTCTCGCCGGGTGCGAACCAGACAACGTCACCGAGACGGACCTCCTCGACCGGCCCGCCCTCGCTCTGAACGAGGCCGAGGCCGGAGACGACGATCAACGTCTGTCCAAGCGGATGCGTGTGCCAGGCGGTGCGGGCGCCCGGCTCGAACGTCACCTGCGCGCCCTGCACGCGCGCGGCGTCGAACGGGTTGAACAGCGGATCGATCCGGACCGTGCCGGTGAACCAGTCGGAAGGCCCCTTGCCAGACGGCCTGGTGCCTGCGCGAAGAATATCCATGGTGATCTCCTGTCAGATGCGTTCGATGCGAAGCGGGAACTTGCCGCTTACGCGTAGGGCCTCTTCGGCCGCGTCGAAGCGGCCGAGCCTGATCAGCCCGGGATGGCGGTAGTCGGTGTAGAACATGGCGAGATTGCCCCAGGGCATGAAGTAGCAAAGGTCGTATGGCCGCTCGTTGCCGAACGGGCCGCTGCCCTCCTCGGTCAGCTTGCGCGGCAGATAGGCAATCTTCTCGTTATGCGCGTAGTCGTCGATGGTGAGATTGAGCGGCAGCATGGTGAAGAAGTCGCGCGCCGACGGATTGTCGTAGAGCGTGGCGGTCATGGTCCGGCCATTGAAAATCATCTTGATCTTCATGTCGGTGGGCTCCTGGCTGCCCTGCTGGCTGCGGGCGGCCCGCGGCAGGACCGTTGCCGCGAGCGCGCCGCCGAGCAACGCGCGGCGGCTGAGGTCCGGACGGTCGATCGTCATGGCTGCCGTCATGGCTGCGACCTCCGGGCCAAATGCGATGCTGCAAAGGCGGCGAGCGCCGATCCACAGAGCAGCACCGCGCCGAAAGTGAATGCACCCCACCAGCCGACCGTATCGAAGAGCGTGCCGCCGATGGCGGCGCCGCCGGTGATGGCGAGCTGGATGACGGCTACCTGCAACCCGCCGCCGGCCTCCGCGTCGTCCGGCAACGTGCGGCAGAGCCAGGTGCCCCAGCCAACGGGCGCGGCCGTGCCGAAGAAGCCCCAGGCAACGAGCAGCGGCGCTGTAGGAATCGGCAGCGTACCGAAGGCGATGAGCGCTACGGCCAACGCGGCCATGACCAGCGGGATGACGACGAGGATGCTAAACAGGCGCGTGCGCAAAAGCCGGCCTATGCAGAGGGTGCCGAGCACCCCGGCCAGCCCCATCGCCAGCAGGATCGCCGAAAGCGCGGCGATGTCGAGCCTAGTGACGCTCTCGAGGAAGGGCCGCAGATAGGTGAAGAGCGCGAACTGGCCCATGAACAGCATCATGATCGACGCCATGCCGGTGGCGACAGGAAGACGGCCGAGGAGCGCCAGCGGATTGCCTGGACGCTTCCTCCGGCGCGGGGGCAGCGCCGGCAGGCTAGTCCACTGCCAGACCAGCGCCAGGAGCCCAAGCGGCACGACGAGGAAGAAAGCGCCGCGCCAGCCGACATAGGCGCCAAGAAAACTGCCCAGCGGCGCGGCGATGGTGGCCGCAATGGCATTGCCAGCGTTTAGCATGGCGAGACCCTTCGGAACCATGTCTTGCGGCACGAGGCGCATGACGATCGCGGTCGACATCGACCAGAACCCGCCGATCGCGATGCCGAGCAGCGCCCGGCCGACCATGAGGAACGCGTAGTTCGGCGCGAAGGTGACAGCGAGCCCGGACACGATCAGGAGAAGGGTGAAGCCGGTCACGACCAGTCGGCGGTCGATCCGGCGCGTGAGGCCGGCGACCAGCAGGCTGGTCACGACGGCGAAAGCGCCCGAAATCGAGATCGCCTGTCCCGTGCGGCCCGCGGTGATGCCGAGATCGGCCGCGAGCGGCGACAGCAGGCTGACCGGCATGAATTCCGATGCGATGAGCACGGAAACACACAGAGCCATCGACAGCACCGCGCCCCATGCGGCGCGGTCTTCGACAAGCCTTGTGTCGTAGGTCGTTTCCATAATTGGCATCCTTGCTAGGCGACCGGGCGGATCAGCCGCCAATCCCCGTCGCGATGCCAGAAGATATTGCAGAGGAACCCATTCTATTAGACTAAGTAATTCGCATGGACTTATCTGCTCATGATATAAATGTCCGACGGGAGGTGCCCTATGCAGCGCGATGGGATGAAGGATCTGCTCTGGTTCGTGGCGGTCGCCCGGGAGCGCAGCTTCACCAAGGCGGCGGCCAAGCTCGGAACCTCGCAGTCGACCCTGAGCTCGACAATCAAGGAGCTTGAAGGTCGTCTTGGCGTCCGCCTGCTGACACGTACGACGCGGAGCGTCGCTCCGACCGAGGCCGGCGAGCGACTTTTCCAATCTCTTGTTCCCCGCTTCGAGGAAATCGAAGCCGACCTTGCAAGCCTGGTGGCCTTTCGCGACAAGCCCTCTGGAACGGTCCGCATCACGCTGTCCGACCATGCGCTCCAGACGACCGTCTGGCCGAAGCTGCAGCCCTTGCTCAGCGACTATCCTGACGTGTGCGTCGAGCTCTACAGCGACAACGGCATGAAGAACATTGTGGAGGAGCGTTTCGATGCAGGCGTGCGGCTTGGTGAGAGCATCGACAGGGATATGATAGCAGTGCGCATCGGGCCGGATTGGAGGCTCGTGGCCGTGGCTTCGCCGGAGTACTTTTCCCGCCATCCGGTTCCGACCGCACCGCAGGATCTGGTCGATCATGACTGCATTAATATGCGGCAGGCGACGTTCGGCGGATTATATGCCTGGGAATTCGCCAGGGATGGCCGCGACCTTCGTGTGCGGGTGGAAGGCCAACTCACCTTCAATTCGTCCATTCCCATGATCGAGGCTGCGATAAGCGGTTTCGGAATCGCCTATGTCCCGGAAAACCTCGTCAGCCACCACATCGCCAAGGGATGCCTTAGGCTCGTGCTTGACGACTGGAGTCCGCCATTTGCGGGCTATCACCTCTACTACCCGAGCAGGCGACAGCTCTCGCCTGCGATGGCGGTGATCGTTGAGGCGCTCCGCCATCGCATCTGACCCCAAGACTGCGCCTATGGATCATGAAGCTGACATTGGTAAATGGTAGGTTCTGACCCAAGCCATTTGACTTCTACGCTGCGGGCGGCTGCTTTCGTGAAGAGTTTCGGGCGCCGGCAGGCGTACGAAACTCTTCACGAAAGGAACCCGCGGGCCACAGTCGACGGCTATGGGGATTTCGAATTGCGGCCGATGTCGGCGATAACTCAACCGCCGCTGGGAAGCGCGGGGGTGGATGCGGACAGGCCGCTTCGTTGTGCCTCCGCGCGGTTTAGCCGGCCGTGCACGTGGCTCGTCGCGACTCCGTCGGTTGCGATAGTCACCATGGACACGCGTGGGTCCGTTGCCGGAGGCTGGATGCCTGAGGCCTGAATCTGGATGATGTCATGCCGGATCATGGGGCGGTCTCCCGGTTCGGCGCTCTTGAGGCGGGCGGTCCGCGTGGCTGTCTCCACCGTTCGAACGTCTCGATGATGATCATGCGTCCGCCGCAGCAGGGGCATGGCGGGCGGAAGTCGTCCGGTTCGCCCGGTGTGTCGTCATCGGGCGGCGCGGCGACATTTAGGAGTTGGCGGGCGAGCGCGAGGCTGGCCTTGCGGGCAGAGCCGGCGAGCAAGCCGTAGTGCCGAATGCGATGGAAGCCGCGCGGCAGCACATGGAGCAGGAAGCGGCGGATGAACTCCTCGGCAGCAAGCGTCATTACCTGCTGCATGTCAGCGCCGTCGCGACGGTAGTCCTTGTAGCGGAAGGTGACGCCGGCCTCATCGAAGCCGATCAGGCGGCGGTTCGAGATTGCCACGCGGTGGGTGTAGCGCGACAGATAGGCGAGCACCGCCTCCGGCCCGGCGAACGGCGCCTTGGCGTAGACCACCCAACACTTCTTCCGAACAGGAGCAAGGTGGTGCAGGAATGCGCGTCGATCGGACAGGTGCACCAGCGATCCGAAGAAGGCGAGCCGCCCGGCGTCGTGCAGAGCGACCAGCCGGGCGAGGAAGAGCCGTCGGAACAGTTTGCCGAGCACGCGCACCGGGAGCAGGAAGGCCGGCCGCGAGGAGACCCATCGGCTTCCGCCCAGTGCGATGCCGCCGCCCGGCACGATCATGTGCACGTGCGGATGGTGGGTCATCGCCGATCCCCAGGTGTGGAGCACGGCGGTGATGCCGATGCGCGCGCCGAGGTGTTTTGGATCGGCTGCGATCGTCAGCATCGTCTCCGACGCCGCCTTGAACAGAAGGTCGTAGACGAGGGCCTTGTTGTGGAACCCGATGTCGGCGACCTCAGCGGGCAGCGTGAACACGACGTGGAAGTAGCCGACCGGCAGCAGGTCGGCCTCGCGCTCGGCAAGCCATGTCCGCGCCGCCTTGCCCTGGCACTTCGGGCAGTGCCGGTTGCGGCAGGAGTTGTAGGCGATGCGCCATTGGCCGCAGTCCTTGCAGGCCTCAACGTGACCGCCGAGCGCTGCGGTGCGGCAGTTCTCGATCGCCGACATGACCTTGAGCTGAAGAAGGCTCAGGTGACCTGTCTGGGCGGCCCGATACGCAGACCCGGCTGCGCGGAAGATGTCGGCGACCTCGATGGAAGCGCGCACGGCTCAGCCGTCCGGCGAGATCTCTGCTGGCCTGAACAGGCCGAGCTTGTCGAGCGGGCTCGTGACCGTGCGAACCGTCCGGGTCGCGACCTTGGCGTAGAGGGCCGTGTTGTTCAGCTTGGCGTGCCCGAGGAGGACCTGGATAATCCGGATGTCGGTGCCGTCCTCTAGCAGGTGGGTCGCGAAGCTGTGACGCAGCGTGTGCGGCCCGACCCGTTTTGCAATGTCGGCGGCCCGGGCCGCCTCGACGACGATCCGATAGAGCTGCCGGGTGCTGATCGGCTTCATCGCGTGCTGCCCGGGGAACAGCCAGCCGTCGCGGTGCATCACGCCCTGCCGCCGCCCGACCTTCCACCACTCACGCAGAAGCGTCAGCAGGTCCTCCGAGAGCATCGCGTTGCGATAGCGCCCGCCCTTGCCGCGTTCGACACGCAGCAGCATGCGCTCACTGTCGACGTCGGCAACCTTCAGCATCGACACCTCGGCGACGCGCAGGCCCGCGCCATAGGCGACTGACAATGCGGCCTGGTGCTTGAGACACGTGGTGGCGTTGAGCAGCCGGGCCACCTCGTCGCGGCTGAGCACCACGGGCAGGTTGCGCGGATGCGCCAGCCGGACAAGCCTGCGCGCCAGATCCGGGCGGTCGAGCGTGTGGGTGAAGAAGAAGCGCAGTGCCGACACGATGCTGTTCATCGTCGGCACGGGGACGCCGTCCTCCTGCTGCTCGATCTGGAACCGGCGCAGGTCGTCGGCGGTCGTCGTGTCCGGTGAGCGCCCGAGGAATGTCGCCAGGCGTCCGATGTCGCGGAGGTAGTTGCGCTGCGTCTCGCGTGAGAAACGCCGCAGGTTCATGTCGTCGATCAACCGCTGGCGCAGCGGGCTGACGAGTGTGTCGAGATGGGAGTGCTGCATGGTCGGGCTCCTTATTGAAGAAGCCCGTCATGCTCTGCCGCTGCCGTGCGACGCTCAATGCAGGCGCGATGCTCGGCCTGTGCCCCCTAACCTCAGCCGCAGGCGCCCTCCCGCGCAGCGGGTTCGTTCACCGCCTCAAAGCAGACGTGTAGCTCGCTCGCCTCTATGTCTGTGATTGACACAGAAGCAGTCATCGAAAAGGAGCCAAACTCGCAGGCTGAACTGGCCAAGAATTCTCGTGGATAGCCGAGGTTTTTCTCGAGCCCAGGCCATGTCTTGGTCGTCATCGGATAGGACAGGGCAGGACAGGGTTGTCCAGTTATCCCCCGGCAAGACGCGGCAGCAGGAAAATCTCCGCGCCTTCCGGCAGTTCCTTCGACCAGGTATCGCGATAGATCGTCCCGTCGATGGCGACGGCGATGCCGCGATCGATGTACGGCTCGAGGCCGGGATACTGTTCAGCCAGTTTCCTGAACAGCTCCCTTATGTCATTCGCCTCGATTTCGACCTTGCTCTTGCCTCCGGCGATCGCGCCGAGCGACCCCCAGAGCGTTACTTCGACCATCAGCCTCCCCGTTCCGCCTCGAGCGCCGCCAGGATGCGCGGCGGCGACATCGGAATATGCGTCATGCGCACGCCCGCGGCGTTTGACACCGCATTGGCGATCGCCGCCAGCGG
This sequence comes from Mesorhizobium sp. M1307, assembly GCF_040318155.1. NCBI lineage: Bacteria > Pseudomonadati > Pseudomonadota > Alphaproteobacteria > Hyphomicrobiales > Phyllobacteriaceae > Mesorhizobium > Mesorhizobium sp. M1307. Next base: position 113,681 of record NZ_JAMYLR010000002.1, on the reverse strand, counting down.
CGGCACGATCGAGGTCTCGCCGACGCCGCGCACCCCGTAAGGATGGTTAGGATTGGGGATCTCGAGAATCTGTGTGTCGATCATCGGCAGGTCCGAGCAGACCGGGATCCGGTAATCCAGGAAGCCAGGGTTCTGCAGCCGCCCGTCCTTGCCGTAGATATACTCCTCGTTGAGCGCCCAGCCGATGCCTTGTGCGGCACCGCCCTGGTACTGCCCCTCGACATAGGTCGGATGCACCGCCTTGCCGGCGTCCTGAACGACGGTGTAGCGCAGCACCCTGGTGGAGCCTGTCTCGGGATCCACCTCGATATCGCAGATATGGGTGGCGAAGGAGACGCCGGCGCCGTCGGCGACGAGCTCACTGTGGCCTGCGATCGGTCCCCCCGTCTTCCCTGACGCGGCTGCGATCTCCTTCAGCGACAATGCTGCAAGGTTGCCGTATTTCTCGCCCTTGGCAATCGCGTGACCTTTTTCCCAGACCACGTCGTCGACGGGAATGTCCCACATCTGTGCGGCGCGTTCCCGCAACACCTTGATGGCGTTGCGAGCGGCCGAGATCGTCGCCATGGAGGAGGAGAAGGTGCCGCGGCTGCCGTCCGTCATATCGTTGTAGCCGAGGCTGGAGGTATCGGCGACCACCGCCTTGATTTGCTCATAGGGGATGCCGAGCTCCTCCGCCGCGACCAGCGACAGCGACGCGCGGGAACCACCCACATCGACAGTGCCGACGGCAAGGGAGACCGAGCCGTCCATGCCGATGTTGAGGTCGGTGCAGGTCTGGCCACCGAAATTGAACCAGAAGCCGCAGGCCATTCCGCGGCCCTGGTTCTTGCCGAGCGGCGCCTTCATGTGCGGATGGTTCTTCACCGCCTCCAGCGTCGGCCCGATGCCGATCGGGCCGTATACCGGTCCATAGGACGATCTGGTGCCTTCCTGCGCCGCGTTCCTGATCCGGAACTCGACCGGGTCCATGCCGATCTCCTTGGCCAGCTCATCGACCGCACTTTCCACCGCAAACGCCGCCATTGGAGCCGACGGCGCGCGATAGGCCGCGGTCTTGGGCCGGTTGACCAGCACTTCGTAGCCGACCGTCCTGACGTTCTCGAGCTTGTAGCAGGCAAAGGCGGTCATGGCGCCGATCTCGGCCCACGTGCCGGCATAGGGGCCGCAGCTATAGCGCAGCGTCGCCTCGGCCGCCGTGATCGTGCCGTCCTTGCGGGCGCCGATCCGAACATCGATCGAGGTGGCGCTGGTCGGGCCGGAGGCGCGGAACACCTCGTCGCGCGTCATGACCAGCTTGACCGGCCGCCCGGCCTTGCGTGACAGCGCCAGTGCCACCGGCTCGGCCCAGACATGGGTCTTGCCGCCGAAACCGCCGCCGATCTCCGAGGAGGTGACGCGCAGCTTCGAGGCTTCCATGCCAAGCAGTTGGGCGCAGTGCTGGCGGTAGACAAAATGGCCTTGCGTACAGACCCACAGGTCGGCGGTGCCGTCGGAGCTGACATTGGCCACGCAGGCATGCGGCTCGATATACCCCTGGTGCGTCTGCTCGGTCTTGAAGGAGCGTTCGACGACGAAATCGGCCTGGCCGAAACCTTCATGGATGTCGCCATGGCCATACTGGGTGCGCTTGGTGACGTTGGACGGCTTGACGGCCTTTTGCTCGAGGCCCTCGGTGAAGATGGCGTCGTTGACCAGAGGTGCGGAGTGCTTCATCGCCTCGTCGACGTCGGTGACATGCGGCAGCACCTCGTAGTCGACCTCGATCAGCTTCAGTGCCTGCCTCGCCGTGCGGGCATCGACCGCAGCCACCGCGGCCACGGCATGGCCGTCATAGAGCGCTTTCTTGCGCGCCATGCAGTTGTCGAGGATGTCGTACATGGCGGCATCGCCGTCGGTGAGGTCGGGCAGGTCGGCCGCGGTGATCACGGCCTTGACGCCGGCGAGCTTCTCCGCCTTCGACGTGTCGATCTTCCTGATCGTGGCATGCGCATGGGGGCTTCTGAGAACGCGCCCGACCAGTTGCCCGGCCATGTTGAAGTCGGCGCCATAGCGTGCGCGGCCCGTCACCTTGTCGACGCCGTCGGGACGGATGGGACGCGTGCCGACAGAGGTGAAATTGCGTCCGGAGTAACGCGGATCGAAATTCATCGTCATGCTCCCTTCATCACGCTGGCGGCGTCCTGAACGGCACGCACGATCTTGTCATAGCCGGTGCAGCGGCAGAGGTTCCCGGCGAGGCCGAAGCGGATCTCCTCCTCGGTCGGATCGGGGTTCTTGGCCAAAAGGTCCTTCGCCGCTATCAAGAAGCCCGGCGTGCAGATGCCGCATTGGAGTGCGGCGTGTTCCAGGAATTTCTGCTGCAGGGGATGCAGCCTGTCGCCATGCGCCATGCCCTCGATGGTCTCGACGTGCCGGCCCTCGGCCTCCGCGCCGAGCACCAGGCACGAGCACACCAGCCGATCGTCGAGGATGATGCTGCAGGCCCCGCAGTCGCCGGTGCCGCAGCCTTCCTTGGCGCCCGTCAGCCCCAGGCGATCGCGCAGGACATCAAGCAGCGTCTCGTCCGGCTGGCAAAGGAACTCGACATTGTCGCCGTTGATTGTCGTTGATACTGCCACACCAGCCATCATTTGCCTCCTGCGCGTGCATAGGCGGTCGTGGCGGCCCGCCTGGCCAGCACACCCGCAACTTTCCGTCTGAATTCGATGGTGCCCCGCTTGTCGTCGATGGGGCGGCAGGCCCCTGAGCAGACCTTGGCGAGCCTCTCCAGCGTGGCTTCGTCCAGCTTGGAGCCGATGAGAACCTCGGCGGCCTCCTCGACCAGAATCACCGTCGGCGCCACGGCGCCCAACGCCAGACGGGCGGATTTGACGCGACCTTGCTCATCGAGCGTCAAGTTCACGCCGGCGCTTACCACCGCGATGTCCATCTCTGTGCGCGGAATGAAACGCAGATAGGCATCGCCCGAACGCGGCAGACGGCTGTCGAGCAGGATTGCCTCGATGATCTCGCCCTTGGCCAGCGACGTCTTGCCCGGCCCAGTCGGCACCGCTTCCACGGCAATCGTGCGCCTGGCTCCCGGGCCGACGACCACAGCCTTGGCGCCAGCGGCCACCAGCGCCGGCACGCTGTCGGCGGCCGGCGAGGCGTTGCACAGATTGCCGACGATGGTGCAGCGTCCCTGCACCTGCTTCGAGCCGATCAGCTTGGCCGCTTCGACGACGCCAGGCCATGCCTTCTGCAGGGCCGCGTTCTCGCCCAGCAATGCGCAGGGGACCGCCGCGCCGATGCTGAAGCCCTCGGCTGTTTCCCTGATCTCGCCAAGCCCGTCGATCGCCTTGATGTCGACGATCAGGTCGGGTTCGATAAAGCCGCCTTTCATTCGCACCAAGAGGTCGCTGCCTCCGGCGAGGATGGCGGCCGTGCCGACTGATCCGGCCAACTGGCCAACGGCATCTTCCATTGAAAGCGGACGTATGTAGCGCATCGTCTCCCCTTAGTGGTCATAGTCACATCAACTGATATAACCGTCTCTTCACAATGGCCATCCTGTTCGTGCATTCGCGGATTAGGCCAGGCGCCGCAATTTCATTTTGCTCGTCCACTGGACGCACCGCCAGCCACTAATGCTCGATCGGTCCCTTCGGCATGACCAGCGCCGTGCCAGCAGTCGTCGGGCGCTCGATCATGCGGCGGACGCGCGCAGTCCAGCACCGCGCCGACCCATCCGTAAGTCATCCGTAAGTGCGCTCCCTCTACGTCCTGTTTCGAACCAGGCGACATGTCTGCGCGGTATAGAGGGGAACGAATATGAGCACGCTTCTTGCACCAATTGTGATCGGCCCCGTGTCGGTCTTGAATACCTCGGTACGTATCGATGGGCCGCTTCCCGGGTCGAGCATTTCCCTCTTGGTAAACGGCATACCTGTCCCTGCCGTAGATGCCGGCGCCACAACCACCACTTTTGTACCAATCACCGCAGGCTCCCTCAACGTGGGGGATGCGCTGACCGCACGCTGGACACTCGGCGCCGAAACCAGTGACCCAAGCCCGGTCCCGATCGTCGTGCTCGGGTATCCCTCGACGCTTGGCCCATTGGTGTATTTGAGCCAGGTGCACGAGTGCGTCGACTGGGTGCTGATAGGCGCAGCCTATCCTGGCGCCACGGTCGAGATTTTCAACGGCGGCGTATCGATTGGCAGCGATACCGCACGCGGAAATGTCGTACCCGTGCGCATACGCGGGCCGATCCAGGCCAATGATGTCCTTAACGCGATGCAGTCCGTTCAGACGCCCGGCGGACTAGTGAAGAGCAGTCAGACCCCGAGCTTGCCCGCCGAACCGACGCCGTATCGGGAAAATACCATGCCGGCACCGGCGGTCGGCCCAGTTCCTGGCTGTGCGCAAGCAGTACCCGTCAGGGGGTTGGCTCAAGGCGCCACCACCAAAGTCCACTTCAATGGCGACGTGCTGGAATATCCTTTCGTTGGTGCAAACCTGCTAGCGCTGCTCGGCCGCACCGCGCATAATCCGGACGTCTTCAGCGCCACGCAGCACTTCGAGCGCTGCAATGCATCAAGTCCGTCGTCTGCCCCTCCGGTGATCGTCGACGAAACCTTGCCGGTTCGAAAGCCCGTAATCGGGACCGCACAGTATTCCTGCCCGGCAGCCCGTGCTTTGCCTATTTCCAACCTCGAGCCCGGCGCGACATTGACGATCCAACTTGTCGATCCGACTTCGGGTGCAGCTACCGTGCTCGGGAGAATCGGAGTCGGCGAGGATGTGAGTTCCGGCCAATACTGGATTCCCGACGTGTCGGCCCTGATCCCGGCCTCGCCGCCGTTTCCATCGCTCGTCGTCATCCAGGAGCTATGCGGCAAGACAGCCACATCGGATAAGTTGCTGGTGGTAGGGTCTTACCAGGGCAGCATATTTCCGCCGACCGTCATGGAGCCTGCATTTGAATGTGCAAGCGGCGCTTTCGTCAACAGCGTCGACGCTGCGGTCGTACGTTTATACTCGGATGCGCCTGATTCTCCTGTAATCAGCAAGCCCGTATTCAGTTTTGGCGGCGCCGTCTGGGTCGAGACATTTCGGCCATTGCGCGCCGGCGAGCACATTCACGCCGAGCTGGAGCTTACTTGTCAGCCCCCCGCGCTTAGGGTCGGGCCCCCGATCAAAGTATCCGATCTGACCCCACTCAAGACGCCGGATATTCAACAGCCCGTGCGGGTCTTCCAGCGGTTAATTGGCGTATCGGGCGTAATCCCCGGGGCGCGCGTGCATGTGTTCGTGAACGGGAAGTGGCGGGCCAGCGATATGCCACTTGGTTGGACGACGTTCTTCTTTGCGATTTACGTGGGCGAGCTCAAGGTGGAAGACCAAATTACGGTGATGCAGACATTGTGCACGAAGATGTCTCCGCTCACCAGAGTTCCCGTCAATGTCACCCTCGGGGAAATGTTGCTCTCCGCGGCTCCCCCGTCCCTGATAGCGGGCCGGCCGGCGACGATAACCATCAAAGCAGTCGACGCCGACAACAAGTACCAATCGGTTGGCGGGACCATATCGCAAGGGGGCACGGTGGTCGGGGCCACCAACACACCGTTCACGCTATCTCCGCCGACCGGCCAAGCATCGGTCAGCTTGCAAGTTGCAGCCGTTGGCTACAAGACCGAGACCATCAGTATTCCCCTTACCGCGGCGCCGGTCGTCAAGCCGGCGATGCTGACGATAGCAACGGGTCTCTGGTTCAACGCCAGCAAGAAAGAAATCACTGAAATCACCTGGCACCTGCAGGGGCCATCCGGCAGCTTTTCAAAGACCGAAAAGCCGAACGCAGAGCCGGCGTTGGTTCAGTTCGCGTTGCCCAAGCCGGCCGGCGGCGGGTTCACGCCGTTCACTCTCAGCTGCGAGGTCACATTCCAGTTCCAGGATTTCAATTTCATCTCAGGCGTATCTGGGACGAGGTCGAGTGACTTTATCGAGGGAGGCCTCATAAAGCCGTCTCCATCAACCGTCGAGATGCATTGGAGCGGTACCGACCTGACGATCAACTTCCTGGTAAAGTGGATACAGCAGGGCGATTATTTCGTCATAGAGCTCATGTAGTCGAATCGCCAGCGGAAGGGCGTCAGGGTGGCTGGAGCGGTTCATCGTTTCACGGAAACGGCGAACCGCTCTGTCTCTTCCGGACGGAAAACCGTTTCACACTTTTCCTGGAATTGCGCTGGAGCGGGATGCGTTCAAATTGAACGGTGCATCCCGCTTTATCTATTTGTTTTAACCACATTTCTGCGACGTCAAGTGATTCCCTTGGCTGCAAAATGCTTTAATGCTCGATCGGTCCCTTCGGCATGACCAGCGCCGTGCCGGCAGTCGTCGGGCGCTCGATCATGCGGCGGACGCGCGGTGGCTCGTTGCCGCTGTGCAGCGCCCTTATACGCTCGCCGATGACCGCGTCGGCGTAGGTGGCGCGCCGATTGTGGCGGATATATTCTACCCAGGTCGGCGTGTGGTAGTGCTCGATCCATATCGACGGATTTTCGAGATCGCGCGCCAATGTCCAGTTGCGGGCGCCGTCACGGCGGCGGACGCGGCCGCGCTCGGCCATGGTGGCGAGGAATTCCGGTACGTCCTCGTTGCGGATGACATATTCGATCATGATGGCGATGGGACCGCTGCGCGGCTTGAGATCAAGCGCCAGATGCGGCTCCTGAAAACGGTTGAGCGGGTCGAGGTTGAGCACCGCCTGCTGCGGCAGCGGCAGCAGCAGGCCGATTGCGCCTCCCGCCAGCATGGCGACGCTGGCCGCCATCAGGGCGACTTCGGCGCCATGCGCGTCGGCAACGACACCCCAGACCCAGCTGCCGAGCGCGATGCCGCCGAAGGTCGCGGTCTGATAGACCGAAAGCACGCGGCCGACCACCCAGCGCGGCGTCGACATCTGCACGGTGACGTTGAAGTGCGAAAGCGCCGTCACCCAGCAGGCGCCGCCGAGCAGCAGGCCGAGCGACGTCTGCCAGGCATGATTGCTGACGGCGGCGTTGAAGGCGCAGACGGCGAAGCCGGCGAATGCCATGCGCACCATGGTTTCGCTGGACAGCAGCTGCCGCAGCCTGACGCTGATCAGCGCGCCGCCGACGGCCCCGATGCCGAAGGCGCCGAGCATGATGCCGTAGCTCAAGGCATCACCCTTGACGACGTCACGCGCGACCAGCGGCAGCAATGCCAGGACCGCGCCGGCGCTGAAGCCGAAAGCCGAGCTCCTGACCAGCACCTTGCCGATGTTAGGCGACATGGCGACGTAGCGCAGGCCGGCGCCCATTGCGGCGCCCAGCGTCTCGCGCGGCAAGGTCGATGCCGGCAGTTCCGGCTTCCAGCGGGCCAGCACGACGATGAGGCCGACATAGCTCAGCGTGTTGACGGCGAAGGCCGCGGCGGCACCTGCTGCGGCAACGATGATGCCACCGATCGCCGGGCCGACGCTGCGCGTCAGGTTGAAGCCCATCGAGTTGAGCGCGATCGCCGCCGGCACCTTGGTGCGAGGCACCATGTCGCCGACCGAAGCCTGCCAGGACGGGCTGTTGAGCGCGGTGCCGCTGTCGATCAGGAAGGTGAAGGCGAGCAGCGTCCACGGTGTCATCAGGTCGAGATAGGTGAAGACGGTGAGAAGAGCCGAAACAACCAGCATGAAGATCTGCGCGATCAGCATGATTTTGCGCCGGTTGAAGCTGTCGGCGATGGCGCCGGCCAGCAGCGCGAAGAGCATGATTGGCAAGGTGGTCGAGGCCTGGACCAATGCCACCTGGTAGGACGAGGTGGCGATCGTCGTCATCATCCAGGCGGCGCCAACGCCCTGGATGAGGCCACCGAAATTGGAGACGAGGCTGGCGGACCACACCGCCCGGAAGATGCCGTGCCGGAACGGCGCCAGCGCCGAGGCGCTTTCGCTTTCCGGTGTGTCGTCGTTCATAAATGCTTCCCGGGCTCAAATGCGTTTGTTCTTCCGATCCATCGGCCCCGCAAGCCGTGGGTTCAAAAAATAGAACATCATTTCGCAAAGGGCGAACGCATTCTGGAAAAACATCATGGTCCAACAACAAGATAGCGATCGCGGAGCCGGTCAGCGCACGCCACTGCGTGCGCCGATTCAGATGCTGGCATGAAGGTAATTCGGCCCTTCAGGCTCCACAGCTCGGACTTGATCAAACTGCGGTCCGTACGTAGGAAAATTGCCAGAAGGAAATTACCGAGGGACTGAAATGAAAGCGCGAGCTCTCAAGGTGATGTCGATTGCCATTCTCATAGTGGCTATACCTCACGTATTTTTTAGACCGCTTGCGAGCATGAGCGACCTGGCTTTAATACAAATATTTACATGTGCTATTTTGTACACATATCTTGTGTTGAACATACTTGGTGACAAATTGTACGAAAAGAACGTAGTATTGTATATTATCGCTTGTCTAATAACTACATTTTACCCATATGAGAACGTATTTTTGATAGCCGGCAGCATATATGGATTTATTGTCCTATTTATTTTTCCTATATCTCTCCTTTTTATACTGAGATCCGTCCGAATCGAACTACGATGATGGTGCACTTTTTGCTGCCCAACCGACAGGCTCTGCGTTCGGATTGATCGCATGCCTCGCCTTGCCCGCATTGTCGTTCGCCGTCTGCCGCACCACGTCACGCAACGGGGTTACGGGCGCACCAAGGTGTTTTCGCGTACGAAGACTACGCACTCTGCAAGAGCCTGCTGGTGGAGCATTGCCCACTAGCCGATCTGATTCCGGAATAGTGGCGGACCATCAAGCTTTGGTGATTGCCGCGCCCCCCAAGGAACGGCTGATTCGGCTACAATCCAACTGCAGACGAATCTGACATCAACGCGATTTGACGGAAACGAATTCAATGAATTGGCGGTGAGCGATGGGCTTTACGGCCGCGAAACCGGGTCGGATCGCAACTGTGCCGTATCGGCGGCTCGCCGATTGCGATAAGCTCCCGGTGCCGGGACGGATGGGCGTCCGCCGGTTTGGGGTGACGCCGGTTGCTTGCCACTGCGCGGCAGAGCGCGGATTTCGCGAGACTGGTTTCGGGGGATGGGGAAATAGTGAGCGATTCATTTCAGGAAGTGACGTCCGTCTCGTGGTTCGGGCGGATCAAACGCGCGGTCGGCGGGGTCGTCTTCGGGCTGCTCCTGATCGTGCTGATGGTGATCGGCCTGTTCTGGAACGAGGGCCGGGCCGTGCAGACGGCGCGCTCGCTGGCCGAGGGATCGGGCGCGGTGGTCTCGGTCGGCGCCGACAGCGTCGATGCCGCCAATGACGGCAAGCTCGTCCATGTCACCGGGGCGGTGACGGCGAGCAGCGGCCTTGCCGATCCGGACTTCGGCATTTCGGCGCAGGGGTTGCGGCTGTCGCGCGGCGCCGAGATGTACCAGTGGAAAGAAGAGGAGAAATCCGAGACGACGAAGAAGCTGGGCGGCGGCGAGGAGACGGTGACGACCTACAGCTATTCGAAGGTGTGGGACGACAGCCAGATCAATTCGTCGGAGTTCAAGAAGCCGGACGGCCACGAGAATCCGCCGATGGAGATCCACAGCAAGCAATTCCAGATTCCGGACGGCAAGCTTGGTGCTTTCACGCTCGACCGGCCCGTGCTGGACCTGATCGGCGGCGACAAGACGTTCTCACTGTCTGCCGATCAGTCGGCCGCCATAGACGCCGCCTATACCGGCACCAAGCGGGTCAACATCGTCGACGGAAAAATCTATCTCGGTTTCAACACCACGTCGCCGGCGCTGGGCGACTACCGCATCGGCTACGAACTGGCGCCGCTCGGCGTGGTCAGCGTCGTCGCGCGCCGGACGGGGGGCGGCTTCGAGCCATACCAGACAATCGCCGGCGACCAGTTGCTGATGGTCGACACCGGCAATGTTCCGGCGGAAAAGATGTTCGCCGAAGCGGTCAGCGCGAACACGCTGATCACCTGGCTGCTGCGCGCCGCCGGCGTGCTGCTCCTGGCCATCGGCTTTGCCCTGCTGCTCGGGCCGATCGGCGTCATCCTCGACGTCATTCCTTTGCTCGGCAGCATGGCGCGGATGGGTACCGGCATCATCGCGTTCTTCCTGGCGATCCTGGTCGGGGCGACGACGATGGCCATCGCCTGGTTCTGGTACCGGCCGGTGCTGGCGGCGGGCATCCTGGCAGCGGGCGTCATCGCAGCGGCGGCGGTCTATTACCTCGGCCGCTCGCGCAGGCCGGCTCCGCCGGTTGCGGCGCCGAGCGCGGCCACATGATTTGCAGGCGCCGGCGGTTCTAGCGGTTCATCGTTTCACGGAAACGACGAACCGCCCTATTTCCTGGAATTGCTTCTAGCGGTCCTCGAAGCCGGTCAGCACGCCGACGGCGTTGATGCCGATCTCCTCGACCGCGTAGCCGCCTTCCATGACGAACAGCGTCGGCAGGCCGAGCCTGGCGATGCGGCGGCCGATCCTGGGATAGTCGGGGGTCTTCAGCTTGAACTGGCTGATCGGGTCCTTCTCGAAAGTGTCGACGCCGAGTGAAACCACGACGACGTCAGGAGCATAAGCCGAAAGCCTCGTGCAAGCGTCCTCGAGTGAGGCGTTCCACACGTCCCAGCCGGTGCCGAAGGGCATCGGGTAATTGTCGTTGAAGCCTTCGCCGTCGCCCTCGCCGCGTTCGTCGGCATGGCCGAGGAAGAAGGGATATTCGGTCATCGGATCGCCATGCAGGTTCAGCACCTGAACGTCACCGCGGCGATAGAAGATCTCCTGGGTGCCGTTGCCGTGGTGATAATCGACGTCGAGGATCGAAACGCGCCCGGCGCCATGGTCGCGGAACCATTGCGCGGCGACGGCGGCGTTGTTGATGAAGCAATAGCCGCCCATGAAGGCCGCCCCTGCATGGTGCCCCGGCGGGCGGCAGAGGGCGAAGGCGGAAGGCTCACCGGCCTTGACCAGCGCGGCGGCGGTCAGCGCGACATCATAGGACGACTTGATCGCATCCCATGTGCCTTTGACGAACGTCGCGCCACCGTCGAAGGAGTAGAAGCCGAGCAGCGCATCGATGCCTTTCGGGCGCACGTCGCCGCGCAGGCCGCGCGTCGGCCAGGTGAAGGGAATGGCCGAACCGCTGCGGCCCGATGCTTCCCAGAGCGGCCACACGGTCGGCAGGAAATCGATGTAGTCGCTGGCATGCACCTTCCTGGCGGCGGCGAGGTCGTGGCTTTCCGGCGGCAGGATCGGACCGAGCTTCTCGCTCTCCACCCGCGCCCTGATGAACTCGGCGCGCGACGGCTTTTCAAAGGCCGGCACGATGGCGCCGGCGATCAATTCGACATTGCCGGAATGGCCGGCATGGAAAGGCGAAAAAACAGTCTTCATGAAATTGTTCCGTGGTGAGACGCGGCGACCCTAACCGTCCTGCACTGCCTTTCACAAGGCGCTGGGCCAACCAGCCATGGCTTGCTGGCCCGGCAGCCGGTCGTCTAGCCTGCCGGCAGCGCAACCGACCCGCGGGTAATCATGAGTTCAAATGCCGACCTGATCGTCACCAATGCCCGTGTGCTGACCATGGATGAAGGCAATCCGGCTGCCGAGGCGGTGGCGATAAAGGACGGCAATATCCTGGCGGTTGGCGATCGCCGGACCATAGAGGCGCTGAAAGGGCCGGCCACGAAGATCATCGATGCGCAAGGCGGTTCGGTGGTGCCGGGCTTCATCGAAGCGCATATGCATCTTTTCGGCGGCGCGGCCGAACTCGACAATCTGCACCTTCAGGGCGTGCATGGCTTCGATGCGCTGAGCGACGCGATCCGCGCCTATGCTGCGGCACGGCCGAACGCCAAATTGCTGCTTGGGGCCGGCGTCGACTACACTATCCTCTCCAAGGAAGAGCCGGTCACCCGCCATCATCTCGACCGCATCATCGCCGACCGGCCGTTCGCGATGTCGGCTTCCGATCACCACACGATGTGGGCCAACACCAAGGCGCTGAAGCTGGCCGGCATCCTGCACGGCAAGCAACTCGGCCCCGGCAACGAGATCGTCATGGGCGCCGACGGCCTCGCGGCCGGCGAATTGCGTGAGGGCGAGGCGTTTGGGCCGATCCTCGAGCTTTCCGGGCAGAACCGCGTGCGGCTCGGCCTTGCGACAGGCGGCGAGCCCGAGCCGTACCCTTCCGCAGCCGAAGTCGCGGCCGATCGCGACCTGATGCATCGCGGGCTGGAATGGTGCGCCCGCCACGGCATCACCTCGATCCAGAACATGGACGGCAATCTCTACCAGCTCGAACTGCTTGCCGGTTTGGAGCAGGTAGGGCGGCTGCTCTGCCGCACCAAGATACCTTTTCATTTCAAGAACTTCATGACGCTCGACAAGCTGGAAAAGGCATCGAGCATGGCCAACTCCTACCGATCGGAATGGCTGTCGTCCGGCATGGTCAAGATGTTTTACGACGGCGTGCTGGAAGGCTGGACCGCGGTCATGGTCGACGACTATGCCGACCGGCCGGGCTGGCGCGGTGAGCCGCTGTTCACGCCGGAGCATCTTGCCGAGGTGGCGGTGGAGGCCGACCGGCGCGGGCTGCAGGTCGCCGTGCATTCGATCGGCGACGGCGCTGTGCGCGCGGTTCTGGACGGTTACGAGGCGGCGCGGCGGAAGAACGGCAGGCGCGACAGCCGTCACCGGGTCGAGCACATCGAGGTGACTACCGCCGCCGACGTGCCGCGCTTTGCCGAACTCGGCGTCATCGCCTCGATGCAGCCGCCGCACCCGCCCGGCGCCATGGATTTCCCGCTGGAGCCGACGCTTTCACGCATCGGCCGTGAAAGATGGCCGCTGAGCTATGCCTGGCGGACGCTGAAGCAGGCGGGCGCGCATGTCGTCTTCGCTTCCGACTGGCCGGTGTCGCGGATCGAGCCGATCCTGGGCATTCAGGCGGCGATGCTGCGCAAACCTTGGGCAGACGGCGTTCCCGACCAGAGTTTCTCGCTGTTGGAAGCGCTTGCGGGCTATACAGTCGAAGGCGCTTATGCCGAATTCATGGAGCACCGCAAGGGCCGGCTGAAACCAGGCTATCTGGCCGATCTGGTGGTGCTGTCGGCCGATATCGAAGCAACTGAACCGGGTTTGCTGCACAAGGTGCATCCGGTCAGCACCATCTGCGGCGGCAAGATCACTTGCCAGGGTTGATGGTGGCGCTGACCATGGCACGGAGCTTGCGTTCTGAACCGAGGCCCAGATGCATGGTTGCCAAGCCGACCGGCATATGCTGACAATCGAATGGGAACTGGATCCGCCATCAAGAGCGGACATGAAAATGGGGTAATGCGTGCCGGATCAACCGGGTAAGAGTGCAATCGAGGTCCGCAGCGTCCGCAAGGTGTTCGGTACCGGGGACGCACAAGTCGCCGCTCTCGACACGGTTTCGGTGTCGATCCGCGAGAACGAGTTCTTCACGCTGCTGGGGCCGTCCGGTTGCGGAAAGACGACGCTGCTCAGGCTGATCGCCGGCTTCGATTTTCCCAGCGAAGGCGAAATCCTGCTGTACGGCCACGACATCGCGCCGCTGCCGCCGTTCAAGCGGCCGGTCAACACCGTCTTCCAGTCCTATGCGCTGTTCCCGCACATGACGGTGGCCGAGAATATCGGCTTCGGCCTGGAGATGCTGGGCAAGCCGAAAGCCGAAATCAAGGCGCGCGTCGCCGAGATGCTGAAGCTGGTCAAGATGGAGGCGCTGAGTGGCCGCCGCACCAGCCAGATCTCCGGCGGCCAGCAGCAGCGCGTCGCACTGGCGCGCGCGCTGGCGCCGCAGCCAAAAGTGCTGTTGCTCGACGAGCCATTGTCGGCGCTCGACTACAAGCTGCGCAAGGAGATGCAGATCGAACTGAAACGGCTGCAGCACCAGACCGGCATCACCTTCATCTTCGTCACCCACGACCAGGAAGAAGCGCTGACCATGTCGGACCGCATCGCCGTGATGTCGGCCGGCAAGATCCTGCAGGTCGGCACGCCCTGGGACATCTATGACAAGCCGGCCGAGCGCTTCGTCGCCGACTTCATCGGCGAAACCAATTTCCTGACTGCGGCCATCACCGGCATCGGCAACGGCAAGGCGCGCGCGACCCTCAAATCCGGCGCAACGATCGACGCGACCGTGGCTGACGGCTTCCAGCCGAAGGATAATGCTACCGTGGTGGTCAGGCCGGAACACGCCAAGCTGACCGGCGGCAAGGGCGATCTTTCCGGAACCGTCGAAAACATCGTCTATTTCGGCACCGACACGCATATTCATGTCCAACTGGACAGCGGCGAAGCCTTCACCGTGCGCCAGCAGAACACGCGCAGCGCAGGCTGCGGTTTCGAGCGGGGCGACAAGGTCGGTGTCTCGATCGGCAACGACGCCGCGCAAGTGCTGAGGGATTGATGACGAGCGCGGAAGAAGTCGCCAAGGCGGCCGAGCGACGCGACATCCGCGACCGCTGGCTGCTGTCCGCGCCGGCCCTGCTGATCATCTTCCTGGCAGCGACCGGGCCGTTGCTGATTGTGCTGGTCTATTCGTTCCTGACGCCCGGCCCCTATGGCGACGTGAAGTGGCAATTCTCGCCCGAGGCCTGGACATCGGTGTTCATGGAACGCGACATCTTCGACGACACGCTTTCCATTGCTGCCGCCCATGTCACTATCTTCTGGCGCTCGATCAAGCTTGCCATCGTGACCACGATCGCCACTTTGGCGCTTGGTTTTCCTACCGCCTATTTCATGGCGACGCGCAGCGAGAAGACGCGCGATCTTTGGCTGTTCCTGATCACCATACCGTTCTGGACCAACTTGCTGATCCGCACCTTCGCGGTGCTGCAGATCATCCGCAACGAGGGGTTGATCAACACGGTGCTGCTCAAGCTCGGCATCATCTCGGCGCCGATCCAGATATTGTTCACCGATACGGCGATCCTGATCGGCATGGCCTATGTCTACCTGCCGCTGATGGTGCTGCCGATCTACGCCAGCATGGAAAAACTCGATTTCCGGCTGGTCGAAGCCGGCTACGATCTTTATGCGACACGCTTCCAGGTGCTCAGGCGTATCATTTTCCCGCTGGTCAAGCCGGGCGTCATCGCCGGCTCCATCCTGGTGTTCATTCCGGCGCTCGGCGCCTATGTCACACCGGTCCTGTTGGGCGGCGGTAAGACCATGATGCTTTCCAACCTGATCGAGCTGCAGTTCGGGCAAGGCCGCAACTGGCCGCTTGGCTCGGCCCTGTCGATCGCGGTCATGATCATCGTCATGGTGGCGCTGCTCGCCTATGTGCGTAACACCGGCCGGTCGGAGATGCGTCATGGCTAGCAGCTTCGCAATCAAGCATCAGCCGGGATTCACCGCGATCGCCGCGACCTGCTTCGTCGTGCTCTATCTGCCCATCGTCGTGCTGGTCGTCTATGCCTTCAACGCCGCGACCTCGACGTCGGAATGGGGCGGCTTCTCGCTCAAATGGTTCCAGTCGGCGTGGCAGAACACGCAAGTCATCGACGCCACCTTGCGCTCCTTTCAGATCGGCGCCATCGCGGCGATCCTGGCCACCGTCTTCGCCACCATGGCGGCGCTCGCCACCACGCGCACGCCGCCCTATCCCGGCCTGACCTTCAAATATGCCGCCATTAACCAGCCTCTGATGGTGCCGGAGATCGTCACCGGCGTGGCGCTGCTGATCTTCTTTTCGCGCATAAAGATATTCACCGGCTATTCGGGGCTTGGCTATCTGATCGCGGCGCATACGGCCTTTTGCATTCCCTTTGCCTATCTGCCGATCCGGGCGCGGCTGGAGAACATGGACCTGACGCTGGAACGGGCCGCCGCCGATCTCTATGCGACGCCGTGGAAAACGTTCCGCCGCATCACCTTGCCGCTGCTTTGGCCCGGCATTCTGGCCGGACTGATGCTGGCCTTCGTTATCTCGCTCGACGATGTCGTCATCACCGAGTTCGTGAAATCTGGCGGCCAGGACACGCTGCCGACCTACATGCTTGGCCAGATACGTCGAGGTATAACGCCGGAGATCAACGCGATATCGACCGTGTTCCTGCTCTTGTCGGTCGCCATCGTGACGTTGTTTTTCTTCATCAGCAGGAAACGAGACTGAAAATCGAAAATGGGAGCTAAAACATGAACTGGAAGACATCAGCGACCGCCATCGGGCTGGCGCTGCTCGCCTCGACGAGCCTTGCTCGCGCCGACGGTGAACTCAACATCTACAATTGGGGCAACTACACCAGCCCCGACGTGATCAAGAAGTTCGAGCAGAAATACAACGTCAAGGTGACCATCACCGATTACGATTCGAACGATACGGCGCTGGCCAAGGTTCGCCAGGGCGGCACCGGCTTCGACATCGCGGTGCCTTCGCAAACCTTCGTGCCGATCTGGATCAAGGAAGGCCTCGTTCAGGAGACCGATCCCGGCAAGATGGAGAATTTCAAGAACGTGGCGCCGGAATGGGCCAATCCCGATTTCGATCCCGGCCGCAAATATTCCGTGCCATGGGCCTGGGGCACGGTGGGCATCGTGGTGAACACCGATGTCTACAAGGGGCCGTCAGACAGTTGGGGCATTATCTTCAACACACCCGACGAACTGAAGGGCAAGGTCAACGTCGTGCCGGAAATGAACGACGTCATGTTCGCGGCGACCAAATATGTCGGCGCCGCGCAATGCGCCAGCGATAAGGAAACGCTGAAGAAGGTGCGTGACACTCTGGTTGCTGCCAAGCCGAACTGGATCGCGATGGAATACAATACCATCGAGAAAATGGGCGCCGGCGATTTCAAGGCGACCAGCGACTGGAACGGCTCGGCCTTTCGCCAGCGGCTGGCGAACCCCAAGATCCACTATTTCTATCCCAAGGAAGGTTTTGGCCTCTGGAGCGACAATGTCATGGTCCTGAAGGACGCCAAGAATGTCGAGAACGCCAAGCTGTTCCAGAACTTCATCATGGATCCGGAAAATGCCGCCGGCCTATCCGCCTTCCACCGCTACGCCAACGGCATTGCCGGTTCCGACAAGTACATGCCGGCCGATATGAAGGATGCGCCGGAAGTCATCATCCCGGAGGACGTCAAGGCGCATGGCGAGCTGCAAAAATTGTGTTCCGAGGAAGTGCAGGCCATCTACAGCAAGATCTGGACCGAACTGCAGAAGTGACCGCATCGTGATGGACCCGGCGGCAGGCGCCGGCCGGGTCCGTTTTGTCCGCATTTTTTTAACGTCGCCTATCGGTGGCGACACTGAAAGCCGTGCACGCCATCGCCGCGGCGCTCGCCTAGAACGCCAAAGACCCGGAAGGAAGCGGCTATGGCCGGCAAGACCGCGTTCGAGACTAGGTATGGCTTTGCCCGCAAGGAGGTGCTGCTCGGCAATTGGCGGGAAAGCCCGTTCAGCCGGTGGTCGTTCCAGAATGTCGGCGAGCTGGTGCCGAGCGCTGCCGTGGCGGCACAGCCGGGCAGCAGCGAGGCGCCGGAGCAGGATTTCGGCGGGCTACTTGGCGAAAAGGTCGCTCTTGCAGGCGGCGCAGAGACTGTCGCGGCGTTTCTCGCGCGCTCCGATACCGACGCGCTGACGATCATGAAACGCGGCAAATTCGTCGGCGACTGGTTCGCGCCGCATATGGAGTTTGGGGCGCGCCACATCGTCTTTTCGATCAGCAAGTCGCTGACCGCCATTGTTGCCGCCATATTGGAAGGCGAGGGGATTTTCGATCCGCAGGCTCCGGTAAGCCGCTATCTGCCCGAAGCCGCCGGCTCGGCCTATGGCGATGCGCGTGTGCGGCACGTGCTCGACATGAGTGTCAGCCTCGATTTCGAAGAGGCCTATCTCGATCCGGAAAGCGCCTTCGCCCGCTACCGCCGCGCCATGCTGTGGAATCCGGGCGGGGGCACCGAGAGCCTGGCCACTTTCCTCATGACGCTGCAGGGCCTGGCCGAGCCGCATGGCCGGACGTTCCGCTACCGTTCGCCCAATTCCGACCTGCTCGGCATCCTGCTCGAACGTGCGTCTGGCCGGCGCTTCGCCGATCTGATGCACGAAAAATTATGGGCGCCGCTCGGCGCCGTCAGCGACGCCTCGGTGACAGTCGACATGGAAGGTACGGCGCGCACCGCCGGCGGCATTTCGGTGACACCGCGCGACCTCGCGCGCGTCGGCGAGATGATGCGGCAAGGCGGTACGGCCAATGGCCGCCGTGTCGTGCCGGAAGCCTGGGTGCGCGACACGACCGAAACTGGCGGTGACGCCGAGGCCTGGCGGCGCGGCACGATGGCGTTCCTGTTTCCGCGTGGCCGCTACCGCAACAAATGGTACCAGACGGGCGCGGCAAGCGGCGCCGTCTGCGGCATCGGCATCCACGGCCAGTGGCTTTACGTCAATCCGAAGGCCGAAATTGTAATCGCAAAGATGTCGTCGCAGCCGGTACCGGTCGACGATCCGCTCGATCTGGATATGATTTCTTTCTTCGAGGCGCTGAGCCGGATGGTCTGATCCATCCAGACAGCCCGACCTTTCCTGTGGACCTCTCGCCGGGTTGAAAATGGCGCGGTTGGCGCGGCAGTGCTCTGCGCCTATGGTCGCTGCTCGTTTCGACTAGCGACAGGTACGACATGGCAGCCGACATCAAGCGCATCGCAACCATCATAGCCGCCGAAATCGGCGCGCGGCCCGAACAGGCTGCGGCGGCGATCGGCTTGCTCGACGACGGTGCGACCGTGCCGTTCGTGGCGCGCTACCGCAAGGAGGTCACCGGCGGCCTCGACGACACGCAGCTGCGCGACCTCGCTGAGCGGCTCGCCTATCTGCGCGAACTCGACGCGCGCCGCGACACCATCCTTGGTTCGATCCGCGAGCAGGGCAAGCTGACCGAGGAGCTCGAAGCAAAGATCGCTGCGGCCGGCACCAAGGCCGAACTCGAAGACATCTACCTGCCTTACAAGCCGAAGCGCCGGACCAAGGCCGAGATCGCACGCGAGCGCGGGCTCGGGCCTCTGGCGGAAGCTATTCTCGCCGACCGTACGGCTGTACCCGCCGAGCTGGCGCTGGCCTACATCAGCGAAAACGTGGCCGACGCCAAGGCAGCGCTCGAGGGTGCGCGCGACATCCTGTCCGAACAGTTCGCCGAGAATGCCGATCTGGTCGGCAGATTGCGGACCTACATGAAGGAACGCGCCTTCCTGCGCTCGCGCGTCGTCGACGGCAAACAGGAGGCCGGCGCGAAATTTTCCGACTATTTCGACCATGTCGAGCGCTGGACCAACGTGCCGAGCCATCGTGCGCTGGCCATGTTGCGCGGCCGCAACGAGGAGGTTCTGTCGCTCGACATCGAAGTCGATGCCGATGACGCCTCTCCGGTGAAACCGGTTGAGCGGATGATCGCCGACGCCTACGCCATCGGCCGCCAGTTGCCGGGAGACCGCTGGCTGATGGAGGTCGCCGGCTGGACCTGGCGCATAAAGCTGTCGCTGCACCTGACGCTCGATCTGATGCGCGATCTGCGCGAGCGGGCCGAAGAAGAAGCCATCCATGTCTTCGCCCGCAATCTCAAGGATTTGCTGCTTGCCGCGCCTGCCGGCTCGCGGCCGACGATGGGGCTCGATCCGGGCATTCGCACCGGCGTCAAGGTGGCGGTGGTGGACGGCACCGGCAAGCTGCTGGCGACGACAACGGTCTATCCGTTCCCGCCGAAGAACGATGTGCGCGGCGCGCAGGCCGAACTGGCCAAGCTCATCCGGCTGCACAAGGTCGAGCTGATTTCGATCGGCAACGGCACTGGCAGCCGCGAGACCGAAAGGCTGGTGGCCGACATGCTGGCTGACATGCCTGCCGGGTCCGGGCCGAAGCCGCTCAAGGTGATCGTCAGCGAAGCCGGCGCCTCGGTCTATTCTGCCTCGGCAACGGCGGCGGCGGAATTTCCCGGCCTCGATGTGTCGCTGCGCGGGGCAGTGTCGATCGCGCGGCGCCTGCAGGATCCGCTCGCCGAACTGGTCAAGATCGAGCCCAAGTCGATCGGCGTCGGCCAGTACCAGCACGACGTCGATCAGTACCGCCTCGGCCGCTCGCTGGAAGCGGTGGTCGAGGATGCGGTCAACGCCGTCGGCGTCGATCTCAACACGGCCTCAGCGCCGCTTCTGGGGCGGGTTTCGGGTCTCGGCGCATCGCTGGCCGAGGCGATCGTTGCGCACCGGGACGCGACCGGCCCGTTCGCCAGCCGTCGCGAACTGTTGAAGGTCTCCCGCCTTGGACCCCGCGCGTTCGAGCAATGCGCCGGCTTCCTGCGCATTCCCGACGGCAGCGAGCCGCTCGATGCCTCCGCCGTGCATCCGGAAGCCTATGGCGTGGCCAAGAAGATCGTCGCGGCCTGCGGGCGCGACGTTCGCTCGCTGATGGGCGACAGCGCCGCACTCAAGGCGCTCGATCCGCGCGTCTTCGTCGATGAGCGCTTCGGCCTCCCGACGGTGCGCGATATCCTGGCGGAGCTAGAAAAGCCCGGCCGCGATCCGCGCCCCGGCTTCAAGACCGCGACTTTTGCCGATGGCATCGACGACATCAAGGATCTGAAGCCCGGCATGCAGCTTGAAGGCACTGTCACCAATGTCGCCGCCTTCGGCGCCTTCGTCGATATCGGCGTGCACCAGGACGGACTGGTGCACGTCTCGCAACTGGCCGATCGGTTCATCAAGGACGCGCATGAGGTGGTCAAGGCCGGCGACGTGGTCAAGGTGCGTGTCGTCGACGTCGATATCAAGCGCAAGCGCATCGGTCTGTCGATGCGCAAGGATGGCGACGGTGGCGCACCGAAGCCGCGCGACAATGGCAGCAGGCCGGTGCCGCGCGCGCCCGCGCCCCAACGCCAGCCGGAGCGGCCGGTGCAGCAGGGCGCGTTCGGCGCCGCTTTGGCCGATGCGTTGAAGCGGAAGTAATTTCGCGAGCCGGGCTGCGCCGCCAGGTCAGGCGGCGGCGCTCGACATTGATGATCCATCACCAATGCTCATGGATCGGCGAAGCTATTTCGTTTGATTTTTTCAGGACGGGAGCCGATAAGCCGCGCGTTTCAAGATTTCTGTTTCGATGCATGTCGTTATCTCCAAGCTGCCGAACACCCTCGGGTCAGGCCCGCGGGCAAGCTTTGGGCGACATGCATGAGTTTGGGAGACCGAGAGCCATGGCCGCCGACAAGAACGCATTCGTCTGGGATGATCCTTTCCTGATCGAGGCCCAGCTTTCGGAGGACGAGCGCATGGTGCGCGATGGCGCCGCGGCGTTTGCCGCCGACAAGCTCGCTCCGAAGATCGAGGAAGCCTACCTCGAGGAAAAGACCGACGCCGGGATCTTTCGCGAAATGGGCGAGGCCGGTCTGCTCGGCATCACCATCCCGGAAGAATATGGCGGGCTCGGCGCCAACTACGTCACCTACGGGCTGGTCGCGCGGGAAGTGGAGCGGATCGACTCGGGCTATCGCTCGATGATGAGCGTGCAGTCGTCGCTGGTAATGTATCCGATCCATGCCTATGGCTCGGAAGAACAGCGCAAGAAATACCTGCCGAAGCTGGCGTCGGGCGAATGGATCGGCTGCTTTGGCCTGACCGAACCTGACGCCGGTTCCGACCCGGGCGGCATGAAAACGCGGGCCGAAAAGACCGCGAGCGGCTACAGGATCTCCGGCTCGAAGATGTGGATTTCGAACGCGCCGATCGCAGACGTGTTCGTCGTCTGGGCAAAGTTGTCCGACGAAAGTGGGGGCGCGCATGACAACCAGATTCGCGGCTTTGTCCTGGAAAAGGGCATGAACGGGCTATCGGCGCCGAAGATCGGCGGCAAGCTGTCGCTGCGAGCCTCGATTACCGGCGAAGTGGTGATGGAAGGCGTCGAGGTAGGCGAGGACGCGCTGCTGCCCAATGTCTCGGGTCTCAAGGGACCGTTCGGCTGCCTCAACCGGGCGCGCTACGGAATTTCCTGGGGCGCCATGGGCGCGGCTGAGGATTGCTGGCACCGCGCCCGCCAGTATGGCCTCGACCGTAAGCAGTTCGGCAAGCCGCTGGCCGGCACGCAGCTTTTCCAGAAGAAGCTCGCCGACATGCAGACCGAGATCGCGCTCGGCCTGCAGGGCAGCCTGCGCGTCGGGCGGCTGATGGATGAAGGCAAGATGGCGCCGGAGATGATCTCGCTCGTCAAGCGCAACAATTGCGGCAAGGCGCTCGACATCGCCCGCCAGGCCCGCGATATGCATGGCGGCAATGGCATCCAGATCGGTTACCACGTCATGCGCCACGCCCAGAACCTGGAAACCGTCAACACCTATGAGGGCACGCATGACGTGCATGCGCTGATCCTCGGACGGGCGCAGACCGGATTGCAGGCGTTCTTTTAGGTTCAGGTGTTCTCCGCTTCCAGGATGCCCGTGCCTGGTATCTCCGCTCGCAAAGCGGGAGATCGGCAATTTTCGTCGACGATGCCACATTTTGTTCTTGCTTTGTGCCGGCAGCTATGCTACTAATTTCGGTATGGTGCTAATTGGCTCCAACGACCCGTCCGCCGAGGCGGGTTTTTCTTTTCAGCTCTTTTCGACGAAGCATCGCGTGTGCTGCCGATCATCGATATCGGCGGGAAGCGCCCGGTGCTGACCCGCCGGACTTCGGCTCTGCAGCGTTGCAACGTTTTGCCGCCACACTGCGGAATCCCGGGGTCGGCGCTCCGTTTCGTGAGCTATGCAAGCTGCTTGATTTAGGTGCAGCGCAACATCTCTGCTTGGAGAATGGTCAGCATTCGTGTCAGGGTTCAGCGAACTCCTTTTGAAACGCCGACTTCAGGGGCACCATGGCAATTCTGGCAGCCGTCTATCACCTGACCCATTACAAATACGACCGGCCGGTCGTATTAGGCCCGCAAGTCATAAGGTTGCAGCCTGCGCCGCATTCCCGCACCAAGGTGCTCAGCCATTCGCTGAAGGTCGGGCCGGCAAATCACTTCGTCAATCTGCAGCAGGACCCCTACGGCAATTTCCTGGCCCGCTTCGTCTTTCCCGAGCCGGTGACGGAACTGAAGATCGAGGTCGATCTCGTTGCCGACATGACGGTCTACAATCCGTTCGATTTCTTCGTCGAACCGTCGGCCGAGACGTTTCCATTCGAATACCCCGAAGAGATCCGGGACGATCTGACCATCTACCGAACGCCGGAACCGGCGGGGCCGCTGTTGGAGGCATTCCTGAAAACCATCGCGCGCCACCCGACCAACACCGTCAATTTTGTCGTCGACCTCAATGCGCGGCTGCAGCGCGAGATCGCCTATATCGTGCGCATGGAAACCGGCGTCTTCTCGCCCGAGGAAACGCTGGCCGCCGGCAAGGGCTCGTGCCGCGATTCCAGCTGGCTCCTGGTGCAGATACTGAGGAACCTCGGCATCGCCGCGCGTTTCGTCTCCGGCTACCTGATCCAGCTCAAACCCGACCTCGTTGCGCTCGACGGGCCGCCTGGCACGGCGACCGATTTCACCGACCTCCATGCCTGGTGCGAGGTGTATCTGCCGGGCGCCGGCTGGATCGGCTTCGACCCGACCTCCGGCCTGCTCACCGGCGAAAGCCATGTGCCGCTCGCGGCAACGCCGCATTTCCGCAATGCCGCGCCGATCTCCGGCATGGCGAGCTTCGCCAATGTCGAATTCGGCTTCGACATGCGGGTAGACCGCATCGCCGAGCATCCGCGCATTACCAAGCCGTTCTCCGACGAGAGCTGGCAGGCGCTGGACGCGCTGGGGGTCCAGGTCGATGCTGCGCTCCAGGCCGGCGATGTGCGGCTGACCATGGGCGGCGAGCCGACCTTCGTCTCGATCGACGATTTCGAGGCTGCAGAGTGGAACACCGCCGCCGTCGGGCCGACCAAACGCGAAAAGGCTGATGCGCTGATCCGCCGGCTGCGCGAACGCTTCGCGCCGGGCGGCTTCCTGCATTACGGGCAAGGCAAGTGGTACCCCGGCGAAAGCCTGCCGCGCTGGACCTTCTCGCTCTACTGGCGCACCGACGGCGAGCCGGTGTGGAGCGACCCGTCGCTGATCGCGCATGAAAAGAGCGAGGCGGATGTCGGACCGAAGCAGGCCGAAGGCCTGCTGACGGCGATCGCCGACGAACTCGGCATCGACAAGACGATGGTCAGCGAAGCCTATGAGGATCCGGCCGAATGGCTGCTCAAGGAAGGCAAGCTGCCTGACAACGTCGATCCTTCCAATTCGAAGCTGGAGGACCCTGAGGAGCGCAGCCGCATGGCGCGGGTGTTCGAACGCGGGCTGACCAAGCCGTCGGGCTATGTGCTGCCCGTCCAGCGCTGGAACAGCCAGGCTTCCGGACCGCGCTGGCGCTCGGAGAAATGGAAGACGCGGCGCGGCAGGCTGTTCCTGGTGCCCGGCGATTCGCCGGTCGGCTATCGCCTGCCGCTCGGCACGCTGCCCTATGTGCCGCCGGCCCAGTTCCCCTACATAGTCCCGGTCGATCCATCGCTGCCGCGCGGACCACTGCCGGCGCGTGAGGCGATCTTGCCCGGTTCTGCTTCGTCGCCCGCTGCGGCCGAACTGGAGGGCGCCGACGAGATGGCGCGACGCCAGCAGGCGGTATCCTTTACGGCCGTTACCGGCCAGCAGGACCGCGTCGAACAGGAGATCACCGAGATCGGCGGCGCCGTGCGCACGGCCCTTTCGGTCGAGCCGCGCGACGGACGGCTTTGTGTGTTCATGCCGCCGGTCGAGGCGCTGGAGGACTATCTCGAACTGGTGGCGGCGGCGGAGAACGCGGCAAAGGCGATCGGCCTGCCTGTGCATATCGAGGGCTACGGCCCGCCGCACGATCCGCGCCTCAACGTCATCCGTGTCGCACCCGATCCCGGCGTCATCGAGGTCAATATCCACCCCGCCGCGAATTGGCAGGATTGCGTGGCGACGACCACGGCGATCTACGAAGAGGCGCGGCAGACGCGGCTTGGCGCCGACAAGTTCATGATCGACGGCCGCCACACCGGCACCGGCGGCGGCAACCACGTCGTCGTCGGCGGCGCGACACCCAATGACAGTCCGTTCCTGCGCCGCCCCGACGTGTTGAAGAGCCTGGTGCTGCAATGGCAGCGACATCCGTCGCTGTCCTACCTTTTCTCCGGCCTGTTCATCGGCCCTACCAGCCAGGCGCCGCGCTTCGACGAGGCGCGCCACGATTCGCTCTACGAACTCGAAATCGCGATGGCGCAGGTGCCACATCCGGACAAGGGCGCGGCACCCCTGCCGTGGCTGGTCGACCGGCTGTTCCGCAACCTTCTGACCGACGTGACCGGCAATACGCATCGCTCGGAAATCTGCATCGACAAGCTGTTTTCGCCGGACGGGCCGACGGGCCGGCTTGGGCTGGTCGAATTCCGCGGCTTCGAGATGCCGCCCAACGCGCGCATGAGCCTGGCGCAGCAATTGCTGGTGCGCGCCATCATCGCCCGGGCCTGGAAGAACCCGCTCGACGGCCGCTTCGTGCGCTGGGGCACCTCGCTGCACGACCGTTTCATGCTGCCGCATTATGTCTGGGCGGATTTTCTCGACGTGCTGGACGACCTCAAGCTGAACGGCTTTGCGTTCCGTCCGGAATGGTTCGACGCCCAGCTCGAATTCCGCTTCCCGTTCTGCGGCGAGGTCCAGCATGCCGGCGTCAAGCTGGAGCTCAGGCAGGCGCTCGAGCCGTGGCACGTGATGGGCGAGCAAGGCGTGATCGGCGGCACCGTACGCTTTGTCGATTCCTCCGTCGAAAGGCTGCAGGTGAAGACCGAGGGACTCAACCCGGAGCGTCACGCCGTCGTCTGCAACGGCCGCGTCGTGCCGATGAAGGTGACCGACAACCGCGAGATCGCGGTGGCCGGCGTGCGCTTCAAGGCCTGGCAGCCGGCGTCGGGCCTGCATCCGGCGCTACCGGTCAACACTCCGCTGGTCTTCGACATCTATGACCGCTGGTCGGGCCGCGCGGTCGGCGGCTGCGTCTACCATGTGGCACATCCCGGCGGGCGCAGCTATGACACCTTCCCGGTCAATGGCAACGAAGCGGAGGCGCGGCGGCTCGCCCGCTTCGAGCCACGTGGCCATACGCCGTCCAGCTATGTGCTGCGCAACCAAGAAGCCTCTGAAGATTTCCCGATGACCCTTGACCTTCGGCGGCCGCAAAGACTCTGATCAGCCATGGCGAAGGGGAATCACAAAAGGCTGCGCAGCAAGCCGCAAACCCACAGTCTGCTGGAGCACTATCAGCCGATCGACGGCGTCGTCGACGAGATGGTCGATGCGTCGGGCAATCCGCGGCCGGCGTGGCGGCACTTCATCGAGGCGCTGGAGGACCTGGGTCCGGAAAAGCTTGCCCAGCGCTTCGCCCGCGCCGACCAGTACCTGCGCGATGCCGGCGTCTATTACCGCGTCTACGACAAGGCCGGCGCCAATGAGCGGGAATGGCCGCTAGCGCATGTGCCGCTGCTGATCGAGGAGCAGGAATGGGCTGACATCAGCGCCGGCCTGGTCCAGCGCGCCGATCTGTTCGAGGAGACCATCGCCGACATTTACGGGCCGAACCGGCTGGTCGAGAAAGGCATTCTGCCGGCCGGATTGATCGCGGCCAGCCCGGAATATTTGCGGCCGGTCGTCGGCACCAGGCCGGCCAGCGGCCATTTCCTACATTTCTGCGCCTTCGAGCTCGGTCGTGGCCCGGACGGCCGCTGGTGGGTGCTTGGCGACCGCACACAGGCGCCGTCAGGCGCCGGCTTTGCGCTGGAAAACCGCGTCGCCACCACAAGGGCGCTGTCCGACATCTACGGCGAAATGCATGTGCACCGCCTGGCCGGCTTCTTCCGTCGCTTCCGCGACGCGCTGATCGGCATGGCCAAGCAAGCCGGCGGCCGTGTCGCCATCCTGACGCCGGGACCGCTGAACGAAACCTATTACGAACATGCCTATATCGCCCGCTATCTCGGCATCATGCTGCTCGAGGGCGAGGACCTGACCGTCTCGGGCGGCAGGCTGATGGTGCGCACGGTTTCGGGGCTGATGCCCGTGAGCGTCTTGTGGCGGCGGCTCGACGCCGCCTTCGCCGATCCGCTTGAATTGCGGCCGGACTCGCAGATCGGCACGCCGGGGCTGGTCGAGGCGGTTCGGCAAGGGGCGGTTTCGGCCGTCAATGCACTGGGCTCCGGCCTGATGGAGACGCGCGCGCTGCTCGCCTTCCTGCCGAAGATTTCGCGCGCCCTGCGCAACGAGGAACTGCTGCTACCGACGGTCGCGACATGGTGGTGCGGACAGGAGACGGAGCGCGAGCATGTGCTCGCCAATATCGATAGCATGGTGATCGGCCCGGCGCTGTCGACGCGGCTTGCCTTCGAGGACGACGGCTCGACCAAGCTAGGGTCAGCGCTTTCGGTCGAGGAACGGGCCGAACTCGTCGCCAGGATCGAACGGGACGGCGGCGACTTCGTCGGCCAGGAAGCGGTGACGCTGTCGACCACGCCTGTCTATGTCGGCGGTTGGCTGGAGCCGCGGCCGGCAAGCCTGCGCGTCTATCTGGCGCGGACGCCGGAAGGCTGGACGGTGATGCCGGGCGGTTTTGCCCGTGTCGGCTTTTCGCTCGACCCGACGGCCATCGCCATGCAGCGCGGCGGCCAGGCGGCGGATGTCTGGGTGGTCAGCGACAGGCCGGTCGAGCGCGAGACGCTGCTGCCGCAGGAGCACGACAGCTTCACCCGAACCTTGCCGGGCAGCCTGCCGAGCCGCGCGGCTGAGAACCTGACATGGCTCGGCCGCTATATCGAGCGATCGGAAGACACGGTGCGCATCCTGCGCGCCTACCATGTGCGGCTGGCCGAGACATCCGATCCCGAGATGCCGCTGCTCGCCGATATCAGCGACTATCTCGCGCCGTTCGGCATCGACGTCGAGACGGCAATCCCATTGGGGCTCATCGGCACGCTGGACAGCGCCGTTTACAGCGCCGGGCAGATCCGCGACCGCTTCTCGCCCGATGGCTGGCTGGCATTGAAGGATCTATCGAAGACCATCCACCAATTTGCCGCGACAGTGGCGCCGGGCGACGACGCGACAAGGGCAATGACGGTCATCCTGCGCAAGCTGGCCGGGTTTTCCGGCCTGCTGCACGAGAATATGTACCGCTTTGCCGGCTGGCGTTTCCTGGAAATCGGCCGCAGGCTCGAACGCGGCATCCAGATAGCCCGCACGCTCGCCCGGCTGACCAGAGCCCAGGCGCCGGAAGGTGCGCTCGACATGATGCTGGAGATCGGCGACAGCGTCATGACCCACCGTCGGCAATATCCGGTGCAAGCGGGACGGCGCACGGTGGTCGACCTTCTGGCGCTCGATCCGCTCAACCCGCGCTCAATCCTTTTCCAGCTCGAACGGCTGAAGGCCGAAATCGCGCTGCTGCCCGCTGTCGGCGCTGAAGGCCATATGTCGCCGGCGGCCAAGGAAATCCTGCAGCTCAACACGTCGATCGCCATCAAGGAGCCCTCGGACATGACGGCCAACGCCCTCGGCGATCTCGCCAATGAAATCGGCGGGCTCTACAACAGCCTCGCCAAAGCCTATTTCGGGTAGAGACAGCATGCTCTACGACATCAGGCTTCACCTGCGTTACGACTATGATGCGGCGGCCGGCGGTGGCCGCCATCAGGTGCGCGTGCTGCCGCCGACCATCCCTGGCGTGCAACGCGTCATCGCCGCTTCACTGTCTTTTGTGCCGGCGCCCAGCGAACGTTCCGACTTTTCCGACTTTTTCGGCAACAGTGTCACCTCGATCGCCTTTCGTGACGCGCATGATGCGCTCGACATCAGGATGAGCGCGCGTGTGTCGGTATCGCGGCCCGAACCCGGGCTCGACGTATCGCCGGACATACGCCGGCTGAGGGAAGAACTCGGCGCAGTGCACTCGCTGGCGCCGGCTTCGCCGCATCACTTTCTGGCCGCCAGCGATCATGCCGGCATCGACGCGGCAATCACTGCCTATGCGAAAGGCAGTGCCGGCAGTTCGACAGTCGGCACGGCCATGGCTCTGTGCAACCGCATTCACCGCGATTTCACCTATGACGGCGAGGCGACCACCGTGCAGACGCGGGCCAGCGACGCCTTCGGCCTGAAGCGCGGCGTCTGCCAGGATTTTTCCCACATCATGATCGCCGGCCTGCGCGGCCTCGGTATTCCCGCGGGCTATGTCAGCGGGTTCCTGCGCACCATCCCGCCGCGCGGGAAGCCGCGGCTCGAAGGCGCCGACGCCATGCACGCCTGGGTCAAGGTGTGGTGCGGGCGCGATGCCGGCTGGCAGGAATTCGATCCGACCAATGGCATGCGGGCAAGCAACGACCATATCACGGTCGGCTATGGCCGCGACTACTCCGACGTGGCGCCGATCGTCGGCGTGCTGAAAACCACGGGCGGGCAGGTCGGCGAGCAGGCGGTCGACGTCATTCCGGTCGTGCTCGAAAAGGCGTGACGACTCACGTCTTCGTTGCACGGCGACGTCGATAGGCTGTTCTGAAACCAAGAGATCAAGAGGCGTTGGAACCCGCAGCCGGCAAGCGGCTTATCTACGGAAATTCCGTGGAGAGGACATGCTGGACAAATCCGGGTCGTCTGGCCGATCGGCTGTAAGGAAAGCTGCACCAAAAAACGCGGTGCCGCAGAACGGGGCACTGGAGAACGGCGCGCAAGCCTCGGCCGTTCGGGCCTCGCTCAACTATGTCACCGACACTGAACCCGGTATTCGCCGGCTGCGTTCGGGCAAGGGGTTCTCGTACAAAGGACCCGACGGGCGGATTGTCGACGGGGAGGCGCTGGTACGCATCAAGGCGCTCGCCATTCCACCGGCCTGGACGGATGTGTGGATCTCGCCGGATGCCGACGGTCACATCCAGGCGACCGGTCGGGACCAGCGCGGACGCAAACAATACCGCTATCACCCGTACTGGGCGGAGGAGCGTGACGGCGTCAAATATTCGAGCCTGGTCGCCTTCGCCGAAAGCCTGCCCGAACTGCGGCGGCAGATCGACGTCGATTTGCGCCGTCACGGCCTACCGCTGGAACGCGTCGTTGCGGCTATCGTCTGGCTGCTCGACAACACGATGATCCGTGTCGGCAATGCCGCCTATGCCCGCGACAACAAGAGTTTTGGGCTGACCACGCTGCGTGACCGCCATGTCGACATCAAGGGCTCGAGCCTGCGCTTTGCCTTCATCGGCAAATCCGGCAAGGAATGGAGATTGAAGCTTGTCGATCGCCGGATTGCCAAGGTCGTGCGTGGAGCGCAGGACCTGCCGGGCCAAAAACTGTTCCAGTATCTCGACGAGGACGGAAACAGGCATCCGGTGCGCTCAGACGACGTCAACCGCTATATCAGGGAAAATGCCGGAGCGGAGTTCAGCTCCAAGCACTTCAGAACCTGGGGTGGCACCATCCATGCAGCGTCGCTGTTTGCGCAAACCGAACGTCCGGAAAGCCAGGCGCAGCAAAAGAGGGTGATGAACAGTGTCATCGACAAGGTTGCCGATCGGCTTGGCAACACACGCGCGGTTTGTCGCCAATGCTACATCCATCCGGAAGTGTTTCGCGCCTGGTCCGAAGGACGGCTGCTGGACGAAATGGCGGATGCCAACAAAGGCAAGCGCTCGATCGCCGGGCTCGACGACGAGGAGGCCTTGGTCTTGAGATGGCTGAAGGCGAGGGAATGACGCCAGACCGGGGGCGTATTTTTTTTGTCGACGCCATGTCGGCATCGGTCCTAGTGTTTCGTCCTTTGACAGAGAAAAGGACGACCCATGCTCTACGCGATCCTCTGCTATGCCTCTGAAGACGTCGTCTGCTCCTGGAGCAAGGAGCAGGACGACGCAGTCATGGAAAAGCTTATCGGTGTGCAGGAAAAATATGCCCAGGCGGGCCGGCTTGGTCCGGTGGCGCGGCTCTTGCCGACGACCGCGGCGACGACGCTGAGGAAGGTCAAGGGCGAATCGATCGTCATCGACGGCCCGTTTGCCGAAACCAAGGAACAGTTCCTCGGCTTCTACACGCTCGAATGCGCCGATCTCGATGAGGCCGTCGACTTCGCGCGCGAGCTTTCCGAGGTCAATCCGAGCGGCGGCTCCTATGAAATCCGGCCGGTCTCGCTCTTCAATCCCGCCAAGGTTTCCGCATGACCGAACTCGCCTGGATCAGCACGGCAATCAGCACCGCTCGCCCGCAGGCGATGGGGGCATTGCTGCGCTACTTCCGCGACCTCGACGCGGCGGAGGAAGCATTCCAGGACGCCTGCCTGAGGGCACTGAACAACTGGCCGAAAAACGGTCCTCCGCGCGATCCGGCAGCCTGGCTGATTTTCGTCGGCCGCAACAGCGGCATCGATGCGGTGCGCAAGCGCGCCAAGCAGGCGCCGCTGCCGGAGGAGGACCAGATCTCCGATCTGGAGGATGCCGAGAGCGACGTCGCCGAGCGGCTGGACGGGGCGCATTACCGCGACGATATTTTGCGGCTGCTGTTTATCTGCTGCCATCCCGACCTGCCGGCCACACAGCAGATCGCGGTGGCGTTACGCATCGTCTCCGGCCTGACGGTCAAGCAGATCGCCCGCGCCTTCCTCGTCGGTGAAAGCGCCATGGAGCAGCGTATCACGCGCGCCAAGGCGCGTATCGCCGACGCCGGGGTGCCGTTCGAGACGCCGGGAGCGGTCGAGCGCTCCGAACGGCTCGCCGCCGTCGCCGCCATGGTCTACTTGATCTTCAACGAAGGCTATTCCAGCAACAGCGGCGAGGCTTCGGCGCGAGCGCCGCTTTGCGAAGAGGCGATCCGGCTGGCCCGGCTGCTGCTCAGGCTGTTCCAGACCGAGCCGGAGATCATGGGGCTGACGGCGCTGTTGCTGCTGCAGCATGCACGCTCGCCGGCTCGCTTCGACGAGAACGGCGAGATCGTGCTGCTCGAAGACCAGGACCGCAGTCTGTGGAGCCGCAAGATGATCGATGAAGGCCTGGCGCTGGTCGATAAGGCGTTGCGCCATCGCAAGCCCGGTCCCTACCAGGTGCAAGCGGCGATCGCCGCACTGCATGCGCGGGCGGAAAAACCCGAGGATACGGACTGGAACGAGATCGACCTGCTCTACGGGCTGCTCGAGCAGATGCAGCCGTCGCCGGTGGTGACGCTCAACCGCGCCGTCGCGGTCTCCAAGGTGCGTGGACCGGAAGCCGCACTCGCCATGATCGAGCCGCTCGAGGGAAGGCTTTCCGGCTATTTCCATTTCTTCGGCCTCAAGGGCGGACTGCTGATGCAGCTTGGCCGCGGCGAGGAGGCGCGTGTCGCTTTCGACCGCGCCATCGCGCTCGCCAATACGGCCGCCGAGGCAGCGCATATCCGCATGCATATCGACCAGCTGATGAAAGAAAGCGCCGTGCGGGAAACCGCCAAGACGGCACACTGATTCGCTCTATCTGGCTGGTTCAACAGTCGGACGCCGGCTTGGACCATGCCGGGGTGGCGATTTCTCCCTGAAACGCGTAATGCCACGCCATGACAGCGCCTGGTATGCCGACCGGCAGGGAACCGGTATGGCGAAAAGCTTGGACCGACGCCATATGAGCGACGGGATCTGAAAGGGACGAACGAAATGACGATTGCGAAGGAAACGGCCGGGCTTCTGGCGAAACTGGGCGTTGCCGAGGGCGCGCTTACGGGCGGCGACCTCATCGTGCGCAGCCCGGTAACCGGCGAGCAGATCGCCGCGCTGAAGACCATCTCGCCGGCCGATGCGGCAACGACCATCGACAATGCCCACAAAGCTTTCCTGGCGTGGCGGCAGGTGCCAGCTCCCAAGCGTGGCGAACTGGTGCGGCTGCTCGGCGAGGAATTGCGCACACACAAGGCCGAGCTTGGCCGGTTGGTATCGATCGAAGTCGGCAAGATCCCATCCGAAGGTCTTGGCGAAGTGCAGGAGATGATCGACATCTGCGATTTCGCTGTCGGTCTTTCCCGGCAATTGTACGGCCTGACCATCGCCACCGAGCGTCCCGGCCATCGCATGATGGAGACCTGGCATCCGCTGGGCGTCGTCGGCGTCATCTCGGCCTTCAACTTTCCGGTGGCGGTATGGTCGTGGAACGCGGCACTTGCGCTGGTCTGCGGCGACGCGGTGGTGTGGAAACCGTCCGAGAAGACCCCGCTGACGGCGCTCGCCTGCGAAGCGATTTTTGCACGCGCGGTAAAGCGTTTTGGCACGGACGCGCCGCAGGGCCTGGCGCCGGTGCTGATCGGCGACCGTGCCGTCGGCGAGATCCTGGTTGACCATCCGAAGGTGCCGCTGGTCTCGGCCACCGGCTCGACGCGCATGGGCAGGGATGTCGGCCCACGGCTGGCGAAGCGCTTTGCCCGTGCGGTGCTGGAGCTCGGCGGCAACAATGCCGGCATCGTCTGCCCGACGGCCGATCTGGACATGGCGCTCCGCGCTATCGCCTTCGGCGCCATGGGCACGGCCGGCCAGCGCTGCACGACGCTCAGGCGCCTGTTCGTGCATGAGAGCGTCTATGACCAGCTCGTTCCGCGCCTGAAGAAGGCTTATGAGAGCGTCTCGGTCGGTAATCCGCTGGAGACAAGCGCTCTGGTTGGCCCGCTGATCGACAAGGCTGCCTACGAGAATATGCAGAAGGCGCTGGAGGAGGCGGCTTCGCATGGCGGTAAGATAACCGGCGGAATGCGGGTCGAGAACGCTCACCCCGAGGCCCACTATGTGCGTCCGGCGCTGGTCGAAATGCCGCGGCAGGTTTCGCCGGTGACGGAGGAAACCTTCGCGCCCATCCTCTATGTGATGAAATATTCGGACTTCGACATCGTGCTAGAAGAACACAATGCGGTGGGAGCGGGGCTGTCATCCTCGATCTTTACCCGCGACCTGCAGGAATCCGAGCGCTTTCTTAGCGTCGACGGATCGGACTGCGGCATCGCCAACGTCAATATAGGCACGTCAGGGGCCGAGATCGGCGGTGCCTTCGGTGGCGAGAAGGAGACCGGCGGCGGCCGCGAGTCGGGGTCCGATGCCTGGAAGGCCTATATGCGGCGCGCCACCAATACGGTGAATTATTCCAAGGCGCTGCCGCTTGCGCAGGGCGTGTCGTTCGACATCGATTGAAAAGCCAGACCTCCGTCGCGGCGGCGCGAAAGCCGCCACGACGGCGGTCGGCTCGCGGTTCAGCTGGCTTCGGAAGTTACAACACAATTGTCGAAGGCTGCATCGATGATGGCGAGCTTGACCGCCTGGGCGGTCATGTATTCCTGATAGAACTCGCTCGACACCCACATGACCGAGTGACCGCGCTGGCCCAGCCAGCCGATGCTGCCGAGTTCCTCGGCATCGCGCAATTTGCGTGACAGGTGAGTGCGGGAAAGCTTGAGCCAGTTCGCGAAATCCCCGATTGAGACGACACCGGTCGGGATTCGGTCCAGGTCGGCATGATCGGGGTCGACGCCGGACATCAGCCAATCCATGACGATGCCGCCATTGTCGAGCCAGGTGAACAAGGAAAAAGTCTGTCTTGGCTCGCGCACGGCATGCGACGAAAGCAGTCCGTCGGCCACCAGTGGCTGCAGTTTGGCGAGCACATCCGGTTGTGCGACGAATGCAGGCAGTCGAAATCCACCGTCCAGGCTGTCCAGCGTTTTCAGATGAGCCATGACCCAGCCGGCAACCGTCTCCAGAGTGCCCGCGGCCGGCTCAAACGGGCGGACGCGCCCATATTTAATCGGCAGATGCCGGATGAAACCGTAATGCAGCATCTCCTTCAGGAAGGCGTCGGCGGTGTTGCGGCTGGCCACCGAATGCCGGCAGATGTCGTCCATGAACCGTGCGGACGTAAGGCCCTTGCGATGATCGTCCGGCTCTCGATTGAAATACAAGCCAAGGCCGATATGGGCCATCAGCCAACGCTGTTGCGTGGCGAATACGGAAGCC
The DNA here is from genome assembly GCF_040318155.1 of Mesorhizobium sp. M1307. Taxonomy (NCBI): domain Bacteria; kingdom Pseudomonadati; phylum Pseudomonadota; class Alphaproteobacteria; order Hyphomicrobiales; family Phyllobacteriaceae; genus Mesorhizobium; species Mesorhizobium sp. M1307. The sequence goes on along the minus strand of NZ_JAMYLR010000002.1, from coordinate 78,618 downwards.
AGCCGCGGGTTCGCTTCATAGGTCTGGAGAAGCGTCCGCGACTGAGCCTGGACATGGCGACGCAGTGCCGGATGGCTGGCAATGTCTTCAGAAACCAGCGCCATCCCCGCCGAGCCCAACCAAATTTGCAACTGGAAAATGCCGATCACAATTTCAGCCTTCGCGGGTCGTGTCCAGAGCCGGCGCATTACGATACGAGCTGAATCCCGCCGGCTAGTGGGCTGAATTCCGCGACTTGATCGCCGAGGCCACTGATCTCGCTGCAGAAGGCTAGCCCGCTCGAACCCGCCAATGATGGCCTCGCCCCGTCCAGCCCGTGCTCCCGCCGATGGCGACGCGGAACCAACACAAGCTTTGCTCGTTGAAGAACGCTGATTTGGACTGAGACTGTGAGGAACTACAAAATGGAGAATGGCCTTTTCGCCACGCCGCCTGCAGCGTTACGGAAAACAGAGTCGGTTTGGCTACGGGCGCTCAAATGGCTGTTGCGCCGGGTGCGCAGCGCCTCCGACAGCTCCGGAACCATGTTGAAGCCAATCCTTTCCGGACCTGAGGATGATAGCGGGCCTACTCCGCCTCGACGCGCTTGAGGCTGATTGCACTGCGATCCTGACGCCAAAAATAACCGGTCGCATGTCTTTTCATCACTGCCGCGGCGGCGACAGCCATGACCGCTTCGAAGGCCTGCGACGGCGATGTGTTCGCCTGATGCAGCGGCGGGAGCGGCAGTGCCGCGTAACGGCGGGAACCATCGGGCATGCTTGGCTATTAGATACAGGCGGCTGCTGGTCTGCCGGGCCAGGAGCTATTGCTATGATCATTAATCCCCCACCGGAAAGCGCGATCCCGGCATCCGTTCCGTCGGTCGATCCAAAAGCCGCCCCGACGCTTCGCAATGCCGAAGCGGAGGTCTTTTATATCGAAGCGATCCGCGAACTTGTCGCGACCGGCATCCCCTTTCTCGTCGCCGGCACCTATGCCGTAAGCGCCTATACCGGGATCATCCGCCAGACCAAGGATCTCGACATTTTCTGCAAGGCCGGCGACTGCCCGCGCATCCTCGCCCATTTCAAGCAGATCGGCTACGCCGTCGTGGTCGAGGACGACCGGTGGCTCGGTAAAGTGTTCAAGGGCACCCATTTTTTCGACGTCATTTTCGCCTCGATGAACGGCACCATGCCTGTCGACGACCAGTGGCTGGAGCACGCCCGTCAGGGCGAATTGCTGGGCAGCCAGGTGCGGATCATCGGGCCCACCGAGCTTATCTGGTCCAAAAGTTTCATCCAGGACCGCGGTCGCCACGATGGTGCCGACATCTCGCACACCATCCTCAAGGCCCACGACCAGATCGACTGGCAAAGGCTGCTTTCCTACATGGAAGTTCATTGGGAAGTTCTGCTGATGCATCTCTTGAACTTCCGATGGATCTATCCGACGGAGCGGGGCCGCGTGCCCGCCTGGCTGCTCGACGAGCTGCTTGACCGGCTGGCCAAGCAGCGCGAATTGCCACCTTCCCGGATGAAAATCTGCCGTGGGCGCATGCTTTCACGAACTGACTATGAGATCGACGTCAACGACTGGGGTTTTGCCGACGTCGGCGGTGAAGGAGAACATAGCAATGGCTGACGAGCTCGAAACTGCTTCGCCGAAGGCGGAAAACGGCAGCGCACTCAAAGTCGCCGCCATTGGCGATCTGCATGTCGGCAAGGAGGACCAGGCCTCGTACCGCGATCTTTTCGGCGAGATGTCGCGTGCAGCCCAGGTTCTCGTGCTGACGGGCGACCTTACCAATCTCGGCAAGCCTCGGGAGGCCGAAATCCTTGCCGAGGAACTGCGTGCCTGCACGATCCCGGTCGTCGCCGTACTTGGCAATCACGACTATGAGTCAGGCGCCGTCGAGCAGGTCACCGACATTCTGCGTCAGGCGGGCGTTCACCTGCTCGACGGCGAGGCGACGGAGATTCACGAGGTCGGGTTCGTTGGGGTCAAGGGTTTCGTTGGCGGTTTTGGATCGCGCATGCTCGGCTCCTTCGGCGAACGGGCGATCAAGTCAATGGTGGCGGAAAGCGTGAACGAAGCGATGCGGCTTGAAAACGCAATGCGGCAGGTCCGCGCCAAACGCACGCTTGTCGTTCTGCACTACGCGCCTGTCGTCGAGACGGTCGAAGGCGAGCCGCTGGAGATCTTCCCGTTTCTCGGTTCGTCACGCCTGGCCGAGACAATAGACCGGTTCCAGGTCAGCGCGGTGGTGCATGGCCATGCGCATCGCGGCGCCTACGAGGGCCGCACACCGGGCGGGGCGACGGTCTATAACGTTGCCATGCATGTCGCCAAGCCGACCGGCCGCCCCTACGCTGTGCTCGAAATCTAATAGGCTAGATGTTGAACGCCCGCTTCGGCGGAATATCGTTTTCATCCGGATTGGGAATGGGGTCCTCGTCGGGGAGCCTGTCGGGGTCCGGCTCACGCACGGGCTTGGGATCGGGGATGGGAGGCGGCGGCACCGGGGTCGGCATTGGCTCGGGTGTGGGAATAGTGGCCATCGTGATCATCTCCTCTTGGCGCAGAACAACGCAATGGGTCAGCTGGTTCCCGCCTTCTGGTCAGCCCATCTCCGGATTCGCCTGTCTGCTGCCCGACTTGCTTGATCGCAGCAGCAGAGCAAGCGGAACGAGCAGGGCGGTTGCCACCGCGCAGTAGCGGAAGACATCGACATAGGCGAGCAGCGTGGCCTGGCGGGCGATCAACTGGCCAAGCCAGCCGATCGCCTGCTGCTTCGCCTCGACCATCGGCGAACCCTGGGCGACGAAATGCTCGGTCGCCTGCCGAAGCGCCTGCTGATAGGCGGGCGACGACTGCACGGTGTGGCCGACCAGATACGATTGATGGATCTGGGAGCTTTGCGCAATGACGGTGTTGGACAGCGAGACGCCGATGCTGCCGCCGATATTGCGTGCAACGTTGATCAGCGCCGATGCCTGGTTGGTCTTCTGCGGGGGCAGGCCGACATAGGCCGCGGTCGAGATGGGAATGAACAGGAACGGCAGCCCGACCATCAGGAAAACACGGGCAAAGGCAAAGAAGCGGAAGCTGGCGTCCGGAGTAAGCGAGGTCATATGCCAGAGGGCCACTGCGACCACCGACATGCCCATCATGATCAGGTATTTGGGCTGCACGATGCTGCCTACAAATCCGGACACCGGCATCAAGATCAGCATGGCGATGCCGCCCGGCATCATCGAAAGGCCCGAGAGCGTCGCGGTGTAGGCAAATGTCGTCTGCTGCAGCTGCGGCACGATCTGGGTGGTGCTGAACAGGATAGCACCGACCGCCATCATGACCAGGAAGGCCGTGCCGAACTGGCGCGTGAACAACAGACGCATGTCGACGACCGGATCGCTGCGACTGAGCTCCCATGGGATAAGCAGCAGGAACGCGATCGCGGAAATCACTGCGAAAGTGGTGATGAAATCCGAGGCGAACCAATCGTAGCGCTGGCCCCGGTCGAGAAAAATCTCCAGGCACCCCAAGGCCGTCGCCACCAGGACGAACCCGATCCCGTCGATCTTCAGGCCGCCCTTCAGCCGTTCCTTGCGTTCGCGTTCGAGTACGTCCGGTTCGACCAACAGCCATTGCACCAGGGCCAGCGACAGGATGCCGAACGGCACGTTGATGAAGAAGATCCAGTGCCAGGAGAAATGGTCGGTCAGCCAGCCGCCGATCGTCGGCCCGACCGTCGGTGCGACGATGACGGCAATGCCGTAAAGCGCGAAGGCCTGCGAGCGCTTTTCAGGCGGAAAGGTGTCGGCAAGGATCGATTGCTCGCTTGGCGCCATGCCGCCGCCGCCGAGGCCCTGAAGGACCCTGAACAGGATGAGCAGTTCCAGGTTGGGTGCCAGTCCGCACAGCAGCGACGCGACGGTGAAGGTCGCAACGCAGAGCATGTAGTAGCGCTTGCGGCCGATGACGCTTGCCAGCCAGCCGCTGACCGGAATGATCACCGAGTTGGCAACGAGATAGGTGGTAATCACCCAGGTGCTTTCGTCCATTCCGGCCGCCAGGCTGCCAGCGATGTTGCGCAGGGCGACATTGGCGATCGAGGTGTCCAGCACCAGCATGAAAGTGGCGATGGAGACGACGACGGCGATGAGCCACGGATTGTGTGTCCCGGCGGCGGATCGGCTTTCGCCCTGATTTCTGGCGGTTTCGCCGTTCATCGCACCTTGACCGTCGGCACCACCGACAGGCCTGGCCCGAGAAGCACATCCGGCGGCTTGTCGAAGACGATCTTGACCGGCACGCGCTGCACCACCTTGACATAATTGCCGGTGGCATTTTCGGCCGGCAGGAGGCTGAAGGCGGTGCCGCTGCCGGCCTGAATACTGTCGACGCGGCCGTGAAAGGACTTGTCCGGGTAGGCGTCGATGTCGATGTCGACCGGCTGTCCCTGCCGCATCAGATCGAGCTGCGTCTCCTTGAAATTGGCCTTCACCCAGACCTCGTCGGGAACGAACATCATCAATACCTGGCCGGGTTGGGCGTAGGTGCCGTTCGCGGCGGAAATGCTCGTTGCCCGCCCGGCTGCGGGTGCTGTGATAGTCGTGCGCGACAGCGTCGTGCGGGCTTGCTCCTGGCTGGCCTTTGCCTGCTCGAGCTGCGCCTCGACGCTCCTGGCCTGTGCCTGCAAGACCGAAACCTGGCTTTTTGCGGAGGCTACATTGGCCTCGGCGCTGTCCAGCGCGGCCTGATCCTGACGCAACGTCGATGCCGCCTGCTGCGCCTGCTGCTGCGTTGCTGTGCCCCTGGCCAGGAGTTCGCGATTGCGTTGATCCTCGGCCTTGGCGAAGTCCAGCGCTGCCTTGGCCTGTGCAACCTGCCTCTGGGCAGCGTTTACCTTTGCGTTTTGAGCCTCGATCTGGGCGGCGACATTGACGATTTCGGCCTCGGCCGCGGCGACGCCGGCGTCGGCCTGCTTCAGGTTTGCCTGATAGTCGCTGTCGTCGATACGCAGGAGGACATCGCCCGCCTGTACATGCTGATTGTCGGTAACCGCCAGCTCGGTAATGCGGCCGGCTATTTGCGCACCGATCGTCACTGTGCGCGCATCTATGAAGGCGTCGTCGGTCGATTCGTACTGGCGAGCGTTCAGCCACCAGATCGCGATGCCTGCCGCGACGAGCAACAGCGCAAGCGCGATGGCTGCGGCCGCATAGGGATGGCGCCTGGGAAAGCCGAGCAGACCGGCCTTTCGTTGCGAGGCATTCCCGTCGGGTTTTTCCTGCCGGGGCTCTGCCGATCGCTTATGAGATTCTCGAACCGGGGCCGGTTGCTCCCGGGTTTCATTTACAGGCTCGACGTCTTGCTCGACGCGTTGAGGCTTCGTGTCCAACGGAATTGCTTTCAAGATTGATATTGCAGCCGCCGAAGCGGACGCAAAGCCAAACGGCAAGCTTCCGCAAAAGTTCCTGTCCGGAAACGGGTTCGGTTAACGGGTCGACATCGAACACAGGCGGGGGCGCGTCGGAATTCGAGCGCCGCTTCGACGGGGCAGGTGATCCGTACGCCTCATGTTGCGGCGGTCCGGCCTTGTCAGCGCTCCATGGCGCGATAATTGCTCATGTAGGCGTGGGCGAATTCACCTGTCGACAGGAGCCGACCATGAAACATCAAACACTCGACCAACTGCAGGCCGTCGCGGAAGTTGAGTCCTTCGCGGCGTATCCGGCGATGACTCGAACCCAGCGGATTGAACGTTGGGCGGAACTTCTCGAACAAAACCCGACGCGATGCCTTGGGGCGCTTCCAGGCACCGAATATATGAACAGGGAAGCGCGCGACAGATCGCGTGGCGCTGGCACGCCGCTCACTGTCGCCTTCGAGGATCCGGTTCTGCGTGCCATGGGCCTCAGCGATGATACCTATGGTGAGGCAAAGCGCTTCTTCGAACTGAGCGACCGGCAGTTGCACCAAATCGTCTGCCATTGCCATGTCGGCGCTACGATGCAAGCGAGATGGGCCGCTGCCAGGGTGCGCGGGATAGTTCGCGGCAACAGATTTGTTGCCTGGATGAAGGGCTTGATCGTGCATTGAGGCGGTACGAGGAACGGCGGAACACGCGTTCTTTCCGCGCCGTGGAGAGCGCTTCCGAATTTGGAAGGGCTCGTGCGCCGTCGGGCCGCGCAGATTGTGAAACTCCTCGACGCTTGGCTGCGCCTTGTCGCGGCCATGCGTCCGTCTTTGATGTGAGAATTTGAGCTGGCCCGCCGCAGGTGAGGGCCTTCGTCTGGCCGGCGGCCGAGCGCCGTCCAGGCCTGCCTGCGCGGCTACTAACGACACAAATGATCCTGCGATCGGGGAAGATCCTGCGACCTGGCTAAACTAGCGATCGATTTCTCCGAACACGATGTCGAGCGAGCCGATGATCGCGGCAACATCGGCGATCATATGGCCTCGGGACAGGAAATCCATCGCCTGCAGGTGGGCGAAGGAAGGTGCGCGGATCTTGCATCGGTAGGGAACGTTGCCCCCGTCCGACACGAGGTAGACGCCGAATTCACCCTTCGGCGCCTCGACGGCGGCATAGACTTCACCGCTCGGCACGCGAATGCCTTCGGTATAAAGTTTGAAGTGGTGGATCGTCGCTTCCATCGAGCGCTTCATCGTGGCACGCGGCGGCGGCGTGATCTTGTGGTTCGGAATCGCGACCGGTCCCTGGCCTTCGGGTGAGCGCAACTTTTCCAGGCATTGCCGCATGATCCGGACCGACTGGCGCATTTCCTCCATGCGTACGAGATAGCGGTCGTAGCAGTCGCCATGCTTGCCGACCGGAATATCGAAATCCATCTCCGAATAGCATTCGTATGGCTGCGCCTTGCGCAGGTCCCAGGACGCGCCCGATCCGCGTACCATCACCCCGGAAAAGCCCCAGGCCCAGGCATCATCGAGGCCGATCACCCCGACATCGACATTGCGCTGCTTGAAGATGCGGTTCTCGGTCAACAGCTCTTCGAGATTGTGGCAGACCTTGAGGAACGGATCGCAGAACTTCCAGATGTCGTCGAGGAGTTCCGGCGGCAGATCCTGATGCACGCCGCCGACCCTGAAATAATTCGCGTGCATGCGGGCGCCGGACGCGCGCTCATAAAAGACCATCAGCTTCTCGCGCTCGGCGAAACCCCAGAGCGGCGGCGTCAACGCGCCGATGTCCATGGCTTGCGTGGTGACGTTGAGGAGGTGCGATAACAGCCGGCCTATTTCGCAGAAAAGCACGCGGATGAGCTGTCCGCGTTTCGTAACCGATATTTCGAGGAGCTTCTCGGCGGCGAGACAGAATGCATGCTCCTGGTTCATCGGCGCGACGTAGTCGAGCCGGTCGAAATAGGGCAAGGCCTGCAGGTAGTTCTTGTACTCGATGAGCTTTTCGGTGCCGCGATGCAGCAGGCCGATGTGGGGATCGGCGCGTTCCACGATCTCGCCGTCGAGTTCGAGCACCAGCCGCAGGACGCCGTGAGCGGAGGGATGTTGTGGCCCGAAATTGATGGTGAAGTTGCGAACTGCAGCCTCGGCCATGACAGTCCTCCGCGATCGGGCGGCCTTCGTTTCCGTGCCGGAGCCGGCTTGTCCGCTTTCAGCCGCTCACGTCGTCGTCTGGATGATCAGCGTCAGCGTGCCGTCGCCGTCGATATTGGCCGCCACGACCTGCGTGGAATTAAGCCCGTTCGCCGCCAGCGCCGATGCCGCCTGCGGCGATGCGTCGATCGAACTTTGCAGGATGCGCAAATCCTCGGCGCTGGTCTGCGTGACGACGGCCTCCGCCTGTGCCTTGATGTCAGGAGGCAGATCCTCCATCGCCACGATTGTCACTGCGGTGAAATTCTGGGCGGAGAAGGCTTGGTCAGGTGTAGCCTGGTCGGGAGTGGTCCCTTCGGGGGTGGCTTGCTCCGGCAGGGTTTGCGGGGCCGTCGGCGGGACAGGGGCAAGCTCTGGTCCCACGGATTGCGCATAGACCGGCGAGGCAAGGGCCAGTGCCGAAAGTGTGGCAATTGTCGTCGATAGGCGCATGGCCGTTCCTTCCGTTTGCTCAGCGGACGATCAATTCGGTGACGACAAAACCATCGTGTCGAAATATGGTTCCGTGACCGAGGTGATGTCTTGCCGAAAGCCGTGATTGTCGCGGAAAGCAGGGCGCGAAATCCGGCGTTGCCTGTCTCAGGCAGCGGTGTGGCTGCGATCGGGCTGCGGCCAGCGCTGCAACGCCTCACGGCCCTGAGCGGTCAGTTCGTAGATCCCGCGATCGGTGCGTGCGAACCAGCGATACACATTGTGCAGCAGGATCTTAGGCGCGTTCGGCAGGTTGGGCTTCAAGTCACGCGGCCGCTTTGGGCCGTCGGCGAGGGCTGCGGCGCATGCCAGCGCCTGCTGGCGATAAGCGGTCATGATCGGCGCACGCGAGCCGCCGCCGGCGACAGGATCGCCCTGCCGACGCCGATGTTCGTCAATTAGCTTCGAGCGGCGCCGGGGATCGCGACGCGGAGCCAATGCCGTCGGGCTGAGCAGCACCTGAACCTCGCCGTTCGGTCGCACGCCAAGCAGGCCAAAGCCGAGCCGACGGCAGAGATTGCGGTATCTCACATCGCTCTCACGGCCCTTGCCACGGGCCGACATGCATGCCGCTAGCCAGACCTCGTCGCTCGCCGCCATACGGTCGATGCCCTGGAGGATGAGCTCGAGATTGAACTTCAGCTTCAGCTCGCAGATGACGACGATCGGTGGAGAGTCGGCATTCAGCGCCAGCAGATCGCAGCCGCCGATCTCGCCCTTGACTATAAATCCCAGGCCTTCGAGGAAGGCCTTGACCGGGCTGTAGAGTGACGTTTCGAGCATGGGCCTTTGTCGGCTGCGAATCATCCCGCCGATCGGCGGTTCAGCGCGATGATCGCTCCTTGCCGTTGAACAGGAGGTAAACGACGGCCGACCAAGTGGTCAGAGCCGTGCCATGGCCGCTTGCCAATTTGGTATGCTGGTATAATGTGTACCTAAGGTAGCATGCTCCGCGTAGCTGCGCTGTGCTGGACATCCGGGCGCCCGAGATATCGTCCATGGCATCGTCATTTGAGCGGCGGCTCCCCTGCGTTTTCTAATCCGCCAACCGGCGGCAATGTGCATACAAGTCAATGGGATGACGATCGGCAGGGCCGTCGTTGGAATTCAGGAGTAACGGACACATGACAACGATTGCGCTGTTTGGTGCGGGCGGCAAAATGGGTTACCGTCTGTCGACCAATTTTCGCGGATCTCCCTATACGATACGCCATGTCGAGGTCAGCGACGCCGGCCGCGAGCGGCTTAAGTCGGGCCTCGGCATCGATGCCGTCAGCGCCGATGAGGCGCTTGATGGCGCCGATGTGGTGATCCTGGCGGTGCCGGACACGCACATCGGCAAGGTCGCGGCGAGTATCGAGAGCAAGCTTGCATCAGGCACCATGGTCGTCGTGCTCGACGCCGCGGCACCTTTCGCCGGGCATTTGCCGAAGCGGCCGGACCTGACCTATTTCGTCACCCACCCGTGCCATCCGCCGATCTTCAACGACGAGACCGACATGGCGGCCAAGAAGGATTATTTCGGCGGCGTCAAGGCCAAGCAGCATATGGTCAGCGCCTTGATGCAGGGACCGGAGGAGGATTTCGCCAAGGGTGAGGCGATCGCAAAAATCATCTGGGCGCCGGTCATGCGCTCGCATCGCGTCACGGTCGATCAGATGGCCCTGCTCGAGCCCGGCCTTTCTGAAACGGTATGCGCCTCGCTGCTCGTCGTCATGAAAGAGGCGGTCGACGAGGTGGTGGCGCGCGGGGTCGACAAGCAGGCGGCGCTCGACTTCCTGCTTGGTCATATGAACGTGCTTGGCGCCGTCATCTTCGGCGAGACCAAAGGCGTGTTCTCCGACGCCTGCAACAAGGCGATAGAGTTCGGCAAGCCGGTGCTGATGCGCGACGACTGGAAGCGGGTGTTCGAGCCGGAGGAGATTGCCGCGAGCATTCAGCGCATCACTTGAGGGCAGCGACGCGTTCTCCGGAACATGTCACCTGAAATTGTCATTGACTCATTATACCAGTTGGCTTAGCTGTTCGATGGATCGGACCGTCAAGCTTCGCAGCAGGATCAGGCGCTGGATGAGTGGAGGATAGGGGGAGCGATCCGTCGAGGTGAAGCCGGCCAAGGGCTTGTGAATCTGACGCGACCCGCCGCCTACGGCCGGCTAACGAAATCGAATGCATATAGCCTTGGGACAAGGCACGGATTTTCAACGGGAGGAATACATGAAACTGACACGCAGAATGACGCTTGCGGCTTTTGCCGGCATGCTGGCGCTTGGCACCGCCGCACCCGCCTATGCGGCGGATTTGATCGCCATCATCACGCCCTCGCATGACAATCCGTTCTTCAAGGCGGAAGCTGTCGGCGCGGAGGCCAAGGCCAAGGAACTCGGTTACGAGGCGTTGGTGCTCGTCCATGACGACGACGCCAACAAGCAGTCCGAATTGATCGACACGGCGATCGGCCGCGGCGCCAAGGCGATCATCCTCGACAATGCCGGCGCCGACGCCACCGTCGCCGCGGTGCAGAAGGCCAAGGACGCGGGCGTTCCTTCCTTCCTGATCGATCGCGAGATCAATGCCACCGGCGTTGCCGTCGCGCAGATCGTCTCCAACAATTATCAGGGCGCCCAGCTCGGCGCACAGGAATTCGTCAAGCTGATGGGCGAGAAGGGTAATTTCGTCGAGCTCGTCGGCAAGGAATCCGACACCAATGCCGGCATCCGCTCCAAGGGTTACCACGACGTCATCGACGACTATCCGGACCTGAAGATGGTGGCGCAGCAGTCGGCCAATTGGAGCCAGACCGAGGCCTATTCAAAGATGGAATCGATCCTCCAGGCCAATCCCGATATCAAGGGCGTGATCTCCGGCAACGACACAATGGCGATGGGCGCTTACGCGGCACTTGCCGCTGCCGGCCGCAAAGACGTCATCGTCGTCGGCTTCGACGGGTCGAACGACGTGCGCGACTCGATCACCTCCGGCGGCATCAAGGCGACAGTCCTGCAGCCGGCCTTCGCGCAGGCGCAGATGGCGGTCGAGCAGGCCAACGACTTCATCAAAAACAAGAAGTCTCCCGCCGAAGAAAAGCAGCTGATGGACTGCGTCCTGGTCAATGGCGACAATGCCGCCAAGCTGGAGACATTCGCGCTCACCAACTGAGCCGGTGTAACATCAGCAGCAAGGGACGAGCCTCCGGTTCGTCCCTTGCTTCCATTTCGCCCTTTCTTCCATTTCTTTGGGTGCTCCTGACTGCCATGCCGAACGAGCCGACATGTTCAACAAGCTGACCCGGCCGATCCTTGTCGCGTCGTTCCTTGCAGCTATAGTCAGCCTGACCGCCTGCAAGATCCTGCCGACGCCGTCAGCGGAAAACGGCGGCACTGGCTCCGCATTCAATCCCGACAAGATGGTCGAGGACATCTGGGCGGCGAAAGTCATACCCTATCTGCAGCAGAAGGCCGGGCCGTTTGCCGAGGTTCACACCTTGGCCAAGACCGATCCCGCCGCTGCCGGCGCCAAATACGGCAACCCGAAGAAGCAGGCGAATTCGCCATGGACCTTCGCGGTTCGGCTCGAGGGCAAGGTCGTTGCAGCCAATACACAGTCACGCGCGGCGACGATGGACATCGATGCTGACGGCGACGGCAAGGCGGACGCGCGGGTGCAGATCGGACCCGCCATGCGCGGAACCGCGCTGCGCGACAGCCTCGACTTCATCCAGTTCAACGATTTCACCAACCAGATCGACTTCGCCCAGTTCGGCAAGGCTTTCAACGCCTATGCCGACAAGACCGTGCTTTCCAAGCTGCCGCGCGAGGCACTCGAGGGCCGCAGCGTCGAGGTACTTGGCGCCTATACGCCGGGCAGTGGCCAGGACCTGCCGCTGGTGACGCCGGCGGAGGCAAAGATCGGGCCGAAGCCATGACCGGCGATCAAGATGTCATCCTGAAGCTGGAGGACGTCTCGAAAGTCTATTCCGGCACCGTCGCGGTCAAGCGGGCGAATTTCGAGGTGCGCAAAGGCGCGGTCAACGTGCTGGTCGGCGAAAACGGAGCCGGCAAATCGACGCTGATGAAGATCATCGCCGGCGTCGAGCAACCGACGCTCGGGCGCATCCTTCTGGACGGCGAGGAGGTTTCATTCTCGTCTTCCGGTGATGCCGTGAGCCGCGGCATCGGCATGGTTTTCCAGGAGCTGAATCTGTTCGGCAATCTGACTGTCGCCGAAAATATTTTCGCCACCCGCGAGATCACCAACCGCTTCCGCAAGATCGACCGCAAGGAGCAGGAGCGCCGCGCGGCGGAGTTCCTTGAACGCCTGGAAGCCGGCATCCGGCCCGACATGCTGGTCGAGGATCTGCGCATCGGCCAGCAGCAGCTGGTCGAGATCGCCAAGGCGGTTTCGCTCGATGCGCGCATCCTGATCATGGATGAACCGACCTCGGCGCTCAGCGCGGCGGAAGTCGAGATACTGTTCAAGGTGATTGCCGACCTCAAGGCACGCGGCGTGGCAGTCGTCTACATCTCGCACCGGCTCGAGGAGCTGATCCGCATCGGCGACACCATCACGGTGCTGCGCGACGGCCGCATCACCGGCCAGGCGGAGATGAAAGACGTCGACACCCAGTGGATCGTGCGGCAGATGATCGGCTCGGACGCCAAGGACTTCGCCAAGGCCGACGGCCATGTGCCGGGCGAGGAAATATTCCGCGCCGAGGACATCTGCCTGCCGCGCGTCACCGGCGGGCTTGCGGTCGATCACGTCTCGCTGTCGCTGCGCGCCGGCGAAATTCTCGGCATCTATGGCCTGATGGGCGCCGGACGCAGCGAGCTGTTCGACTGCATCATGGGCCGCCACGGCCATTCGACGGGCACGATATTCATTGCCGGCAAAAAAGTGCACGAGCGCGACACGACGCGGCGCATCCGGCGCGGCCTGGCGCTGATTCCCGAAGACCGCCAGCGCGAAGGGCTGGTGTCGATCCTCTCCGTCGCCAGCAATCTGACGCTGGCCAGCCTGTCGCGGTTCGTGCGCCTGTTCCACATTCGTGGTGCCGCCGAACGACAGGCGGTGACCCAGACGGTGCGCGAACTGGCCATCAAGGTCGCCGATCCGGCGCAGGAAGTCTCGTCGCTGTCAGGCGGCAACCAGCAGAAGGTGGTGATCGGCAAGGCGCTGCTCACCGGCCCGAAGGTGCTGTTGATGGACGAGCCCAGCCGCGGCATCGACGTCGGCGCCAAGGCCGACGTGTTCCGCACCATGCGCAAGCTGTCACGCGACGGCCTGGGGATTCTGTTTGCCACCTCCGATCTCGACGAAGTGATGGCGTTGTCCGACCGTATCGCAGTGATGAGCAATGGAAAATTGACCGGCATGTTCGATCGCGCCGAGGCGACGGAGGCCGCGCTCGTCGCTGCCTCGGCCTTCGGCCACGGACCGGTCCCGCACGGAGAGCAAGGCGCATGACTGACATCCCAGCCAAGGCGGCGGTCAACTCCATGTCGGGCGGCTCGGTCCTGCTGACGCTGATGAAGGCGAGGACGTTCATCGCGCTGATCGCCGTGCTGTTATTCTTCTCGATAGCCGCCCCCAATTTCCTATCGGCCGCCAATCTTATCCTGATGTCGAAGCACGTGGCGCTGAACGCATTCCTCGCAATGGGCATGACCTTCGTCATCATCACCGGCGGCATCGACCTGTCGGTCGGCTCAATCGTCGGCCTGTGCGGCATGGTGGCCGGCTACCTCGTGCTCAACGGCATCGACCTGCAGGTCGGCTACACCATCTATTTCAACGTCTTCGAGATCGCGCTGATCACGCTTGCCGTCGGCATATTGATCGGCGCCGTCAACGGCTTGCTGATCACCAGGCTTAACGTTGCGCCTTTCATTGCCACGCTCGGCGTGCTCTATGTCGCACGCGGCCTGGCGCTGCTGTCGTCGGATGGCCGTACTTTCCCCAATCTCGTCGGCAAGCCGGAGCTCGGCACCACCGGATTCGGCTTTCTCGGCGCCGGCCGGTTGCTCGGCCTGCCGGTCGCGCTCTGGATTCTGCTCGTCGTTGCGCTAGGGGCGGCCTATCTCGCCAAATACACTCCGCTCGGCCGCCACATCTTCGCGGTCGGCGGCAACGAACGGGCGGCGCGGATTTCGGGCGTCCGCGTCAATATGGTGAAGATGTTCGTCTACATGTTCTCCGGCTTCTGCGCGGCGATCGTCGGGCTGATCATCTCGTCCGAGCTGATGGCCTCGCATCCGGCGACCGGCGAGAGCTTCGAGCTGAACGCCATTGCCGCGGCGGTGCTCGGCGGCACCTCGATGTCGGGCGGTCGCGGTACCATCGGCGGCACCATTGTCGGTGCCTTCGTCATAGGCATCCTTTCGGACGGGCTGGTGATGATGGGGGTGAGCTCGTTCTGGCAGATGGTGATCAAGGGCCTGGTCATCATCGTCGCCGTCGTCGTCGACCAAGCACAGCGCCGGCTGCAGAGCCGGGTGACGCTGATGCAGATGGCAAAGGCCGGCTGAAATGGCGGAGTTGCGGGGAGCGCTGATCGGCTGCGGCTTCTTTGCCCTCAACCAGATGCATGCCTGGCGCGACATAGAGGGCGCCTCGATCGCCGCCATCTGCGACCGTGATCCGGACCGGCTGCGGATCGTCGGCGACCAGTTCGGGGTCGCGCGGCGCTATACCGACGCCGCAGCGCTGTTTGCCGGCGAAAGGCTGGATTTCGTCGACATCGCCACTACCGCACCAAGCCACAGAATGCTGGTGGAGATGGCGGCGCAGCACGGCGTTCCTGCAATCTGCCAAAAACCGTTTGCGCCGACGCTTGCCGACGCCAAGGCGATGGTAAAGGCCTGTGCTGACGCTGGCGTGCCGCTGATGGTGCATGAGAATTTTCGCTGGCAGTCGCCGATCCAGGCGGTGCGTACCGTGCTCGACAGCGGCGAAATCGGCACCCCCTTTTTCGGACGGATCTCGTTCCGCTCTGCCTATGACGTGTTTTCCGGCCAGCCCTATCTGGCGACCGGAAAGCGCTTCATTATCGAGGATCTCGGCATCCATATCCTCGACATCGCCCGCTTTCTGCTGGGCGACGTCTCGACGGTCACTGCGCGAACGGCGCGCATCAATCCCGGCATTGCCGGCGAGGATGTTGCGACGATGCTGATGGACCACGCGAGCGGCGCCACTTCCATGGTCGACTGCAGCTACGCGAGCAAGCTCGCGACAGAGCCGTTCCCCGAGACGCTGATCGAAATCGACGGCAGCGACGGCACGATCCGGCTGGCGCAGGGCTACCGGCTCACCGTCACCGGAAGAAGCGGGACAGTCGTCAGCGATGTCTCGCCACCGCTGCTGGCCTGGGCATCGCGGCCGTGGCACAACATCCAGGAAAGCGTCGTCGCCATTCAAAAGCACTGGGTCGATTGCCTGACCAACGGAACCGAGCCCGCGACCTCGGGCGCGGACAACCTCAAGACATTAGCGCTGGTCGAGGCAGCCTACGCCGGCGCCGCAAGCCGGGAGCCGGTGCAACTCGACGCCTTGCTGAAATGACAGCCGACGCCTTCCTCCTCTACGGCACACGTGCCGTTGAAGCCGAACCGGTCAGGCTGCGCGCCGGCGCGCTGACGGCGGACTTCGTCAATGGCAATCTGCGCACCATCCGGCACGGCGACACCGAAGTTCTGCGTGCCATCGCCTACATCGTCAGGGATCGCGACTGGGGCACCTACGAGCCGACGCTCACCGATTTAATCATCGACCAGGGCGATGACGCTTTCTTCGTCAGCTATTCGGCAAGTTGCCAAGCACCGGACGGCAGCCGGCTCGACTTCCGTGCGACCATCAAGGGCTCGGCCGATGGCCAGCTGATCTTCGACGTGAGCGCTCTTCCCGACAACGATTTCGAGACCAATCGCTGCGGCTTCTGCATCCTGCATCCGATTGCCGGCCTGGCCGGCAGCCCGGTCACGGTCGAGCATACCGATGGCAGCGTGGTCGCGATGCGGCTTCCAGAGCTGATCGATGCCTGGCAGCCTTTCAAGGATCTGCGGGCGATCACCCATGAGGTCCGGCCGGGCGTCACCGCCGAATGCCGTATGCAAGGCGATACTTTCGAGATGGAGGACCAGCGCAACTGGTCGGATGCCTCCTACAAGACCTATGTTCGGCCGCTGGCGCTGCCGCGGCCCTATGTGCTGCCCGCCGGCAAGACCTTCCGTCAGACCATCAGCTTGCGGATAGAGGGTCGCGGGAAAGTGCCGGCGGCTGCGGCAACCGTCGAACCAATTCGCGTCACGCTCGGCAAGGCCGGACCGGGGCTGCCGGATATCGGCGTGATCGTCTATCCGGATGAGGTCGAGGCGGCGCTGGGCAAGCTACCGATGCTGTGCGAGCTTGGTCCGCAGCAATTGATGTTCCACTACGACCCGACGCGCGGCCATGGGCTCGACGCCTTGCGATCCTACGCCCGGCTGGCCGCCGCCTATCCGGTCCGGACAACGCTCGAATGTGTCATTGCCGGCGACGGCGATCTCGACGCCGAGCTTTCAGGCGTCGCCGACAGGGTGCGCCAGGCCGGGCTCAAGCTTTCGGCGATTGCCGTCTCGCCCTCGGTCGACCGGCAGTCGACGCCGCCGGGCAGCGCATGGCCGCAATGCCCGCCGCTCGAAGACGTCTACGCCGCGACGCGGCGCGCCTTTCCCGACAGCCGCCTCGGCGGCGGCATGTTCAGCTATTTCACCGAACTCAATCGCAAGCGTGTGCCGGCCGACCCGCTCGATTTCGTCACGCATTGCACCTGCCCGATCGTGCACGCCGCCGACGATCTCAGCGTCATGCAATCGCTGGAGGCATTGCCTTTCATCACGGCGTCAGTACGAACGATCTTCGGAACAATACCTTATCGGATCGGGCCGTCGACCATTGCCATGCGCCAGAACCCTTATGGCGGCGCGACCAAGGCCAATCCCGACAATCAGCGCATTGCCATGGCCGACCGCGACCCTCGCCATGCCGGGCTGTTCGGGGCCGCATGGACGATCGGCTATGCCGCGCGCGTTGCGCCGGCCGGGCTCGAAATGCTGACGCTCTGCAGCTTCACCGGACCATTCGGCGTGCTGGCCTCGTCGGGCGAACCTGTCAAAGAAGGTACACCCCGGCCGATTTTCCACGCAGTGAAAGGACTTTGCGATCTGGCCGGCCATGCGCATGTGGCGGCGACAACGACCGATGAGACGCGGGTGCTGGCACTGGCCGGCCGCTCCCGGACAGGCAGGATCATCGTCTGGCTGGCGAACCTTACCCCGGCCGACCTTCCAGTCGATGTTTCCGGGCTCGGTTCCGATCAGGATTTTCTGAATATCTGGGATGGACGAACGTCACGCCAGATTCAGCGCGACGCGTCGGGCCGAGACCGTCTTGTGATGACGCCCTACGCAATCGTCCGGATTGGCTGAAGTCACGCCGGGGTTCATGAATCGCCGCAGTTCCGCAGCGGTTGCCCGTAGCCGCAGTACTTCCGCTGCCGACTTGTCACCGGACTTGCTTTCGAAACTCGCCTGGTGCCATTCCAGTTGTCTTGGAAAAAAGACGGCTGAACGAAGCGACGTCCTGATATCCCACCCGATAGCAAATTTCTGAGACGCTCAGTTTCGTTTCCTCAAGCATGGACCTTGCCAACTCCAGCCGCCTTTCCTGGATCCATTTTCCCGGCGTTGTCTGGAGCTCGTCGAAAAACCTGCGAGACAGGGTTCGCGAAGACATCGCCAATTCGGTTGCAAGAAATTTCAAATCGATTTCTGACATCTTGTCTTTCGAGAGCTCGCGCAGCTTTTTCTCGAATGGGCTGGCGTCGTTCGAAATTTTGTCGAGAGGAAATTCGTAGGGACTCTGGAATTTGCGCGGCGGAGGAAGAACCAAAAGTTTTCGAATGATCCGCTCTTCCTTCTCGAAGCCCAGATCGATCAGCAAAGCCCTGGCGAGTTCGAGTCCGGAAAACCCGCCTCCACATGTGTAAAGGCGGTCCTGGCGAATGAGCAGGCGGGAAGCGTCCCATCGCACTTGCGGAAACCGGCGGCTTGCCTCGGCTTTCAGCCACCAGGATATCGTTGCGCGTTTACCGTCCAATAATCCCGAATTGGCGAGCAGATAACACGCGCCGCAATGTGCTGCGATGATTGCGTCCTGCTGTTGCGCGAGCGCGATCAGCGGTTTTGAATGTTCACACTCCTCGTCGAGCGAGCGCAGAAGCTCCGGAATCTCGACACCCGGCATCGCAATGAGAATCAGGACATCCATTTTCCGGGATGGTTGAGCCTTCGTCGGGAAGGAAATTCCTGTGCTTGATGTCGACGGCGCGCCCCTTGAAACGAACTCACAGGAGAGAACCTGTGACCGGCAGACGTCATTCACAAGCTGAAACATTTCCACGAGCGTCGAGACGACGGCCGAATAGAAATTCGACGGCAGCCAGATCACGACGTGGAGGCTCCTGTCAGCCATTGCGGTTCTCCCGGTGTCGTTCTCGCCGAGCGGCAAATCTAGCATAGTCTTTGCAAGAATTGCCAATTCAAGAAGAAGCCAGGCGCCTCCAAGACGGGCCTATGCGGGCCTGCTGACGAAAGCGGGCGGCGGAAATCCACGGCTGGGAAGATGCAAATGCTGAAATCGCTGAATGAAAACAACGCGGCACATACACCGGATTCAGACGGCAACATAAAACTGCGTCGGTCCGGGCTCAGGCTGATCTGTGGTCAGCCAGTAGGCCGAGAACAAGGTTCGACCGCGACGCCGGTCGGGACCTGCACTTGATTTTCAGTTGCCGGAATTCATCACGTAGAGCGCGCGCGAGCGTTCGAGGTGCTTGATCATCGCCTTCTCGGCGCCATCCGCATCCTTGGCTTCGATGTGTCCGACGATCTCTTCGTGCTCGGTCAGCGTGAACTTTTCCTTGCCGGTCCAGATCAGCATTTCGGTGTGGTATTCCTTTAGCCAGCCTAGCATTGCCTCGCTGACGGCGACATAGATCGGGTTACCGGATATTGCCGCGATCTGTGTGTGGAATTTCATGTCGGCGGATATGAAGGCTTCCGAATTGCCACGATGGCTGCGCTGCTCGGCGACCGTTTCCCGCAGCCGCTGCACGTCCTCGGCGGTTGCCTTCTCCGCGGCTTCCCTGACCATGCCGCGCTCGAAGAAGATGCGCGCGTTCTTGAGGTGCTCGAGCGTGTCCTTCGATGACGACAGGATGATCTTGGCTGCGCCGTCGACCTGCTTGATGATCGACTTGGCGGTGAGCTGCAGCACCTTGGCACGCTCACCATGCGAGATCGCGACCAGCCCCATATTGCTCAACGCCTGCATCGCCTCGCGGATCGCCGGCCTGCCGACCTCGAAACGCTCCATCAATTCGCGCTCCGACGGCATGTCGTCACCCGGCAGCAATTCGCCGCTGGTGATCAGGCGCTTCAGTCTCAAGAATACTTCGTCGGAAAGCTTGCGCCGGACGATCGGCTCCGAACGGTTCATCGTCGCGAATCACTCCTTTAACCGGCCTATGCATTTCCGCCGTGAATTCCGGAACGCCAGTTGCGGGCTCGCCCTTACCGCCAAGCCGGATAGGGCTTGCAATGCTTATGTACTCATTATACCAGATTTCGAGGGCCAAGGAACCTTTTTCGAAACCTCCCCGGCAGGCCGCGCGAATATGATTGTTCTTACCTATCGCATCGAAACGCCCGGCAATATCGAGGCGCTGGCGGCCAAGATTGCAAGCGACCAGTCGACCGGAACCTTCGTCGCGCTGGCCGGCGAGACCGAAGAGCTCAAGGCCAGGGTCGCAGCGCGAGTCCTGGCGATACGGCATCTGCCGGACGCGGACCGGCCGTCCCTTCCCGAAACCGGTTCCGGAGCAAGCCCCGAAGCACGCAACGGCCCGGTCAAGCGCGCCGACATCGATATCGCCTTTCCGCTGGACGCCATCGGCACCGACCTGTCGGCGCTGATGACCATCGCCATCGGCGGCACCTTTTCGATCAAGGGCCTGTCCGGCATCCGTG
The DNA here is from genome assembly GCF_040318155.1 of Mesorhizobium sp. M1307. NCBI lineage: Bacteria > Pseudomonadati > Pseudomonadota > Alphaproteobacteria > Hyphomicrobiales > Phyllobacteriaceae > Mesorhizobium > Mesorhizobium sp. M1307. The sequence continues at coordinate 58,450 of NZ_JAMYLR010000002.1, read as the reverse complement.
TCGTCGACATGAAGCTACCCGAGGAGTACCGGGGCGCGCATCCGGGCCCGCAATTCGGCGTCACGGGCAGCCGCAGGCTGACCGGTGTCGCGGATCGTCCGATCATCGGGACCATCGTCAAGCCGGCGCTGGGACTCCGCCCGTACGAGACGGCCGCAATGGTGCAAGAGCTGATTGCCGCCGGCGTCGACTTCATCAAGGACGACGAGAAGCTGATGAGCCCGGCCTATTCACCGCTGTCGGAGCGGGTGAGGGCAATCATGCCGCTGATCCTCGACCACGAGCAGAAGACCGGCAAGAAGGTCATGTATGCCTTCGGCATTTCACATGCCGATCCCGACGAGATGATGCGAAACCACGATCTGGTGGCAAAGGCCGGCGGCAATTGCGCGGTGGTCAGCATCAATTCGATCGGCTTTGGTGGCATGGCTTACCTCCGAAAGCGCTCCAGCCTGGTGCTCCATGCCCACCGCAATGGCTGGGACATTCTCACCCGCCATCCCGGCCTCGGCATGGATTTCAAGGTCTGGCAGCAGTTCTGGCGGTTGCTCGGCGTCGACCAGTTCCAGATCAACGGCATCGCCTCGAAATACTGGGAACCCGACTGGTCCTTCGTCGAATCCTTCAAGGCGGTGACCACGCCGATCTTTTCGCCGGCCGATTGCGCATTGCCGGTCGCCGGCTCCGGCCAGTGGGGCGGGCAGGCGCCTGAAACCTTCCAGCGAACCGGCCGGACGGTCGATCTTCTCTATCTCTGCGGCGGTGGCATCGTCAGCCACCCGGACGGGCCGGGCGCCGGCGTGCGCGCCGTGCAGCAGGCCTGGCAGGCGGCGGTCCAAGACATTCCGTTGGCAGATTATGCCTTGAGCCATGTCGAGCTGGCGCGGTCGATCGAGAAGTTCGGCGGCGGCGAGGCGGCCTGACGCCATGCAAAACCGGCTTCTGAGTTACTATGGCGACGACCTGACCGGCTCGACCGACGTTATGGAGGCGCTCGAGCTCGGCGGCGTGCCGACCGTCCTGTTCATGCGCCAGCCGGACGAGGCGCTGCTTTCGCAATTTGCGCATTGCCGCGCCCTCGGGCTGGCCGGCACCAGCCGCAGCGAGACGCCGCAGTGGATGGACACGCATCTGCGAGATGCCTTCGCCTGGCTGAAGACCGTCAACGCCGAGATCTGCCACTACAAGGTCTGCTCGACCTTCGATTCCAGCCCGGCAATCGGCAGCATCGGCCGGGCGATCGAAATCGGCCGCTCGGTTTTCCGGCAAGACGGCGTGCCGCTGGTGGTCGGCGCGCCGCAGCTGAAGCGCTACACCGCCTTCGGTCATCTGTTCGCGGCCTATCGCGAAAAATATTTCCGCATCGACCGCCATCCCGTGATGAGCCGCCATCCGACCACGCCGATGGACGAATCAGACCTGCTGATCCATCTGTCGCGCCAGACCAGCCTCGCCTCGGGCCTGGTCGACCTGGCGACGCTGCAGTCCGCGTCGCGGTCGAAAGCATTCGACCGGCTTGTGGAGAATGGCTCAGGTATCGTGCTTGTCGATGTCGATAGCCTGGAAACCCAGGCAATTGCCGGCAAGGAGATTTGGCGCGCTCGCAAGCCGGGCGGTTATTTCGTCGTCGGCTCTTCAGGCATCGAATATGCCTTGCTGGTCGAATGGGCATCGAACCGGATCGTGGATACCAAATCCGCCTTTTCGCCGCCGGGCGCTGCCGACAGGATTGCCGTGGTCTCGGGGAGCTGCTCGCCGACGACGGAACGACAGATCCGTCATGCTCTGGCCGACGGCTTCGACGGGATCGAGCTCGACCCGGTCGAACTGGTTTCTGAGGCTTCGAACGACGCGATTGCGCGCGCGGTGGCAACCGGCCGCTCCAGCCTACGGGCCGGGCGCAGCGTCATCCTCTACACCGCGCTCGGACCTGCGGCCGACCGCGGTGCAGAAATCGATCTCCGGGAAGGCGCCCGCCATAAGCTCGGCCGCGGCCTTGGCGAGGTTCTCCGCGAACTGACGCTTCAAGAGAAGCTACTGCGCGTGGTCATCGCCGGCGGCGACACGTCGAGCCATGCACTTGGCCAGATGGGCGTCGACGCGCTGACTGTGCGAATGCCGCTGCCGGCATCGCCGGGCTCGCCACTTTGTGTGGCGCATTCAAGCATTAAGGCGATCGATGGGCTGGAAATTGCCCTCAAGGGCGGGCAGGTCGGAACCGACCGCTATTTCTCCACTATTCGCGATGGGGTCGGCGGTTGAGAGCGGGGAATGTCAGGTCAAATCGGTGATGCTCGATCGGGATCGAGGATAGTCAATAGCCGGCAAACCAGAAATCTCAGGCGTTCAGATCAGCGGCAATGCCACTCATCCCGCTATCTGCCCATTGTCCTGCCTGGATGATACTGACGGGCGTAGGCGACACAGGCGTCTACCGTGCTGACACAGAGCGCATCGCGGTTGTTCGGCAGGTTGTTGTCGCCGGCGTAGGCAACCTCGGCAACATGACCGTCAACCATTCGAATTTGCGTGTTGCAATAGCCGCCGGGGGCGACGTTGACGGAACCTCCCAGCGCCGGGACCGGGCCAATGGCCACGGTCGGAACGACAATGTTGAGATTGCCGCGTTGAACGACGCGCTGATAGGTCCAGATCTGGCCGGATTTGCCGACATCGGCAGTGGCGGTCGGAAAGCCGGCGCACATTCGAACGTCCGCCTCGCTAAGGCCGACCATCTCCCTGCGGGCTGCCGCCGCCGTGGCGTCTTCCTTCGCAGTGCTCGACGTGTCGTCGGGCATGACGCAGGAAGACAGGATGGCGGCGCTTGCCGATAGAAGGAGAAAGGCAAGCTTTCGGGTGTGGAAAGATGTCATACCAACTTCGGATTGCACGGGAGCCCCGAATGCCAACCTAGGAAGTGGGCCAATCGAGTCAACCGGCAGAAAATTCACGAAGTCGTTTGGTCCGCCAATCCGCCGCACGCATCTGCTGGAAGAGGTTGAGGCTGCTGCCGTGACCCTCGCGCCCTATCTTCCGCCTGGGCATCGGATTTCCAAATCCGACCCCTCTTCTTGTCAGATGTACTGGCGCACGGTGCTGTGACTTTGGTTCGGCCGACGGTGTGCTAGTTTCCAGCCAATTGCTCCGGAGACGTCATGCCTATCAAGCTGCAAGAAATCGCCCTCGCTCTTCTGCTGTTGGTTGCCGGAGTTGGGGTGGGTCACGCGGAGACGGCCCAGCGGCCGCCGCCCACAGGCGGGGTTCTCTCGCTCCTGCCACCGCCGCAGACTTCCGATCATTCGATCGTCATAGCCGGACGCACGCTCGATTACGAGGCCAAGGCCGGCACGCTGTCATTGCCGTCCGGCAAAGGCGATATCACCGCCGAGATTTTCTACGTCGCCTATGCACTGCATTCCGGGAAAGAAACGGGACCGGATCCGCGGCGCCCGATCACCTTCGTGTTCAATGGCGGTCCGGGAGCAGCTTCCGCTTATCTTCATCTCGGCGCGCTCGGTCCGCGGGTCCTGGCGACGGCGGCCGATGGAAGTTTCCTGCCGCCGCCGCAGAGGCTGTTCGACAACGCCGACACTTGGCTCGACATGACCGACCTGGTCTTTGTGGACCCTGTTGGAACCGGTTACAGCCGTGAAGCGCCCGGCACAGAAGCACACAGCTTCTGGGGCGTCAGCCAGGACGTCGCGTCGATAGGCGCGTTTATCCGGCTCTATCTGGCGCAGACGAACCGTACGGCATCGCCTGTCTTCCTGGCTGGCGAAAGCTATGGCGGCTTTCGAGCAGCATTGCTCGCCAGGAAGCTTCAGGAAGACATCGGCATCAGCCCGAGTGGCGTCGTGCTGATTTCGCCGGCGCTCGAATTCACGCTGGTGCGCCCAGACGAGTTCCAGCCGCTCCACTGGGCGCTGGAACTGCCGTCGCTGGCGGCAGTGCGCCTACACAGCGAAGGCGTTTCCGGCCCGGCCCTGCAGGAGCGGCTGGCAGAAGTCGAACGCTATGCGCTCGGCGATTATCTGGCCGCGCTGGCAGGTGGGCTGGAGCAGGGTGGACGCCTGGCGAGCCAGCGTGTCGCCGCAATCACCGGTCTGCCGCTCGATCTCGTCCAGCGGCACTTTGCACGCATTCCCATAGGGCTGTTCGCCAAGGAGTTTGCACGGGCAAAGGGCAATGTTCTCAGCGCCTATGACGGCAACATCGCGACAGCGGACGTGGCGCCAGAGAGCCTGGGAGTCGAGGGTCCCGATCCGGTGCTCGACCGAAGCGTGCCGGCGCTCACCTCCGCTTTCGTCGGCTATGTGCGTGATGAATTGAACTTCCGCACGGATATCAGCTATCGGCTTCTCAACCGTGAAGTCAGCGGCAATTGGGACTATGGGACGAGCGCGACGCGTCAGGGCTATGCGGGTGTCATGGACGACCTTCAACAGGCGCGCGTGCTAAACCCCAGCCTCGGCGTGCTGATCGTCAACGGCTACAGCGACCTGGTGACGCCGTACATGGGCTCGCGCTACCTGCTTGGTCAAATTCCTTCGCTTGCCGGCGCAAAGCCCATTCGCACCGAGGTGCTGGAGGGCGGGCACATGATGTATCTGAGGCCGGATGGACGGGCGGCACTGAAGCAGGCCGCGTCCGAGCTTTACCGAACGACGCAATGAGACGGTTTGCCCAAAAAAGCGCCGGATACGCTGTTCGCCCTCTCATCAGGCCCTAGTTCCATCGCGATTGATCGGTTACACACCTAGGATGGCGTCTTTCAGCGACGTTCGACAACGGATTAGCCGGCTCTCCAGAATCGCGCCACTGGTGCGGCGTGCTGCCGAGCGGGCCATTCGGAACACCAAGCCACACAGGCTGACAAGCCTTGTTGACCGTTGGAATGCGCTGTCGCTGGCAACGCAGTTCCTGCTCGCGGGCGGCCTATTTTCCCTGTCAGCCATGGTGGTGGTGGGGATTTCCGTCACGAACCATATAGAAACCGTGGTCACGCAGAATTCGGCATCCGCAACGGCTCTTTACGTGGACAGCGTTATCGCGCCGCTGCTTCCGGATATGCGCAAGAGCGAAGTGCTCGACGAGAGCGTCGCCCATGCGCTCGATGAAACGCTGGGACAAGGGGCACTCGGCACAAGGCTCGAATCCTTCAAGCTCTGGCGTCGCGACGGAACCATCCTGTATTCGACCGACAAGACATTGATCGGCAAGCGCTTCGAACCCAGCGACAATCTCCGGGCGGCATTCGCAGGCCAAATGGTCTCGGAGTTCGACAAGCTCGACGATCCGGACAGCGAGGCCGAAAGAGCCAGCGGCTTGCATCTCCTCGAGATCTACAATCCGGTGCTGCAGCCATGGTCGGGGGAAGTGGTGGCCGTTTCGGAATTCTACGAGGTCGCCACTGATTTTGAAAGAAACCTGCATCAGGCGCTCATTCGAACCTGGCTGGACGTTGCCGTCGTCACAGCGGCCTTCTTTCTCGGGCTGTCGGCAATCGTGTTCCGTGGCAGCCGCATGATCAGTTCGCAGAGCCGCTCGTTGAAGCAGCGCATTGCCGAGCTTTCCGATCTGCTTGCGCAAAACAGACTGTTGAGGCTGCGGGTGCAGCGTGCCTCGCAGCGTGCCACCGCACTTAACGAACGCTATCTCAGGCGCATCGGTGCGGACTTGCACGATGGCCCCGCGCAATTGGTTGCTCTCGCGGCGCTGGGGATCGACAGCCCCGTCATTGCCGATCCCGCTACGCCGCAATCGAAGCGTGCACAGGAATTGCTGGCCATCAAAGCACATCTGGACGATGCCATGCGCGAGATCAGGAGCATCAGCAAGGGCCTTGTCCTGCCGCATATCGAGCATGCCGAACTGGGTGAAATTCTCCAGCTAGCCGTACGGGCGCACGAAGAACGAACCGGCGTCAAAGTGAGATTATCGATGACCGGCGGCCATGCGCCGTTGTCGCCGGCGGCCAAGATCTGCATCTTCCGCTTCGTCCAGGAGGCGCTGAACAATGGATTCCGTCATGCCGGAGGTGAAGGTCAGTCGGTCGAGAAACATTTCGACGGCGAGCGCGTTTGTATCGAAGTGGCCGACGCCGGCGCTGGCTTTGACCCGCAAATCGTGCGTCCCGAGAGGCTGGGACTCATTGGGCTGCGCGAGCGGGTGGAAAGCCTCGGGGGCCAGTTTACCGTGACTTCCTCACAGAGTGGCACAGTCGTAAGAATGGCCCTCAACATCGTTGAAATGGGGCAGACATGACAGTAGCCATCAAGCTCGCCATCGTCGACGACCACCCGCTGTTCAGGGAAGGCGTTGTGCGCACGCTCGATCAGATCGGCGGGTTCGAGATCGTCGGTGAAGGAAGCAGCAGAGACGATGCCCTGCGGATAATCGAAGACCAGCGGCCCGACATTCTGCTGATGGACATCTCGGTTCCTGGAGGTGGCCTTGGCGTGATCGGACCGGCCCTTGAGCGGCATCCGGCACTGAAAATTGTGATGCTGACCGTTTCGGAAGAAAACCAGCACGTGATGACCGCGTTGCAGAGCGGGGCAAGGGGCTATGTTCTGAAGGGGGTCGGGTCGAGGACGTTGGCTGCGATCCTGCGCACGGTAGCGTCGGGCGAACGATATGTCTGTCCACAATTGTCGGCGCGCCTGTTGGCCGATCTCTCGGCTCAATCAAAAGAGCCGGCGAAAGCTGACGGACTTGCCGACCTCACCAGCCGCGAAAGGGAGATCCTGACGCTGGTTGCCGCGGGACTGAGCAACAAGCGGATCGGGCTTCGGCTGAACCTGCATGAAAAGACGATAAAGCACCACATGACGCGAATCCTGGCCAAGCTCAACGTCAGCAACAGGACCGAAGCCGCCATGACCTTGCGCGATGCGACTGAGCGCCGGCATCCGCCTGTTCGCGATCATGCTTGAGCCGAAATTGCCGCACAGCGCGGCCATGTGAACTGGCCCTCAGTTGATCATTCCAAGCAACCTGTCCCGATCGGAACGCGTCGCCAGGCGCCGAATGATGGTGCGGCCCTCGGCATCCCGCATTTCATATTGGTCGCTGTCGATGCGCTCGCTGAGGCCGTTCGAATGCACCACGCCAATGCTCGGGCCGCTCACCTCGACCCGGTCTCCTGTGGATGCGTTGACAAAGAGTTTTGGCTTGCTATCGGGGTTTACCGCAGGGGCGGGATCAGGGAGATTGTCGTCCTGCGACTTTGCTTTGCCCTTGCCGGCACCAGCGTTCGAGTTCGAATTGCCGGAGTTTCCACCCGAATTGCCCGAATTGCCGTTCCCATTCCCGTTCCCGTTCCCGCCATTGCCGTTGCCGTTCCCGCCATCTTTGGCCCAGGCAGCCTGCGGGCCGAGCGGCTGCGATGATCCATCGAACACGACGCGATAGGGGCTTACGACGAGAATGAAGGTCAAGACGACTACAGAAATGCCGACACGACGTCCTCGTGAAGATCCGGTCCTTCGTTTCCGGGTCGTCATCAATGAACTTGCCAGTCGCATGTCGGAACTCCCCTTAATCATACGGCTCTGTCGTACTGCCTCCTGTTCGAATTCGTGTGATGCTTAAAACAATGGTTTGCGTCCGGAACGTCAAGGCCCACCAGTCCCACGATGGTAACTGGTGGGTCTCGCTAGCGCAGGAAGGGACTATTTACTGCGCAAGTCTTTTGCCTTCCCGTGGTTGCGTCTCTCCGCGATAGCGCCGAGTTCCCACTGTCAGCCAACAATAAATCCAATGGCCGCGATCCCGAAACACAGGCCAAATAACGGAAAAAGCAGCCAACGCGCCTGGTGAATGCTCGGGTCCATGGCGGCCTCCTGTAACAGTCGGCATCGCAACGGGGCTCCTCGGAACTCAGTTCCTGAAACTCTCGCATTTCGGGCTTTTGCGATAGCAGCCTCGGACCAAAGTTTGGCTGTGCGGGTCCTTGGTCGATAGGCCTACAGACTGAAGTCCCTATGCCAGGAGCCACCCTGCATTCGGCGACCTTTGTGTCCAACTGGCAGCTGCGATCCACCGCCCCCTTCGAATGCTTTGCGTTTCTGGCTCTATGGCAGCAACGCCGTTGGTCTACTGCCGCATCGTTGAAACGCCACCAATACAGACCCATATGCGAATTGCGTCGGATGTCTCCTCCCATTGCGTCCGGCGCGTTCCCCTCTGGAGGTTATAGACCTTCACACTTGGCCGGGCTTAACAGTCCGGCCTTTTCTTTTGGCATTTTGCGCAATCCGCCTGACGGCCCTAATTTGCGAGACACCGGTAAAATCGATTTGCAAATGCATTCATGTGCTCATAACCTGTCACCATGAGCACGATTTCCAAAGTTGCTACGCGAGCGGGCGTGTCGCGCACGACCGTGTCGCATGTCATCAACCATGCGGACCGGGTATCGAAATCGCTGCGTGAACGCGTACAAGCGGCGATCGACGAACTCGGCTACACGCCGAACCCGCAGGCGCAAAGCCTGCGCACCGGCCGCACCAACATCATCGCGATGCTGATCCCGGACATCCGCAACCCGTTCTATCCGGAGCTGGTGAAAACGGCGCAGTCGACGCTCGAAGTGGTCGGCCTCGACATGCTGATCTTCAACACCGACGTGCCGGGCGGACATTCACAGGATCACGGCCGCGAGTATTTGCGCCAGATAGGGCGCAAGCGGGTCGACGGCGTCATCGTTGCCGACTTCGCGCTGCACGGCATGCACAGCGAACTGCTCAGCCTCGATCTGCCCGCCGTCTTCATCGGCCATCTGCCGAACCATGCTGTCGACAGCGTCCAGCTGGACGATTTCGGCGGCGGCTATCTGATGGGCGAGTATCTGGCGAAGAGGGGCCATCGCCGCGTCGCCCATGTCACCGGGCCAGCCTTTTTCAAGGAGGCGATGGCGCGTGCCGCCGGCTTCGAAAAAGGGCTCGCCGACAATGGCGTGCCAATCTCCGCCGATCTGCGGTTCGAGGGAAGCTATCTTGCCCCGTCCGGGCGGGAAGCGGTCACCTGGCTCAGGGAGAAGCACGGCGGAAACCTGCCGTCGGCGATGTTCTTCGCCAATTATCTGATGGCCTCCGGTGCGCTGACCGAATTCTACGACCATGGGATCAATATCCCTCAGGATATCGCCATCGCAGTCTTCGATGACCTGCCTCAACTGGAATATGTCAGGCCGAAGCTGACCCGTGTCGGCAACAGTCCGACAATGCTTGCCAAGCGCGCCACGCAAATGCTGCTCGAACGGCTGGGTGGCAAAGTCGAGGGCGCGCCGCGCACCGAAGTGATCCCATGCGTGTTGAGCCCATTCGACAGCGCGTGACGCCAGATGCCGGCAAAGGGAACGGAGGTCCCTTCGCCAACGTTCGACCGAACAACATCCAAGGGAGGAATTGATGACTGACAAAACGACCCGCGACCGGACATTGGCCAGCCTGAACCGCCGTCGGCTGATCCAGGGCGGCGCCACTTTCGCTGCCGCCGGCCTCACAGGCTTCCCGTTCATCAACAGGATGGCCGTGCGCGCTCAGGAAGCGCCGCTGAAATTCTGGCAGTTCTATGCGCCTGGGGGAGACGTGAAGCCGCAGGTCCAGTGGTTCGAGAAGCTGGTGGCCGACTGGAACGACGGCCACGACCAGAAGGTCGAGCTCGAATATGTCGTCAACAGCGAATACATCTCCGGTTCCAAGCTGGCAACGGCCTTCGCGTCGGGCGAGGGCCCTGACATCTTCCTCATCAGCCCCGGCGATTTCCTGCGTTATTACAATGGCGGCGTACTTGCCGACCTGACGCCGCATATCGAGGATGCCGCCAAAGCCGATTTCCCGGAAAGCGTCATCGCCAACCGCATGGTGGACGGCAAGATCTACGGTGTGCCGATGGAAGTCGAGCCGATGGCCTTCTACTATTCGGTCAAAGCGTTCGAGGATGCAAAGCTCAACGAGAACGACGTGCCGAAGACCTGGGACGAGCTGTTGGCGGTCGCCAAAAAGCTGACGACGCCCAGTCGCTACGGCGTGCTGTTCGAAACGACTCCCGGCTATTACCAGAACTTCACCTGGTATCCGTTCCTGTGGCAGGGCGGCGGCGAATTCCAGGGCAAGGACGGCAAGAGCGCCTTCGATTCGCCGGCCACCGTCCAGGCGCTGAAACTCTGGCAGGATGCCATCAATACCGGCGTGGCGCCGCGTCAGGTGGTCGGCGGCGGCTTCGACATAGTCGCCAATCTCGGGGCAGGGCTGTGCGCCATGCAGAACTGCGGCATCTGGGGCATTTCGGCGATGGACAACAACGCCAAGGACGTGCCCTACGGCATCTTCAAATTGCCGACACCGGCCAATGGCAAATACGTCACCGTCGGCGGTGGCTGGGCCTTTGTCGCCAATGCCGGAGGCAAGAACCCGGATGCTTCCGCCCAGTTCTGCGCCTGGGCGCTGGCCTCAATGGATCCGGCATCGATCGACCGGGTCGTCAACTGGTGCACTGTCGCCAAGAGCGACATGCCGCCGCGCAACAGCGCGCTGAAGGCCGGCGCCGATGTCTTCAGCACCGGCAAGTTCGGCACCTTCGCCAAGGAGATCCATCCGGGGACGCGCGCCGAGCCGCGGGTTCCGCCGGAGGCCTACAAGATCATCTCCGACGCCATCCAGTCGGCACAGCTTGGCGGGGTTGATGCCCAGCAGGCGGCGACGACGGCCAGTCAGCAACTCGATGCGTTCCTCGCTTCCTATTCCGGCGCGCCGATCCTTTAGGCCCTTTCCAGCATGGATCAGATGAAACCGCCAGCCGCGGGCGCGAATTCCGCCCGCGGCCTCACCGCCAAGCAAAGGGAGCGCTGCGCCGCATGGCTGTTCGTCCTGCCCGATGCGGTTGGCCTGCTGGTGTTCGTCGGCGTGCCGATGCTGCTGTCGCTCGCCGTCGGGTTCTTCGAGGTCAACGGCTTCGGCGGCTACAGGTTCGTCGGGTTCGGCAATTACAGGCGCATGTGGGGCGACCCGCTGTTCTGGTCGTCCGTGAAGGTGACGGTAGCTTATGCCGTCATGCTGGTGCCGGCGCTCTACGTCGCCGGACTGGGACTGGCGCTTCTGGTGCAGAAGACCAACCGCTTCAACGCGGTCATGCGCTCGATGTTCTTTGCGCCGCAGATGGTCAGCCTGGTCGTGGTGGCGCTCGTGTGGCAGCTCATGCTGGTCGAAAAGGTCGGCATCGTCAGCCGGCTGGCGCCGCTCGTCGGCCTCGGCGGAATTTCGCTGCTCGGCGATCCAAATCTGGCGCTGTTCACGCTGGTGCTGGTCAGCGTCTGGTTCCTGATGGGTTTCTACATGCTGATCTTCCTCGGCGGGCTCCAGGACATCCCGGCAGAGTACTACGAAGCCGCAAAGATCGACGGTGCCGGGCCGGTGACAAGCTTCTGGTACATTACTTTGCCCTTGCTCAAGCCGACCAGCTTCTTCGTCCTCCTGGTCTCGCTCGTCGCGGCTGTCGCCGGCGGCCAGGTCTTCGACCTGATCTATGTGATGACCAAAGGCGGGCCGGTCAATTCGACCTCGGTGCTGATCATCTACATCTACAAGCAGGCGTTCCAGTTCGGCGCCTTCGGCTATGCGTCGGCAATGGCATCGCTGCTGGTGCTGGCGCTGATGCTGGTCACGGTCTTCTTCTTCGTGCTGACGCGCGGCGGACGTTTCGAGCATGACTGACGGCCGAACTCCTTCCGGCCGTTCGCAGATACGAGCGGCGAGACTTGCCTGGATGCTGGCAACCGCCGCACTTGGCCTGATGACGGTATTCCCGCTTGTCTGGATGCTGGTCATCTCGCTCAAGCCGGCGAGCGACGTCTTCACGCCGAGCCTCATTCCGGAACGCCCGACGCTCGGCAATTTCCTCTATGTGCTGACCGAGGTGCCGTTCCTGCGCTATCTCTTCAATTCGTTCTTCGTGTCGGCGACGGTGACGGTTGCTGCGCTGTTCTTCCATTCGATGGCGGGCTATTCGCTCGCACGGCTGCGTTTTCCGGGCCGCGACATTCTGTTCCTCGCCATGTTCTCGACCTTCCTGGTGTCGCTGCCAGTCATCATCGTGCCGCTGTTCATTTTGACGCGGACGCTGCACATGCTGGACAGCTATGCCGGGCTGATCATTCCGGCGATCTTCAACGCGTTCGGCATCTTTCTGCTCAGGCAATATTACCTGTCGCTGCCCAGGGAACTGGAAGAAGCCGCGATCATGGACGGCGCCGGCTACTGGCGCATCTATTGGAGCATCATCCTGCCGCTCAGCCGGCCGATCCTGTCGGCACTGGCGATCCTGTTCTTCCTCGCCAACTGGAACGCTTTCCTGTGGCCGTTGACGATCACATCGGACCTCAACCTCTGGGTGGTGCAGGTAGCCATTGCGAACTTCAAGAGCCAGTACGCCGCCGCCTGGAATTATGTCATGGCCGCCTCGACCATCGTCGCCGTGCCGATGCTGGTCCTCTTCGTGATCTTCCAGCGCCAGATCATGGAATCCATCAAGACAAGCGGCCTGAAATAACCGCTGAAGCAAGAGGAGAAACACATGGATAATGCCGGCCTGTCGCCGCTTCGCGGGCTCGCCAAATTGCGCGACGCCAAAACCCGCCGGTTCTCAAGCTACGACCGCACCGGCGGCAATGACGACCGGCTGCACATCGAACCCGGCCAGACGGTGGTGATTGCCGAGCATGACGGTGCCGGCATCGTCACGCATATCTGGGCGACGCTCGCCTGCGAGAGCGAGGCGTTCCTGCGCAAGATCGTATTGCGCGCCTATTGGGATGGTGAGGCACATCCGAGCATCGAAACGCCGATCGGCGATTTCTTCGGCATGGGCCATGCCCGCACCCGCAATTTTGCCAGCCTGCCGGTGCAGGCAAGTCCAGAGGATGGCAAGGCCTTCAACTGCTACTTTCCGATGCCGTTTGCCAGCCACATGCGCTTCACCGTCACCAATGAGGCTGAGGACGACCTGCTTTTCTATTACTATGTCGATCTCGAACTGCATGAGGAACTCGAGGAAGGCCTGGGCCGCTTCCACGCCCAATACAGGCAGCAGCGACCTGACGGCATAGACGAGACGGGGCTGGCCAACGAGCAGGTCCTGTTTGGCGGGGAAAACACCGACGGGAACGGCAACTACACCATCCTGGAGGCGGAAGGTCACGGCCACTATGTCGGCGTGCTCTATTCCGTCTATTCGCGGCGGCGTTCCGCACTATGGGACTGGTATGGCGAGGGCGACGACATGATCTTCGTCGACGGCGAGCCGGGCATTTCCGTGCCGGATACAGTGCGCAAGCCCGATCCGCGCATCGGACCGAAGGCCGAACTGATCGACGATCGCGGCGAGACCGGCCCCGCCGCCAACGATGCCTGGCCGCCGACGCTGCACGGCACCGGCACCGAGGACTATTTCAACACGGCATGGTGCCCGACACAGGACTACAGCGCGCCCTATCACGGCATCATCGCCGCCGGCGGGCCGAACTGGACCGAGCCGGTTACGCTCTATCGCTGGCACATAGAGGACCCGGTCATCTTCCACAAACGCATCCGGGTGACCATCGAGCGCGGTCACGCCAATCGCCGCTCGGACGACATTTCGTCGGTCGCCTTCTGGTATCAGGCCGAACCGCACAAACCGTTCGAAGCGCTTGCCGATGTCGAGGACCGCATCCCCACCTATCGCGCGCCTTATCACAATTGGAATGCCGCCTTCGACGAGAAGAGGCGTTAGGCCGGGATGCGTTCGAATTGAACCGTGCATTCCGCGCTATCTGTGTCGGGGCACGACCGTGCCGCAGCGCGCCACCTCAGCTGCGAGGTGGAAGTTGCTGGACAGACCAGGTGTTGCCGTCGGGATCCTCAAAGAAGACAAATCTGCCCCAGGGAAAATCCTTGATATCGCTGACCTCGATACCTTGAGCGGCCAGGTACCGGTGAGCCTCATCGATATCGGGCACGACGAGTTGCAGGCCCCTTATGGATCCCGGGGGGCTGTCGACGAGGCCCTTGCCCATGGCAATCGAACAGGCCGAACCGGGCGGCGTCAATTGCACGAAACGTATCTCGTCGCTTACGGTGTGGTCGTGATCGAGATGAAAGCCGACCTTCCCAACATAAAAGGCAATTGCTCTATCGACGTCCGATACGGGGACCGGGACCAGTTCCAGCTTCCAATCCATGACAGCCCTTTCGCAGCTTGATCGCCAAGTGGTGCCGAACACCGTGGGCGCCATCCCGCCATCTTCCCAATGCCATTGTCGGCGCGGGCCGCTCAGTCAGTCAAGAGATACCCGGGCTGGGGCAACGTGAGGACTGGTCTCATTGCTGAGACGGCGTTCGGAACCGATGAGCACAAGCTCAGTTAGGCGGAGGACAACCACCTTTCGGATCAGCAAGGCCGACTTTAATGATCGGAACGCAGGCGCCGAATACAACTGTGGGAAGGTTGAACGGGCGTCGTTGACGCGCGAAGGGATTGCTTGGAAGCGACGCTCGCCGAAGCTGGCGAGATCGTCGGACGGCGAAGCCGAAGCGCAATTATGCCGTGAATGCCTACGATTCGGCCTGCCTTCTCCTTGCCGCGATCAAAGACGCCAGCACTGTATCCAAGGGATATCCGAGCCGGCGCGACGTTCTGGCGGCGGTGCGCGATATCCGTTTCAGGGGAATCGCCTATCGCGAGCCGGTGCGGTGGGATGAAAAGGGCGACAATCTGGCCGCTGTGACTGCACTCAACGGGGTGGAAAACGGCCGCTTCCGACAGATCGCCGAAATCCAGCAGAAGCAGAGTGTCGAGCAGACCTGACGCCGACAGGCTCTCCGACCGAACCGGTTTCCGCCGCTTTGCCAGGACGATTTTCACAGGATCACGAAACAATAATCTCCGGTCGCCGTTTCGCCCGCAGAACCTTTCGAGGAGGCGACGATGAGCGCAACCGGCTTGGACGTTTTTGACAAAACGCTGCAAATAACAAACATCTGGCTTGACGAGATCATGGCGGATCTTGGTCCGGATCGACACGTGGCCTGGCATACATTGGGCGCCGTTCTGCGAACCCTTCGCGACAGGCTGCAGATCGGACTGGCGGCCAAATTGGGAGCGGAACTGCCGCTGCTCGTGCGCGGCGCCTACTATGATCGCTATCGGCCCGCCGACATGCCCGACAAGACACGCTCGCTCGAGAGGTTCCTGCAACACATCGCCGATGAATTGAAATCGACCCGTCCTGTCGATCCCGAGGATGCGGCACGCTCAGTACTGCGTGTGCTTGCACGGCATATCGACCTTGGCCAGTCGGCAAAGGTGCGGGATGCGCTGCCAAAGGAAATCCAGGTCCTCTGGCCTGAAAGCGTGGGCGTCAAATAGCGGCGATCCTGCTCATGCGGACACGCGACGGACCAACTGCCACGAAACGCTGAAAAGGGTAGGTATTGCGCCCGGTGTTGCCGAGATCAATGAGATCAGATGATCGGCAAGATGGTCGTAGTGGGCAGTTTCGGGGCCGATTGTCGTCAATGCCGGATGACTGAATTCGCCCTCGTCGATATTGCCGCAGCCGATGACTGCAATGTCGCCGGGCACGGAGAGGCCGGCCTCCTCGAATGCGTGCAGGGCGGTCACGGCGGCAAGATCGGATTCGACGAAAAGCGCGGTCGGCCGATCCTTGCGGGCGGCCAGCGCCGTAGCATTGGCAAACGCAGCCTTGCGCGCCTCTGCACCGCCGATCACCAGGTCGTCTCGCAGCGGAAGGCCGCGTGCTTGCAGGAAGCTGCGATAGGCGGCGAGACGGCTCCCGTCCACAGCTTGCTCATGCACCATATAGGCGATACAGCGATGGCCGGCTCGGTAGAGGTAGTCGAGTGCCTCGAAGACGGCCCTGCCGGTATGCTGGCGCACAACCGAGAAGCCTGCCGGCTCGATGGTCGGATGGAAGATCACCGCTGGCCGGCCCGCGGCCGCCAGGCGCGCGGCCAAGACCATCACCTCGGGCTCGGAGAGATGCTGCCAGTCGGCGATAATGCCGTCTGCCAGCCCGCTCTCGATTTCCCTCACGATCCGGTCGGTTCGCTCGAAGGTGTCTCCCGCGGTGATAATTGTCGAAAATCCCCTCAGCGCCGCTGCAGATTGGATATCCTGCGCGATCCGGTCGCTGAACGGCACGCCGAGACGAGGCAGTACAAGGCAGATTCGCTCGGCCTGCTGGCGGCGCAGCTGCCGCGCGGTGCGGTTTTGCACGTAGTTGAGCTCAGCGACGGCCTCGAGGATGCGCTGCCGCGCCTCCTTGCCGACGAACTTCAGGCGCGTGCTGTCGCCGCTGAGCAGGTACGACACGGCAGCGGTCGATACATTGGCGCGCCGGGCGACATCCGCCATGGTCGGCGCCTTTCTGCGATCGGAACTTCTCTCGTGCATTGTTGGATCCGCTGCGCGACGTGACATGATCAGCTGTCGCTCAGCCGGATTTCATTCCAGCTTCCATGTCCGGCGGCAAGGATCTCGGGCCTTGCCTCGCCGGCCTCCTCCATCAGGGCAACGATGCGGCCTCGCAGCCATGCACGCGTCTCTGCGTGATCGGGCGAAGCTATGAGATTGGTTAGCTCGTTCGGATCGCCATCGAGGTCGTAGAGCCTCGCCTCGACATAGAAATCGCTGCCGGAATCCCGCCAGCCGTCTTTTCCCGGTGCCTCGACCTCATATTTCCACCGTCTGGTGCGCAACGCGCGGCCGACATGGTGCTCGCTGATTTGAATGAATATCTCGTCGCGCGGCGGCCGTTCGCCCTGCAGCGCGTCGAGCAGCGAGACGCCCTGCATCGAATTGGGCACTTTCAGGCCGGCCGCGGCGAGCAGGGTCGGCGCGAGATCGACGAGGCTGACTAGGCCTTCATATGTGCCGATGCGCTGGAAGCCGGGGCCGTGGAATAGCGTCGGCACGCGGATCGACGCCTCATGACAGGAACGCTTGTATTCGTTGTTGCGGGTCTTGAAGTGACATCCGTGGTCGGAGGTGAAGAGGATGATCGTGTCGTCAAGCCGGCCAAGGCTGTAGAGCGCCTCGATCAGCCGTCCAAACGCCTCGTCGAGGCGCGCGACCATGCCCAGATAGCCGGGGAAATGTTCTGCTGTCGTGCCGCCAAGTGCGGCGAGATCGCCGGGAATGGCGAGCTTCTTGCGGATCCTGTCCTCGTATCCGAGCGGGGCAGGGTAGTTGTCCGTCTGGTTCTGGTGATGCGGCTCGAGGAAGGACAGGAATAGAAAGAACGGCTCGTCTTCCCTCGATGCGACATAGCGGATTGCAGCGTCGGTTAGGGCATCGACGCGGTATCCCGGCAGCTTCACCGCCTTGCCGTCATTGTCGTGGACGACGGTGTCGAAGGGGCCGGACGTGAACTCCAGGATGTTGGAGGCCAGCCAGTAGCGATAGCCGCCGCGTTGTTCCTGGGTGACCGGCTCGGCGGACCCCAGGTGCCACTTGCCGATGTAGGCGGTGTCATAACCTGCCGCGGTGAAATGATGCGCGAGCGTGCGCTCGCTCTTAGGCAGCGGGATGTCGTTGCGGTAGCAGCCGGTGATGGTCGGGTACCGCCCCGTCTGAAAGACGGAGCGGGCGGGGCCGCAAACGGGCTGGCAGGTAAACGAATTCGCCAAGAACGTGCCGGTCCCGGCGAGGCGGTCGAAATTTGGCGTAAGCTCGAGCGGATTGCCATGGACACCAACGGTATCCCAACGCTGCTGGTCGGTGAAGAAGACGATCACGTTCGGTCGGCGGGACGTCATAGGGTGCAATGCCTCCGAATGGTCATTTCATGCCTGCCAGCATCACGCTGCGGACGAAGTAGCGCTGCGTGAAGAGGAACAGCAGCAGGCTCGGGATGAAGAGAATGATCCCGCCCGTCGCCGTCAGGTTCCACTGGGTGAAGAATTCCTGGTTGAAAAGCGTCAGTCCCGTCGTGATCGGCCGCATTTCGGTGGTGTTGACGGCGACCAGCGGCCAGAGGAATTCGTTCCACTGGAACACGAAGGTGAGGAGGACCAGCGTCGCCAGTGCCGGACGGACCTGCGGCAGCACGATGCGCCAGTAAAGGCCGAGTTCCGAGCAGCCGTCCATCCGTGCAGCGTCAAGCAACTCGTCGGGAATCGGTCGGATGAACTGCCGCATCAGGAAGATTCCGTAGGCGCTCATGGCGAATGGAAGGATAAGGCCCTGATAGGTGTTGAGCCATCCCATCCGCGCGGTGAGCACATAGAGCGGGATCATGCGGATGAAGAATGGGATCATCAGCGTCGACAGCACCGCGACAAACATGACGCGCTTACCGGCGAATTCCATCTTCGCGAAGACGTAGCCGATCAACGGATCGAAGATCAGATGGAGGAAGGTAATCCCGCCGGCGATGATGAAGCTGTTGAGCGTGAAACGCGCGAACGGCGCCTTCTGCCAGATGTCGATGTAATTCGTGAATTGCCACGTCTCGGGGATCAGAATCGGAATGCCGCTGAAGACGTCGGCATCGCTCTGCAGCGACAGCGAAAGCATGTAGAGGAACGGAAAGATCGACAGCGCCACGCAGAAGAGCAGCAGTAGGTAGGACGGGAGCGTTTTTGCGAATGTCATGCCAACCTCAATAGGTGGTTTCGCGGTTGAGCAGGCGGAACTGAACGAAGGTGATGGCCAGGATCAGCAGGAACATCAGGAAAGACAGCGCCGAGGCGTAGCCGATGTTGAGCTCGAAGAAGGCTGCCTCGAACACGTGCAGGCTGAAGAACCGCGTCGCGTCGGCCGGTCCGCCCTTGGTTATCAGGTAGGCCGGCGCCAGCTCCTGCAGCTGGCTGATCGTGCTGACGACCGCGATGAACAGCGTGGTCGGCGTCAACAACGGCCAGGTCAGATAGCGGAATTGCTGCGTCGGCGTGGCGCCGTCGATGGATGCGGCATCATAGAAGTCGGACGGGATCGACTGCAACGCGGAGAGGTAGATCAGCATGGCATAGCCGACATCCTTCCACACCGTGATGGCGATGAGCGTCGGCAGCGCGGTCGAGGTGTCGCCGAGCCAATTCTGGGTCGGCAGCCCAAGCTCGGCAAGGAAGCTGTTCAAGATGCCAGTGTAGGGATCGAGAATTGCCTGCCACATCAACGCGACGATCACGAAGGAGGTGATGTAGGGAAAGAAGATGATTGCGCGGATCAGAGTGCGCCCCGGGATCGGCCGGTTGAGCACGACCGCCAGTCCGAGGCCAATGGCGATGCTGGCCGCAGTGACGCCTATCGCGAAGGCCAGCGTCACGAAGAGCGACTGCCGAACGCGCGCGTCGCCGAGGGCAGCAACGTAGTTGTCCAGTCCGGCGAATCGGCTCTCGCCGATCAGCGGCTGGCCGCTGTACAGGCTCGCCCAAAACTCCAGTCCTATCGGATAGAAGAAATAGACCGAGAAATAGAGGATTGCTGGCGACAGCAGCAGGTAAGCGAGAAGCGTTTGTCTGGTGCGCCGGCTGAAGCGGGCAGCTCGCCGGGTCGGCATCGCACCGACGCGAATGTCCGTATCGGCCGTATCGGTGCTGCCGCTGATAAACATCGGCCTAGTTGTTGGCCAGGATGACGTTGGCCTCGGCCGCGAATTTCGGCATGATCTCGGCTGCTGGCTTCTGATTGTAGATGATATCCTCGAGCGCACTTTGCAGAAGCTTCTCGATTCGCGCGTGCTTGCCGGTGAGGCGCAGCTCGGCGGTGACGTCTTGCGCGTAAGGCAGGCATTTGCTGAAGCTGCCGATGACCGGATCGGCCTGAACCTCGGCGTTTTCGGCCCAGGATTTGCGCGGCATCGTCATGCCCGCTTCCTTGGTAGCCGCTAGTTCCGTGTCGAGCGCGACGAGCCGCTTCAACAACTCCCAGGCCTCCTTCGGGTGCTTGGCGTCCTTAGGGATCATCAAGCTGACGCCGCCCGCGAACGTCGCCTGCACCTTGTGCTTGAGTGATGGCGCAACCGCCCAGTTGAGCTTCGGGTTGCCCGAGTGGATCGGCTTCACGTCCCACGGACCGGTTATGATCATTGCGACCCGGTTGGCCGTGAACAGCTTTTGCGGACCCTCATAGTCAGCACCCGCCGCCGGCTTGGTCGCTGCTTTTTCCTTGTGGATCAGGTCGGCGAGGAACTGGATCGCTTCGATCGCCTCCGGACTGTCGAGATTGACCTTGTTTGTCTTGGGATCGTAATAGCTTACGCCGTTCTGCAGCAGCCACGACGAATAATATCCGATGCTCGGGTTGGGAGCGAAGCCGAAGCGGGCGCCGGTCGTCGTCGCCTTGGCAACCTTCAGGAACTCCTCCCAGGTCGCAGGCGGCGCGTCGAAGCCCGCCTGCTTCAGCATATCGACGTTGTAGACGAGGGTGGCGCAGGTGAGGTGGATCTGGACGCCATAGTACTGGTCGCCGAGTTTGTTGCGCTCGACGGAATAGGCTTGCCAGTCGTCGGGATAGCCGATCGCCTTGCCGTCTTGTTCGATGAAGTCGTTCAGCGGCCGCAGCAGATTCCGCTGGCCGAATTCCTGCACCCAGCCGCCGGGTTCGGCGACGAGATCGGGCGGGCTCTTCGCAGCAAAATCCGCCACCAGCTTGGTGCGCATATCCGGCCACTGGAATTTCTCCCACTGCACCGACCATCCGGGATGATCGGCCTCGAACTTTGCTATTGCATCGGCATAAGCTTGATAGGCGTGGCCGGCGTTCCAATAGAGCGTCAACGTCTCGGCATGGGCCGCAGTCGCGGTCGTCAGGGCCACGCCCAAAACCATGCCGTGCAGGAATCCGACTGACTTGTAGCGGCTCATCTTGGTCTCCTCCCTGGTTTGCCACCCGCTTTCCTCGCAATGGATGGCGTCATATTATTCGATTAATATACCCGCTATACCGCAGTTTTTGTCAAGCTCCGACTGTAATGCAGTGCATAGTTCTGCCCGAACTCGGGCGGAGCTATCTACAGCGCGCGATGGCGAAGTTGCTTCCGGTACCCGGTATGGACGATCGCGGCCTAACCTGGAAAGATCGTGAAACCGCCATCGACGCGGATTACCTGCCCGTTGATGAAGCGCGCGCGCGGACCGGCGAGGAAGGCAACCGCTTCGGCGATCTCTTCAGGCTCCGCATACCGGTTCAGCGATTTCTTGCTCGAATCCATGCGCTGTGGATCGACCACGCGGCTCGCCTGGAACCGTGCCGTCTTGGTGGCGCCGGGGCTCACCGCATTGACGCGTACGCCATCGTCGATCAGTTCCTTGGCGAGGCAGCGCGTATAATGGACGACAGCCGCCTTGAGCGTCGAGTAGACCACCTCGGGCGAGCATCCGATATGCGCTGCCGCCGAGGCGATGTTGATCACCGAGCCCGAGCCACGCTTGACCATCGGCGGAACGAACGCCTGGCAGACCAGCATAGTGCCGATGAGGTTGTTCTCGGTTAGAACCTTGATGTCTTCGTAGTCGATGTCCAGTGCGTTGTTGGGATTGGGCTTTTCGCCCTTGGCGCCGATGTCGCCGCCGGCGCAGTTTACCAAGACGTGCACGTCGCCGAGCTCCGCCTCGATCTTCCTCTTCATTTCCGCGACAGCTTGCTTGTCGCCGATGTTGCCGGTGACCGCGGTGATGCGCGTCCCGTGCTTCTCCAAGCCCCTGGCAGAGTCGCCGAGGTCCGCGAATTCGCCATATTGAGATGGCCGGGCCCAATCGAGGTCGTGGACCGCGACGTTTGCGCCAAGTTCGGCCAAGCGGTCGGCCATCACGCGGCCGAGGCCGCGTCCCGAGCCGGTGACGAAGGCGGTCAGGCCGCTGAGTTCTCGGGCAGTCATGCTGATTTCTCCATTGCAATGAAATCGAATTTCATCATGTTGGCGGCGCTGCGCCGGATCATGTCGAGCTCGTACGAAACGAGCGCACCGTCATCATCGCGCTCCCATGGCGTGCGGTAGTCGGCGTCGTCCGCAAGGCGGTTCAGGCGCGCAGCACTCAGGCAGGCCGCGAATTCGCGGGCGGTCTTCGGCGCATATCCGTTCCACCAGTCGTCGGTGAGACAGCGAACGTGACGGGCCTCCAGCGCGCCGGGCTCAAGCACCGCCGTCAGCGTGTCGTGGTGCTCGCCAAGGATGGCTGCCAGTTCGGCGAAAGGCACGGCGCCGTCGCCGATCGCGCAGCGGACCAGGCGGTAGCCCTCATCCGTGAACTGGACGCGATAGTCCTTGAGGTGAACGTGGCGGACATGGGGCGCGATCCGGCGCGTGAAGGCAAGCGGCGCCTCGCCGACAGGAAAGGTGTTGCCGGTGTCGTAGGTGATGCCGACACCCGGCCCGCCGAGTTCGCAGAACGCAGCCAGTTCGTCGCTGCCGAAGTCCTGATGGTTCTCGATGCCGAGCACGCGTCCCTCGGCCGCCGCACGCGGCCCCCATTCCGTCAAGGCAGCGCGAATCGTTGCGTTGAACTCGCTCCATTTCGGACCCCACGCATTGCGGTCGCCGCACAGGACAGGCGTCAGTGCGATACGGATGGTCGTCGCCTCGAGCAGGCGCGCAGCCCGAAAGGCGTTGTCCAGCGGACCTGCCACCAGAAGTCCGCCGCTCACCACCGGGACGATGTCCAGCGCGGCAAGACGCCTGCGCAGGGCGACGATTTCGGCGTCAGTCAAGTCGGTCAACCAGGGTTCGTAGATCTCGAGCGTGCGTGCGCCCAGTTCCTGCGCCAGCGTGATGAAGCCTTCCAGCCCCACGCCGTCCGGATTGTGCCGCGGCGTGCCGCGGCCCTGCAGGCCGAGATAGTAGGTCAGTCCGTAAGGGTTGAGGCCGAGACGAAACATCAGCTTGGCGGTTCCAATGGAGAGCGGAGAGGCGTCACTAGCGCAGACCGGCATCGACGGTTATGGACTGTTTGGTGATCATGCGGCTGTCGTCGGCCGCCAGGAAGAGCACGGTGCGTGCAATCTCCTCGCCCAGCAGGACGCGGCGAATCAATTGCCGCTGCACCGTCTGGTCGACTGCCTCCTGCGTCTTGAACCACAGCTCGCGCTGCCGCTCGGTCATGACGGCGCCGGGTTCGATCGCATTGACGCGGATGTTATCCGGTCCGAACGACCGCGCCAACGCACGCGTCAGCGCCACCACGGCCCCCTTGGCGGTGGCATAGGCCACCATCTGGTCCGCTCCGAACCGCCAGGCAATGGAGGAGAAGTTTATGATCGAGCCGAAGCCGAGTTCCTTCATATGCGGATGCACTGCCTGGGCGGCGAAGAAGTGATGCCTCAGATTGACGTCGAAGCTGCGGTCCCAATAGTCGGCCGTCAGCGCGTCGATGGGATGGCGCTGATCATTGGCTGCGTTATTCACCAGGACGGCGACCGGACCAAGCCGCGCGCGCACGCCTGCTACCGACGCCTTTAGCGCATCGACGTCGGTCACATCGCAATGGAGAAATAACGGAGCCTGCCCGGCGGCACCAGCGAGCTCGCGCACCAACGCCTCCGCTGGTTCGTCCTGCACATCGAGAAAGGCTATCCGGGCGCCGTTCGCCACGAAGGCGCGGACCACATCGGCGCCAATGCCGGAGGCGCCGCCGGAGATCAGCACGACCCGATCGGTCAAGCTCGGATAAGTCGCGAATTGTACGGACATCGATTACAGAAGCGCCTTGGTTGTTGGATCGAACAGACAGGCGCGCGACATGTCGATGCCGAGCGTTATCGTCTCGCCCATGACGGGAGCGTCATCCGGCTCGAAACGGCCGGTGATCTCCAGGTCACCCAGCCTGAGCACGGCAAGCGTCTCGGCCCCGGTAGGCTCGACCAATTCGACCGGCGCCTGCATGGACGCCACAGCAGGTTTGCGCGACTTCAGATCGGTCGTGAAACGGTAGATGTGTTCCGGCCGGATACCGAGCACGACGTCCTTTGGCGCACCGGCGGGCATCGGCGCGGCAAGGGCGAGGCTGGCGTCGCTGCCGTCAGCGGCGCGTACCGAGATGCTGGTCGAGCCCGTAAGCCGAGCGGGAATGAAATTCATCGCCGGCGATCCCATGAAACCGGCAACGAACATGTTGGTCGGCCGGTCGTAGATCCGCTTCGGCGTGTCGAACTGCTGTACCGAGCCCTGGTTCATCACCGCAATGCGGGATGCAAGCGTCATCGCCTCGACCTGATCGTGGGTGACATACACCGTGGTCTTGCCGACGCGATGGTGAAGCTTCTTGATTTCGGTACGCATGTCGACGCGCAGCTTGGCGTCGAGGTTGGACAAGGGCTCGTCGAACAGAAACAGCTTCGGGTCGCGCACGAGGGCACGCCCCATCGCAACGCGCTGCCGCTGGCCTCCCGAGAGCTGGCCGGGCTTGCGTTTAAGCAGCTGTTCGATCTGCAGGAGTGCGGTAACCCGCTGGACAGCTTCCGCCTGCGCCGCTTTTGGCACGCCGCGGCTCTCCATGCCGAAGGTGATGTTCTGGCGCACCGTCATGGTGGGATAGAGGGCGTATGACTGGAACACCATCGCAATATCGCGGTCCTTGGGTTGCACCGAGTTCACCAGCCGGTCGCCGATCCATATCTCGCCCGACGTGACGGTTTCCAGTCCGGCGATCATGGCGAGCAAGGTTGATTTGCCGCAACCCGACGGGCCGACAAGGGCGACGAATTCTCCGGTCTTAGCCTCGAGATTGATGCCGGCAAGAATCTCGAGCGAGCCGTAGCTCTTGTGAAGGTTGCGGATCATCAACGCGGACATGGGCGACGCCTCATTTTATGGCGCCCTGGGTGAGGCCGCGCACGAAGTATTTTCCACCAAACAGATAGATCAGCAGCGGAGGCAACGCGCCGATCAGCACGGCTGCGCTCATCACATCGTAAGCGCGTGCGGTCGTGCCGCCGGCCGTGAGCGCGACCAGTGCCGCTGTGATCGGCTGCTGCTGGCCCGATGTGAAGACGACGCCGAACAGATACTCGTTCCAGATGCCGGTGAACTGCCAGATGACGGTGACGATTAGGATGGGCGGCGACAGGGGCAGGATGATCTTGCGGAAGATCCGCCAGAAGCCGGCGCCGTCGATGCGTGCCGCCTTGATCAGGTCGTCCGGTATGCTGACGTAGAAATTGCGGCAGAACAGGGTGGTGAACGAGATGCCCTGGACGATGTGGATCAGCACCAGCCCATATGTGGAATTGGTCAGGCCGAGCTTGCCGAGCAGGAACGCCCACGGCATCAGCGAAATCTGGCCGGGCATGAATACGCCGAGCAGCATCAGATTGAAGATCAGTTCAGAGCCCCTGAAGCGCCATTTGGAGAGGATGTAGCCGTTCATGGCGCCGAGAATGGTCGAGATGATGGTGGCGGGGATCGTCATGGCCAGGGAGTTGAAGAAATTGCGCTTCATTCCCTCGCAGGTACCGCTGACGCAGTAGGATCCCCAGGCCTGCGCCCACGCATCGAACCGGAAGCTGCGCGGTACGGAGATGAGGCCGTTGCGGGCAATCTCCGACTGCTCGCGCAATGAGTTGAAGATCACCACCAGCAACGGCACGAGATAAACGACCGCGAAAAGCGTCAGCACGGCATAGACAAGGAAGCGGCTCCAGAAATGCCGGCGCGTGGCAGCGGCTTCTTCCGGATCAAAACGGGCATTAGGCGCAATTTCAGCCATTGCGGCCCTCCGCTCGCCGGCGCCAGACGATCCACAAGGAATACGGCACCAGCACCACCGCGACCGCAGCGAGCATCATCATCGCCGCGGCGGCACCTTCGCCGATTTGGCCGCGCTGGAACATCAGGTCGTAGACATAGATGGCGGGGAAGGTGGTGGACACACCTGGGCCGCCTCGCGTCAACGCCGCCACCAGGTCGAAGGTCTTGATGGCGAATTGTATCTGAATGACCGCCACCGCCAGGAATATCGGGGCGATGGTTGGCAGGATGACCCTGCGATAGGTCCGGAAAACCGACGCGCCGTCGATTTGCGCGGCCTTGACGAGATCCGGATCGACCGACCGCAGACCGGCCAGGAAAAGTGCCATTGCGAAGCCGGACGACTGCCAGATACCGGTTATGATCACCGCATAGATCGCAGTGTTGCGGTTGGCCGTCAGGGCGAAGCTGAAGTCGGTCCAGCCGAGCCCGCGAACGAAGGCCTGGATACCGTCGACAGGATTATAGAGCCAACTCCACACCGTACCGGTGACGATGAAGGACACCGCCAACGGGTAGAGAAAGATGGTGCGCCAAACCGCCTCGCCGCGGACGCGCTGGTCGATCGCGATCGCGAGCAGCAGGCCAACGGCCATCGAGCCAACGATATAGAAGCCGCTGAACAGGAAGAGATTGGTATAGGCGATGTTCCAGCGCCGGTTTGCCCAGAGCGAAGCGTAATTGTCCAGGCCGACGAACCCATAGGTCGGCAACAGCGACGAATTGGACAGCGAGATGTAGAGCGTCCAGAGCGTGAAGACGAAAACATAGATGAAACTCGCCGCTATCGACGGCGCCAGCACCAGAATGGGCACCATCGTGCCAAGGCGCTCGCGCCACGGACGGGCCGCGGCAGCTGCGGCTGGTACAATCAGATCATGGGTGGACATCGGGCTGCTCCGGCGAGGTCTGGCCGGGAGCTTCGCCCCCGGCCATCATCGGCAGCGTCACTTCTGCGCTTCGGCCGCATCCGCCATCGCATTGGCCGCGTCCTGCGCACTCATATCCGGCGTTGCTACAAACTCCGTGATGCTATCCATTATTGCGCCGCGGACCTTTTGCGGAACCGTCATGTTGTGCGCCATCGAACGGACGAGCGTGCCGGCGGCGATCGAGGCTTGCAGATCCTTTTGCGAGAGTTGCTGGCAGGGATTGAAGCCGTTCGAAAGATCGACGTCGAGGCGGGCCGGAATGGACCCTTTGGTCTGATTGAAAATGGTCTGGAATTCGGGCGACAGGATGATGCTGGCAAGCAGCTTCTGTCCCTCGATATAGTCCGGGTCCTTCTGCTTGAAGAACACGACCGAGTCTGAATTCAAGATGAAACCGGGCTTGCCCCAATCGGTCGGCGCCTGAGCGCAGACATAGTCGGTGCCCTCCTTGAAGCCGCCGGCCGTCAGCAGGCCGATCGTCCAGTCGCCCATGATGTGGAAGGCGGCCTCGCCGCGGCCGACGAGATGCGACATGGTATCCCAGTCACGCCCGTTCATGCCGGGGTCCATGTACTTCGAGGTCATGGTGCGAAACTGCTCGAAGGCCTTGACCATGCCGTCGCTGCGCATGGCATCGACGTCGCCCTCGACGAAAGCTTTCTTGTAGAGATCGAGGTCCTGACCGTACACGACCACTTCGAAGACGGTCGAGTCGGTCCAGTCGGCGGTCGAGTGCGAAATGCAGATCTTGCCGCTGGCCACGATCTTGTCGCAGGCGGCGTTGAATTCCGCCCATGTCTTCGGCATCTCGGTGACGCCCGCGTCCTTCATGACCTTCGGCGATGCCCACAGCCAGTTGATGCGGTGGATGTTCATCGGCGCGGCCACCCAATTCCCGGTCGGCTTCATCACCGGCAGCAATTCGGGAGCGACGACTTTCTCCCAATTTTCCGCCTTCGCCAGGTCGTCGAGATTGGCTGTCATGCCCGTCTCGTTCCATTCGGCGATCTCGGGGCCCTTTAGCTGCACAGCGGGAGGTGCGTTGCCGGCGATCACATCAGCACGCAGTTTGGCCAATGTATTGGCCGTATGGCCTGCGATGGAGGTCTGCTGCCAGGTGCCACCCTTGGCGGTAAACATCTCGCCGAGCTTGGCGATAGCCTGGGCGTCCGATCCGGTGGCCCATTGATGCAAGAGGTTGGTCTTCGGCTCCGCGAGGGCTGTTCCGGTAATCAAGGTGAAGGCGGTAGCGGCCGCAAAGGCCGTCCTCAGGTATTTCATCGTTTCACTCCCATATGTGATGCACGGTTCGTATCGACCGCTTGTGGCCCGCGATTTGAGGTCGTGGCCGGCGAGATGCAGTAATCTCCGTTCTTTCCAAGATGACATATTTGGGCTATCAGTCAACGTGCTTTGTGCTCATCATGAACAAACCTTCGCTTAGAAATTGGCTGATCGACAGGCCGTCGGCGTCGCCGGAGAGCCTGATCGTCCGATGCCTGCGCGAGCGCGGCGTGCTTTCTGCGTCGCAAATTACCCGCATTACCGGTTTGGCGCGGTCGACGGTTTCAACCGCGCTCAACGGCTTGAGAAAGTCAGGGATGGTGATCGAATCCTCGGCCCATCATGACGCGGCCAGGGGTATCGGCAGGCCTGCCACGACATTGACGCTCAATCCCGCTGCGGGCACCTGCGTCGGCATCCATCTGGGCCTCGACGAGATGCGGTGTGTCGTCGCTGACGTCTCGCATTCTTTCGTTGCCGAACAAACTATCCCCATGGGTCTGGACTACCAGCCGCAACAGGCGGCCCAGCTCGCCAAGTCAGTAATTGCCCGATGCTACGAAGAGAACGGTCTGCCGATGGCGGGGCTCCTGGGGGTTGGGGTCTCCGTCTCGGGCC
Organism: Mesorhizobium sp. M1307; assembly: GCF_040318155.1. NCBI lineage: Bacteria > Pseudomonadati > Pseudomonadota > Alphaproteobacteria > Hyphomicrobiales > Phyllobacteriaceae > Mesorhizobium > Mesorhizobium sp. M1307. Next base: position 29,869 of record NZ_JAMYLR010000002.1, on the reverse strand, counting down.
CAGTCAGCCGCGAAGGAGTGGTGCTGCGCGCGAGTATCGTTCCGACCTGGGCCGGGGTCAACATCCGCGATGTGTTCGGGCCGGTCCTTGAACAGCCGATCTTCGCCGACAATGAGAGCAACTGCTCGGCCATTGCCGAGCTGATGTGGGGTGCGGCCGTCGGCCAGGACGATTTCGTGCTGTTCAAGGTCGATCTGGGCGTCGGCGGGGCCATTGTCCAGCACGGTCGGCTGGTGAGCGGCATCGCCGGCGGCGCCGGCGAATTCGGGCACATCAGCATCGATCCCGGCGGCGACCTTTGCCGGTGCGGCAATCGAGGATGCCTGGAGCTCTATGCCAGCTTTGCCGGACCGCTCGAGCAGATTTCGCGCATCGTGCGGCGGCCGGTCACGATGGACGACGTGATCATGATGGCCGAGGAGGGCGACGTGAGGGCGCTGCGGATGATCGAGGACACCGCCGAGTTCGCCGGCCGTGGCCTTGGCCTGATCGGTTCGGTTCTCAATCCGCCGCTCATCATCATCAGCGGCCGCATGGCCCTGGCGGGCGACATTCTCCTGGCGCCACTGATCGCATCATATGAACGCCACACGCTCATCAAGTCCCGCGATGTGGCGCCTGCGCTGCGCACGCGGATAATCGTTGGCAAGCACACGGAGAACGACGCATTGCTCGGCGCGGTCGGCCTCGTGCTGCGCCACAACAGCCGGCTTCAGTGACCCGGCTTGCTTCGGGTGGCGCTCTGATTTTGCGAGCTGCTCGCCGAAGCAGCGGAACTGATGTTTGCCTACGCGACACGCACCGTGCGCTGCCTCGGCTTGATCGCGGTGGCGAGCAGCAGGCCGGCGATGATGAAGGCGGCGCCGGCGAGATCGTAGTCGTGCAAGCTTTCGCCAAGGACCAGATAAGCGAGAACGGCGACGAAGGCGGTCTGGAGATAGAGCAGCATGCTGGCGCGCCCCGCACCAAGTGTCTCGACGCTACGGTTGTAGAGATAGTACATCAGAGCGCCGCCGGGGCCGGCAACATAGGCGAGAGCCAGAAGGCCGTTCGCATGCAGCGCCGAACGATCCCCGGAAAACAGTTCCCAGAGATAGAAGGGCAGTGCGGCCAGCGCGCCGGCTCCCAGCAGCAGGACCACCATCGGCAGAAGCTCGATAGCGAATTTGGCGCGACGCAGCAGCACGGTGTAGAGGCCCCAACAAAACGCGCTGCCGACGATCCACAACTCGCCGGGATTGAACTGCAGCTGCATCAGCGCGGCAAGGTCGCCGCGCGCCACGATCACCACCATCCCGGCCAGAGCGACCAGCGCTCCAAGCGCTTTCCAGATACCGAGGGGCTCGCCGAGCACGAAGCGGGCAAGCACCATAGTCATGATCGGCGACAGCGCCATGATGATGCCGGCGGTTGTCGCGTTGGTGTAGTTGAGGCCCGTGTAGATCATGCCCTGACACAAGGTTAGCCCGATAGTGCCGATGACCAGCACCTCGATCACCCGGGATTGGATCAGCACGAGCATCGCCCCGTGATGACGATGGACGATAGGCAGCAGGATCGCGCACGCGAGCGTCAGCCGCCAGAAGCAGAGCGCCCAAGGCGGCATCTCGGGGGCAACCCACTTGGCGGCGATATAGACGCCGGCCGACAGGAGCCAGCAGAGCGTCGCGAGGGAATAGGCGAGCGGAAGTGATGCGCCGGGTGTCGCCTTCGCTACACTTGGATGTGCTATCGGCAGCGATTGGATATCCGTCTCCTCCCACCGCAGACTTTAGCAGATTTGCGGCGTCTTGCTAAGCAGCAACAACAGCTGTTTCACCAGCTGGTGCAATCGGTGGGTCGTTGTGGGTCCCGCCGTTCACGGTCTCCTTCCATTCGAACGCATGTTGGCCCATGAGCAACTCGATACCGAAAAGCGCAAGCCGTACCGATTTCGCGCGATACAAATGTGAGATTTATATTGCGCGACAGATATTCGCGCGGTTGCCACAATCTTCTCGCGCCATATTTCTACCGAGCGCAGATCTGTCGCGAATTCCTGGCCCTCGGATTACGAGCGCCGCTGTTTCGAAGCAATTGGAAGAATAAGCCACTGACTTCCGTTTGCACAAAGAGCGCGACACAAATCCATGCGGAGGACGTCCGATGCATGCCGGCTTCCCAGGAAGCGTACTCGTAGCGGTGTTGGGCACCGTCATGGCAAGCTGCGCTGGCATTCCGGCGCAAAAAACCGGGGCAATATCCGGCTATGGCCCCAACCCCACATTACCGAAACCAAGACCGACGCTGATCCCGACTGTTAACATCGCCGAGGCGAAAGGCTGGCAGAAAGAAGGTATGCCGACCCCGGCGAAGGGGCTGACAGTGAACGCCTTCGCCACCGGCCTCGACCATCCGCGCTGGCTACATGTGCTTCCGAACGGCGACGTGCTGGTTGCTGAAACCAATGCCCCTGCCAAGCATGACGAAGGCTTCAGTCTTAGAAAGGTCTTCATGGACCTGGCTATGAAGCGGGCTGGCGCCGCGACCAAAAGCGCCAACCGCATCACGCTCCTGCGCGACACCGATGGCGACGGCATTGCGGATGTGCGCACGACGTTCGCGGAAGGCCTCAATTCGCCCTTCGGCATGACGCTGTCCAAAGGCAAACTCTTTGTCGCGAATACCGACGCGCTCGTCGCTTTCCCCTACTCCAATGGCCAGACCCGAGTCAGCACGTCGCCGGAAAAGATCATCGACTTGCCGGCCGGGGACCTCAACCATCATTGGACCAAGGACGTGATCGCAACTCCGGATGGACGCAAGCTCTATGTCACCGTTGGTTCCAACAGCAACGTTGGAGAAAACGGCATAGCCGCCGAGAAGAACCGCGCCGCTGTCCTTGAAGTGGATCGGTCTACCCGCCGCACTCGGGTCTTCGCCTCGGGCCTGCGCAACCCGAACGGGCTCTCCTGGAATCCTGAGACTGGCCAGCTTTGGGTCGCCGTGAACGAGCGTGACGAGATCGGCGACGACCTTGTGCCGGATTACATGACCTCGGTTCGTGACGGCGCTTTCTACGGTTGGCCCTACAGCTACTACGGACAGAACGTCGACGAACGCGTCAAGCCGCAGCGCCCCGATCTCGTGGCGGCAGCGATCAAGCCCGATTACGCCCTGGGCTCTCATACCGCCTCGCTGGGACTGACCTTCTCCAAAGGCGCGCAACTCGGTCCGGCCTACGGCAACGGCGCCTTCGTCGGCCAGCACGGCTCGTGGAACAGGAGTGTGCGCAGCGGTTACAAGGTCATCTTCGTGCCGTTCCGTGGGGGCAAACCGAGCGGTCTCCCGAAGGATGTGCTCACCGGCTTCATCGGGCGGAATGGCGAGGCGATGGGCCGTCCGGTCGGCGTCGCTATCGATCAGACTGGCGCACTGCTCGTCGCCGACGACGTCGGTAATGTCATCTGGCGGGTCCGCCGGGCGAACGGCCGTTGAGCGCAGGTGGCCTTTCTGATTCCGATCTCACCAGCCTTCGGCTACAGCGCCACGCCCGATATGGCTGCATTCGGCGGAGACGGATATCCTAAACAATTAGCTAGCAGCACGCCCGAAGATAGTCGTGTCAAACATGCTTGCGCCCGCCTGCCTCGCGGAACCAGCTGTCAGGATAGGGATACCACCAGCCCTGAATCTCCGGTCTGTGGTCGATGATGACCATCTTCGAGCGGCGGAATGCATCCAGACCCTGGCGGCCGAGCTCGCGGCCGAGGCCCGAAGCCTTCCAGCCCCCGAACGGCAACGCGTCATTGTCTATCAGCGGATTGTTGACCCAGACCATGCCGGCCTCGAGCCGCTCCGCGGCCTCATGCGCTTCGGCAAGATCGGTGGTGAAGACCGAGGCGCCGAGACCGAAGGGGCTGTCGTTGGCAAGCTCTATCGCCTCGTTGAAATCCTTGACCCGGCAGATTGCGGCGACCGGCCCGAAACACTCTTCGCGCACGATTGCCATATCGGCGGTGATGCCGGTCAGGATGGTCGGCTCGTAGAACCAGCCTACATTATGTGCCGGCGGAATGCGTCCGCCGGTGATCGCTTTGGCACCGCTGCGGATCGCATCGTCGACCAGCCGGATGACCTTCGCACGCGCGGCCTCGCTGACCAGCGGTCCGATCTCGGTTTTGTCGAGGCCGTTGCCGATACGCAGCGCGCGCGTTTTCTCGGCAAACAGATCGACGAAGCGGTCGTGAACGGCATCAACCACGAAGAACCGTTCGGCCGAAGTGCAGACCTGGCCAGTGAGATGGAAGGCAGCCGTGACGCTGCCGGCAGCCGCCACGTCCAGTGGGGCGTGTTGGCTGATGATCAGGGGATCGCTGCCGCCGGCCTCGATGACGCAAGGCTTCATGCGCTCTGCACATGCGACGGCGACAGCCTTGCCGGCGGCGACCGAACCGGTGAAAGCAACCGCATGCGTGCGGTCCGAGGCGATCAGCGCCTGCGCCGTTGCTGCTCCGCCTGGCATGCAGGAAACCAGGCCCTCCGGCAGGGAGCGAAACACGGTTATATAATCCAGCGTCGACAATGTTGTCGCTTCGGCGGGCTTGATCACGCAGGCATTGCCGGCGGCAAGCGAGGCGGCGACGGTCCAGCACATCAACAGGATCGGAAAATTGTAAGGCATGATGTGCACCGACGTGCCGTAGGGCTCGTAGCGGGCATACTGGAACGAACCGGCCTGCGTCGTGCCGGCGATCTTGCCGGCGTCGTCACGCGCCATTTCGGCGTAATAGCGGAAGATCGGCGCGCAATTGGCGATCTCGCCGATCGCCTCCGGATAGGGTTTGCCCATCTCGTGCACCATCAGCTCGGCGCAGCGCGTGAAGTCGGCCGCTTCGATGGCGTTCGCGACGGCGTGCAGATGCCGGGCACGGCTCTTGGCGTCGAGCTTTTTCCAGGCCGTTTGCGCCTTGGTCGCTGCGGTGAGCACGGCGTCGATCTCGCCGTTGCTGGCTGCGGTGATCGCGCCGACGGTTTCGAGCGTCGCCGGATCGATCACCGGTTTTGCCGCACCGGTCATTGGCCGATAATCCGGATTGACGAAGAAGGTCGGCCGGTCAGGTGAAAAGTCCATTCTGTCCTCCCGTGTGCACGGAAACTTTTTGAGAATTCACCCTGCCGAGACAGGCGGCGTGGTTTTCGAGAACCGAAGCGGAGCGGACATTAAAGTCCGTGAGCATCGGAAGCGGAGAAAACGGCGTCAGGTGTCCGGTAGGGTAGAATTATCGAGAAGGTTCAGCGGATCATGTAAACTTTCTTGATGGTCTCGTGGACGGTGCAGACGCCCTTCCAGTCCTGCGGAAAGAACGCTGCGGTGTCCGGTTCGATCTCGATCACCTCGCCGGATTCGTGGACATAGGTGCAGCGTCCCTCGAGGAAATGGCAGAACTCGTCGCGGGTGACGTGGCAGCGCCATTTGCCCGGCGTGCAGACCCACAGTCCGCATTCGGAGCGGCCCTCCGGCCCCTTGTGCAGCAGCTTGCCGGAAGTGCGGGATTCGCCCTCGATCAGGGTGGGGATGACGCCCCAGTCGACCAGGTCGGTGAGGGCGAGCGGCGATTTCATGATCGGTGTCGGCATGTCGGGAGCTCCAGTGGCCGGCTTTAGGCCAGCATGTAAACGTTGCGGATGGTCTCGTGGACGGTGCATTCGCCGGTCCAACCGGCCGGGAACATGACAACCGTGGCGGCGGATACCTCGATCACCTCGCCGTCGTCCGATCTGTAGGTCGCGCGGCCGGCAACGAAATGGCACAATTCGTCGCGCGGAATCGCCAGCCGCCAGCGACCGGGTGTGCAGACCCAGATGCCGGATTCCGGCTGGTTGTTCGGCCCCTTGTGCACCAGCCTGCCGGTGGAGTGCGAAGCGCCTTCCAGCGCGTCGGGCTGGGTGCCCCAGTCGACGAGGTCGGTGCGGGTCGAGGCTTGCTGGAGGTGTGGGGCTGAGATCACAGCAATTTCTCCAGCAAAGCAGCCGCTTTCTCCGGGCCGTTCTGCGACTGCATCTGGGCCGACGTCTTGGCCAGCTTGGCCTTGATTGCCGGGTCGGTCAGGCAGGTTTCGATCCTGGCGATGAGCTCGGCGTCGCTCCAGTCGTAGCGCGGCATGCCGAAGCCGTGGCCGGTCTCCTCGACCCGCGTCGCATTGTCGTGGCCGTCCCAGACGTAGGGCATGATGATCGCCGGCTTGCCGAAATACAGGCACTCCGTGAACGAGTTGTTGCCGCCATGATGGATCACCGCATCGACCTGCGGGATGACCGAGGGCTGCGGGAACCAGCTCTCGACGATGACGTTTTCGGGCACTTGCGCGTACTGCTCCTTGTAGCCGCCGACATTGACCAGCGCCCGGTAGCGCGTCTTGCCCAACGTTGCGACGATGCGCTTCAGCAGATCGACATCGCCGGCGCCAAGGCTGCCGAAGGAAACATAGAGCAGCGGCCCGTCATTATTCTTCGCAAAAACCGGCACGGTGTAGGGCTTCTCCTGCCGCACGCAGCCTTCCAGATATTGGAATTTTGCCGGGTCGAGCGGATAGCGGCGCATGAACTTCGCCGCCTCGGGATAAAGCAGCAGATTGAGGTACGGCGAGGCCTCGAAAAACTGGCCGATCGGATACGGCGCTTCGTTGTTCGCTTTCAAAAACGCATTGAAGTTGTCATGGATCGGCTTGATGACGGCGTTGAAATGGTCGCGGTAACGCCGATGGCAGGCGTGGTCGTTCTCGCCGCAGCCGGACAGATGTGGCGGGATGTCCTCGTCCTCGATCTCGTTTTCCGAGCAGGAGATGACGCGCACCCAGGGCTTGCCATACTGCTTGATTGCCGGGAACAGGATGACGTTGTCGACGCAGATGACATCAGGCTTGATCGTCGCAAGCACGCCAGGCAGATCCTTCTCAGCCCATTTGGCGCTGTCGACGATCGCCGTCCAGCAATCCTTCACGTAATTGTCGACCTGGTCGTAGGGCGATTTGCGGAAGTTCGGGATGTGGCCGTTGATGAAGTCTTCCCAGAACTTGGCCATCTGTTCCGGCGGCATCGGCTCGGACAGGTTCACCGGATGAGCCTCGAAGCCGTAGCCCTTGTAGACGTCGACGAAACCGGGGTCCGACAGGAACACCGCTCTGTGGCCGCGCGCCTCGATCGCCTGGGCTATGCCGACGGAATTGAGCGCGGGGCCATAGGCGGCCTCCGGAAAGAACGCGATCGTCTTCTGCGTCATGAGAGGTTCTCCTTCGATCAATCTGCGAAAATTCTGACGTCAGCCGCATCCCAGCCGAGCTCGACTGTATCGCCCGACGAGACCGGGCGGCGGTCGGCGGCGTCGGCGGTGACGCGCACCAGGAACGGCTTTGGCGACAGGGCGGTGCGGACGTGCAGCTGCAGATCGAGTCCCTGATAGGCCAGCGCCTCGACCGCGCCGAAGATACGGTTGGCCGTTTCTGCCGATGGGAACAGCCGGATGCGTTCGGGCCGCACTGAAGCTAGCGCCGCAGCGCCGGGCGAAATTGTTGCGGGAACATCGCCGGCGATCCGCACGCCGTTGCTTGCCAGCACGCCGTCGCCGGCGGCTTTGCCCGGTACGAAATTCATGACGCCGATGAAGTCGGCGACGAAACGGTCCCCCGGGTGCTCGTAGACCGCATGGGGTGTATCGCATTGCAGCAGCTTGCCGTCCCTGAGCACTGCCATACGGTCGGCCATGACGAGCGATTCCTCCTGATCATGGGTGACGATGACGAAGGTGATGCCGACCTCGTGCTGCAGCCGCTTCAGCTCCAGTTGCATGGCCCCGCGCAATTTCTTGTCGAGTGCACCAAGCGGTTCGTCGAGCAGAAGCAGCCGTGGTCGCTTGACCAGCGCTCGGGCAAGCGCGACGCGCTGCTTCTGCCCGCCAGACAATTGCTCCGGCTTGCGGTCGGCGAAGGCAACGAGTTCGGTCGTCGCCAAAATGGCGTCGACACGGGAGCGGATTTCCTTTGCAGGCAAGCGTTCCATTTCGAGGCCGTAGGAAACATTCGCCCTGACGCTCATATGCGGAAACAGCGCATAGGACTGGAACATCAGATTGACCGGCCGCTTATTGGGCGGGGTCCTGGCGATGTCACGGCCGTCGAGCAGGATGCGCCCGTCATTGGGCGTCTCAAAGCCGGCCAACATGCGCAGCAGCGTTGTCTTGCCGCAGCCCGAAGGTCCAAGCAAGGCGAAGAACTCGTTCTCGCGGATATCCAGCGAAATGCCGTCGACCGCCGTCACCCGGCCGAACTTCTTCGACACGTTGTCGATCGCCAGCAGCGTGCGGGGCTCGTTCATTGGCCGATCACTCCACGGTTGAGCCGCTGCGACAGGGTCAGCGCGGTGATTGAGACCGCCATGACGATAGTCGCCAATGCATTGATCTCCGGCGTGATGCCGAAGCGAATCATCGAATAGATCTGCATCGGCAGCGTGGTCGAGGCGCGGCCGGCGCCGGCGGTGAAGAAGGCGATGATGAATTCGTCGACCGAAAGGGTGAAGGCGAGCAGCGCGCCGGCGCCGACGGCAGGCAGGATCACCGGCAACGTCACCCGCCGAAATGTCGTGAGCGCGGAAGCACCGAGATCGGCAGAGGCCTCGACGATCGACCAGTCGAAGCTTTTCAGCCGAGCGCGCACCACGGAGCAGACGAAGGCGAGATTGAAGACGACATGGGCGAGGATGATGGTGTGCAGGCCCAAGGTGAGATCAAGCATCGAGAAGAAGCTGAGCAGCGCGATCGCCAGCACGATGTCGGGAATGATCATCGGCGCAAAGATCAGCGCCTCGAGACCTTTGCCGTATTGCCGGCGTATTTCGACGCCGATCGCCAGCAGCGTGCCGAGCAGCGTGGCGATGGCGGTCGAGACAAGTGCCACGATCAGTGTGTTGAGCGCGGCAGAAAGGATTGCGGCGTTTCCGATTAGCAAGACATACCATTTCAGCGAAAAGCCCGACCAGACGGTCGGGAGCCCGCCTTGGTTGAACGACAGCGCCACCAGCACGGCGATCGGGATGTAGAGGAAGGCCAGGACCAGTGAAAGCACGAGCCAGAGCGCGCGCCTCGTGGCGAGGGAGCGCTCAGCCATCGGCGCCTCCTCTCGCTTCCGCGGTACGGCCCGAGGCGCGATCAGCAGCCAGGGCCTGCGCCGTCAGCACCAGCAGCATGATGGCGATCAGCACCATTGCCAGTGCCGCACCGAAGGGCCAGTCATTGGCGGTCAGGAACTGCTCGTAGACGACATTGCCGATCATCTGGAAGCGCCCACCGCCGAGCAGAGCAGGGGTCACGAAATTGCCGATCGACAGCACGAAGACGAAAACAGCACCGGCGGCGATACCCGGCACGGTCAGTGGCAGGATGACCCGGCGAAATGTGGTCACGGCCGACGCGCCGAGATCGCGCGAGGCCTCTGCGAGCTCCGGATTGAGCCGCGACAGCGGCGCGTAGCAGGCCAGGATGACGAAGGGCAGATAGTTGTACACCAGACCGGCGATGACGGCGCCTTCGGTATAAAGCATCGACGGCGGCTCGCCGGTGTAGCCGAACCAGCGCAGCAGTTGTGTAATCAGCCCTTCGCGGTTGAGCAGCACGATCCAGGCATAGGTACGGATCAGGTAGTTGGACCAGAAGGGCAAGACGGCAAAGAACAGAAACACCGGCTGCAGTTGCCGGGGTGCTGCCGCGATCGCATAGGCGGCGGCATAACCGATCACCACCGCGACCAGGGTTGCCGTGCCGGCAATGCGCGCCGAATTGAGGAAGATGCCGGCATAGAGCGGGTCGAACACCAGCCCGAAATTCTCCAGCGTGAAAGTGTAATCGATGCCGCCATAGATGCCGCGCCGGAAGAAGGCGAGCGCCAGCACCAGCGCGCATGGCACGACCATCAAGGCGGTGAGCCAGGCCAGCGCCGGCGTCATCAGCAAGGATGAGCGAAGTCTTGTTTGGGACAAGATTGCGGTACCGCATTCAACGGTCGCGGCGAAAAGCCCCGCCGTCGACCGGGATCTCTGATTTTGATGTCGGTTATTGCGCGGCCTTGATTTCGCTGACGATCTTCGAGTAGTCGCGTTGGGCATCGCCGACATCGCGCAACTGCTCGAACTTGACCAACTCTGCCACCGGCATGCTCATATTGGGAAATTTGGCGAGAAAATCCGCCGGCAGGCTTTCCATAGCCGGCTTGTTCGGTACCTTGTAGTCGATGTTCTGGGCCGCCCAGGCGTGGTTCTTGGCGCCCAGCATGAAGTTGATGAACTGGAAGGCGGCGTCCTTGTTGGCCGATGCCTTCATCACGACCATCGTATCGACCCAGAGATCCGAGCCTTCTTTCGGTATGGTGTACTTAATTTGTGGATTCTCGGCGATCCCGTAATTGCACCAGCCATCCCAGGCCTGAACCATCAGCGCCTCGCCTGAGACCAGCTTTGAATAAAAGGTCGTGTCGTCATAGGCCAGCAAGGTCTTCTTGGCCGAGATTAGCAGGTCCTTGACTTCGCCGAGCTTTGCCGGATCGGTCTCGTTCACCGAATAGCCCTTGGCGAGTTGGCCGGCGGCAAGCAGCCAGCGGTCGGTCGCCAGCATCGTCGTCTTGCCCTTGAGCGCATCGGACGGGGCGAGAAGGTCGTTCCAGCTCACCGGCTCCGCCTTCACCAGATCCGAACGGTAGCAAAGGCCGGTGGTGCCCCAAGTGTAGGGCACGGAAAAATTGTTGCCGGCGTCGTGCGGCAGCTTCGCCGCCTCGGAGTAGAGATTGGCGAGGTTAGGGATCTTGGCATGGTCGATCGCCTCGATCAGGCCGAGCTTGTTCAGCACTTCGGCGAAGGGCGAGGAGACGAAGACCACGTCATAGCCCTTGCCGCCGGACGCGACGAGCTTGCCCATGATCTCCTCGTTAGTGGCGTGAACCACGACTTCACCGGAGACACCGGTCGCCGCCTTGAAAGCTTTCATGGCATCCGGCGCCATGTAGCCGTCCCAGTTGGATATAACGAGGTCGGAGGCAGCCGCCGGCGCTGACAGCGCCAGGCCAAGGCCAAGTGCGATCAAGGATTTCCTTAACGGACGGTGCCGCAGGGTGGTGGTGGTCATGACAGACTCCCATTCTGGTTGATCATCGAACTTAGTCGTCGGACCAGCGCTTGCAGCCGTAGCCGCTTTGATCCTGTTCCCCAGTCTTTTTATTGCCGATTGATCTCACAGTACTATTGCAGAAAAAAGTACGTCAATCCATAATTTGTCAAACTACGGTGAATCCCGGCCGATCGCATCCGCAAGGGCAATCGGCCAAACCTGCGCCGCCAGTCCTTCATGAGAATTACCATGCAAGTTGCAGCCCGACGTCCCCGCACCAACCATCTCGACCTTGCACAGCGCATTCTCGATGTGGCCCGGAAACGCGGCTTTGAACCCGGCGCTCATCTCCCAGAGCAGCAGATCGCTTCGCTCTGCAATGTATCCCGAACTCCGGTGCGGGCCGCGCTGCGTCTGCTCACTGAAAAAGGCGTAGTTCAATGGGAGGCTGAGTCCGGCTATCGCTTGGCCGTAGACCTCACAAGCCAGGCGACCGTCGCCGCCGACCTGCCGAGCGCCGAGGAGGATGAACTTGCCGACATGATCCTGCGAGACCGCTCGGCGCGCCGGCTGGACCAGACGGTCACCGTCGGCGCGCTGATGCGACGGTATAATGCCGAGCGCAGGACGGTACTAAAATCGCTGAAGAAACTGGCCGAGGAAAATCTTCTGGACCGCGCGCCGGGGCAGTCCTGGCTTTTCAGGAGAGTGCCGGACGATCCTGGCGCACAAGGGGAGAGCTATGAATTCCGGCTGTTGCTGGAACCCGCCGCGCTTCTGGTGCCTGGGTTCCGGCTGGATGGGACGCGCGCGGCAGCCTTGCGACAGGGCATGGAAATGCTGCTGGCTCTGCCCGACGCGGCATTCGATTCCAGAGAGTTCCAACGGCTGGACATCGATTTTCATGGAATGATCGCCGGTGGCTCCGCCAACCGCTTCGTCGCCGAGGCGTTGGCCGATCATCTCAGGCTGCGCCGGCTGCCGGGAACGTATGCCGGCGTCAATGTCTTCCGGCTGAAGCAATCATTGCGCGAGCATCTGACCATACTCGACCATCTGGAGAGCCAGCAGTACGAGGTTGCAGCCGATCTGCTTCGGGTCCATCTGCGGCTTTCCCGCAGCCAGCGACCGCAGGCGGCCAGTCGCGGGGCGCCCGCGCTGTTCGGCATGATCAGCCGGCCGGAATAACGAGGATCATGCGCAAAGGCAGCCCGACCATCGCACTGTTTCCGGAAGCGAGCTTCGGTGCTGCGCTGAATTGCGTTGGCATAGCGCAGGCCCTGCGCGCTCGTGGCGCCCGTCCGGTGTTCATCTGCCATGCCGGCTTTTCTGGCGTGTTCGCCGACTATGGCTTTCAGGAATACCAGTTGCCGACTGACGATCCGTTGACCGACAGCGAACGCCAGAGCTACTGGCAGGCCTTCGTGCGCCGTCATCTGCCGCATTTCAGGCTGAGCCCCATCGATCAGCTCGAAACCTACGTTGCCCCGACCTGGCAAGCAATCGTAGACACTGCGGTCAACGCCGAGGCGCCGCTGCGCCAATTGCTGGCGCGGCTGAAGCCGGACGCCGTGGTGCTCGACAACGTCGTCATGTTCCCGGCATTGGCGACAGCCGGTTGCCCGTGGGTGCGCGTCGTCTCCTGCGCCGAAACCGAGCTTCCCGATGCCAATGTGCCACCCTATCTGTCCGGTCTCGCCGCCGACGACCCGAGCCGCGCGGTGTTCGAGGCGCGCTACCTGGCAGCGGTCGCTCCGGCCCATGACCGCTTCAATCGGCTTCGGACCGACGCCGGTCTTGCGCCCTTGCCAACGGGTCTTTTTCTGGAACCTTCGCCCGCCCTCAATCTGCTGCTGACCCCAACGATTGTGCGAAGGCAGCGCGCCGAGCCGCTCGACCCTGCCAGCTTCGTCTATCTCGAAGGCTGCGTCCGCTCGGAAGGGCCGTTCGACGTGCCGGTCTTTCCGCGCAATGGCGGACCGCTGGTTTATGTCAGTTTCGGTAGTCTTGGCGCCATGGATGTCGGCCTGATCCAGCGCATGCTCGCCGTTTTCGACAGGCTGCCGGCCCGCTTCATTGTCAATGCCGGAGGTCTGCGCGACAGCTATCGCGCCGTTCCGGACAATGTCTATCTCGATGCCTGGTTTCCACAGCCTTCGGTCGTGGCGAAATGCGACCTCTTCATTCATCATGGCGGCAACAACAGCTTTTGCGAAGCACTGCGTTTCGGTGTGCCGTCGCTGGTCATGCCCTATTGCTGGGACGGGCATGACAATGCGCAACGTGCCGAGGAAACCGGCGTCGGGCGCCACATCAGCCGCGATGGCTGGACGGAAGACGAATTGGAGCGAAGCATTCTCGGCCTGATGGCCGATGCTGCAATGCGCGCACGCCTCCGGGAGAATGCAGTGCATATGGCGCTGACACCCGGAACGGACGTGGCTGCCGAAGCCATTCTCGCTCTCGCAAGGACCCGACCTGATGCTTGACACCACAACAACGGATGCCTCGACCATGAACGGCACCAACGACCCGAAAGACTGGTTGGCCGCTCACGCTGTCAGCGAGGTCGAGTGCCTGGTGCCCGACATGAACGGCGTGCTGCGCGGCAAGGCCCTGCCAGCGGCCAAGTTCCTCAAGGCGATCGAGGACCGAGCACTCTATCTGCCGAGCAGCGCGTTCCTGGTCAGCATCGACGGCCGCTATTCCGGTTCCGTCGACGAGGGGTTCGCCTACCAGGACCCCGACATGCGGATGGTGCCGGATGTCGCAACAATCTGTCTGGCGCCCGGTGGCGGGCCAGGCAAGGCCTATGCCTTCGCCGATGCGTTCCACATGGACGACCGGCCGTGGATGGCTTCGCCGCGGCACGTGTTGCGGGCCGTGCTCGATCTATATCGCCGGCGCGGCTGGCGGGCGGTGGTGGCGCCGGAGCTTGAATTTTATCTCACCGCGCCCAATCCCGATCCCGACAGGCCGGTGACGGCGCCGGTCGGGCGCAATGGCCGCTCCGAAAGCGTACAGCACCCCTATGACATGGCGGCACTGGAGCAATTCGAGCCGGTGATCCGGCGCCTCTATGACTATGCTGCGGCAGCCGGACTGCCGCTCGACACGCTCATCCATGAATCGGGCACGGCCCAACTGGAGATCAATTTCCTGCATGGCGACGCGCTACCGCTGGCAGACAAGGCATTGCTGTTTAAGCGAATGACGCGCCAGGCCGCGCAGGAAGGTGGCATGCAGGCGACCTTCATGGCCAAACCGATAGCCGCACAAGCCGGCAGCTCAATGCATCTCCACATGTCTGTCGTCGACGAGGCGGGCAACACGCTGTTTGCCGGGCGTGACGGCGCCGACACCGAGATGTTCGGGCATTTCATCGGCGGCCTGCAGAAATACATTCCCGAGGTGATGCCGCTGTTTGCGCCGAACGTGAATTCGTTCCGCCGCATCCGGCCGAACCACAGTGCACCCGCCAACATCGAGTGGTCGCACGACAACCGCTCCTGCGGCCTGCGTGTGCCGGCCGGCGGGCGCACCGCGCGGCGCGTGGAAAATCGGCTGCCCGGCGCCGATGCCAATCCCTATCTGGCGATAGCCGGCTCGCTGCTTTGCGGTTATCTCGGCGTCGAGGAGAAGATCGCTCGTTCGACGGAAGCGTCAGGCAATGCCTATCGCAGCAGGAGCACGCTGCCCAAAACCATGGAAGAGGCGCTCGACCGCTTCGCTGCGTGCGATCCGGTTCGGGCGGTGCTCGGCGAGGAATTCTTCCAGACCTATTTGCGCGTCAAGAGCGTTGAGCTCGACCTGTTCCAGAGCGTCGTCACCTCTTGGGAACGCGACCATCTGCTGCTCAAGGTGTGATGATGGGCTTCAATTCTGGGGGCTTCAACTCCGGCCTGGATATCGGCAAATCCTACTATGTCGCGACGGCCAATCCGGCTCCGGACCATCCGGCGCTGCAGGGCGACGTCGACGCCGATCTGGTGGTGGTCGGCGGCGGCTGTACCGGCCTCTCCGCAGCCTTTCATGCAGCCGAACGCGGCCTGAAGGTGGTGCTGCTCGAAGGCAGCAAGATCGGCTGGGGGGCATCGGGGCGCAATGGCGGCCAGATGATCCCCGGCCTGCGCAAGGGCGCCAAGGGGCTGGTCAAGCTATATGGGCCGGAACGGGGGAGGGCGCTGTTCGATCTCGCCTTCGAGGCGCGGGCCCTCGTGCTCGGTCTGATCGAGCGCCATGCCATCGATTGCGACCTCAGGCTCACCGGCCATCTGGCCGGTGCGGTCAACGGTTCCGACCTGCGCGACCTCGAAGAAGAGGCCGAGTGCCTTTCGACGGTGATGAACTTTCATGATGTCGAGATGCTGTCGGCAGCGCAGGCGCGCGGAATGGTGAACACACCTTATCACGGCGCGATGTACGAGAAGCTCGGTGGCCATATGCATCCGCTGAACTACACGCTCGGTCTTGCTCGCGCCGCGGCTGCGGCGGACGTCACCATCCACGAGAATTCGGTGGCGCTGCGGCTGGAGCGGGAACCTTCCCCCCGGGTTTCGACGGCCAAAGGCTCGGTCCGGGCCAGGCATGTCGTACTGGCCGGCGATGCGCTGCTCCACGGGCTTGAGCCGCGCGTCAACAGCCGCATCATGCCGGTCGGCAACTACATCATCGCCACCGAGCCGCTGGGCGACACGAGCGACGTCATCCCAAGCAATGTGGCCGTCTCCGACACGCGCTTCGTCGTCAATTACTACCGGCTATCGGCGGATGGACGCCTGCTGTTCGGCGGCGGCGAGCGCTATACGCCGTCGCCGCCCGCCGACATTGCCGGCTTCGTGCGGCCGCACATGGAAAACACCTTTCCGCAATTGCGCGGCCGCCGCATCGATCACGCCTGGGGCGGGCTGGTCTCGGTGACGACATCGCGCCTGCCGCATGTCGGTCGCTATGGCGACGTCTATTTTGCGCATGGCTATTCGGGCAAGGGGGTGATCCTGTCGACGCTGTCGGGCAAGCTGCTCGCTGAGGCGCTCACCGGTGATGCTTCGCGGCTCGATCTGTTTTCGACCCTAAGCCCGCTGCCGTTCCCCGGCGGCACGGCGCTGCGCGGCCCGCTCTATGTGCTCGGCATGCTTTGGTACGCAATGCGTGACCGCATCAAACATTGAGCGCAGGCATGCGCAATGAGGCCGAGCGCCGCCACCAAGCGATTAACGGCTGATTTCGCGGCGGCGTCCGACTTGATCGATGCTTGAATATGGTCCGCAGGCAATGGTCGCGAGTCGGTTCGTGCCCTGCTCCCGAAGCCTGAGCGCCGATAGACCTGCCTGCTATTTCCTCAGCTAATAGATCGATATGATTGCAGGATTAACTGTTTCATAGCCCAGGCGCGGCTCCGATTTGTCTTTCGAAATCGCGCTGGAGACAGTTCCGGTTGAACTGCAATCCAATTTTGTTTCCCTGTTTTTCTTGATCGTGCTGCCCGACAGGTCGGCGCCGGCCGACGTTACTTCTGTACTGACCACTCTCTTTTTCTCGTGCGCAACGGCGGCGGTGGATACGGCCATCACAATTGCCGCGCAAACAATCGTCAATCTCATTGTTTCCCCCTTAGAGCACCGCAAAAATGTGGTCGACTGCCTTGAGACGCCGGCGAAGGCGGTATTCGCGCCTGGCCGGCCCATGCAGCTTCCGACTGCACAAGATTGTAACTACATTAGCTGCAGCGCAAGTAACCATTTCGGACTAGGGAACGGGTTCCCCTTCGATCGAAAGCGCTGGGCTGCCGGCGAAAAAGCAGGCGTTTTAGCCGTTCTCGCCGCCGAGCGCCTTCCAATTTTGGGACAGAGGTTGGCTGATGCCCTTAAACTCACGGCTACGCATTGGTTGGATCTATGCAGCGACAAGGCCAACCTTGGCAAAGCCTCTACATAGTCACCTTCGGGCAGCACCAGTCTTGGAATTCACGCCCTCAAGCAAGGCGAGCAGGCCTTTCAGAATTTCGATTGGCGGCGGCGGACAACCTGGAATGTGCAGATCGACAGGCAAGGCCTCGGACACTCCGCGCACCACCGCATAGCTGCCGGCGAAACAGCCGCCATTGCCTGCGCAATCTCCCAGTGCGACCACCCATTTTGGGTTGGGTGTTGCGTCGTAGGTCCGCTTCAATGCCTCGCGCATGTTTTTTGTGACCGGCCCGGTGACGAGCAGTACATCGGCATGGCGCGGTGATGCGACGAACCGGATCCCAAAACGCTCGATGTCATAGAAGGCGTTGTTCAGCGCGTGCATCTCAAGTTCGCAGCCGTTGCAGGAACCAGCATCGACCGCCCGGATCGACAGGCTTCGCCCCAATCGTTTGTGAGCAGCCCCATCGAGCGCGCGTGCGAGTTCGTCGACTGCCGTGCTGCTTGCCAACGGCGGACGCTCGGTGAGAGGGGGGCGTATCAGGCTTTCAAAAAGAAGCTTGCGCATGACAGCGTGCCTTCAGAGATCATGGCCCGAATAAGAGCAGTTGAACGATTTGTTGCACAGCGGAAAGTCGGCAACGATGTTTCCTTCGATCGCCGCTTCAAGGAGCGGCCATTGAAACCATGACGGATCACGGAGGTGACAGCGCTCGACCAAGCCGCCCTTGCCAATGCGCAGCCAGGCCAGAATATCGCCGCGGAAACCTTCGACGAGCGCCATGCCTTCATGCGATCGGTTTGTCTGCGCGAAATCGACGCGGATCGGCCCGTCTGGCAGCTGTCGCAGGACTTGTTCGATCAGGGACAGGCTCTGTTCGACCTCGTGGATACGAATCCATACACGGGCGTTCACATCGCCTTCCTGGAGGAGAGGTACATCGAAGGCGAGTTCGCCATAGGGTGGATAAGCGAGATTGCGTCGGGCATCGAAGTCCCGACCGGAGGCCCGGCCAACGTAGCCTCCGGCGCGATATTGACGAGCGAGTTCCACCTTCAGCCGGCCAGTTGCGACAGTCCGATCCTGCAGCGACGCCGTGTTGTCGTAGAGCTCGACCAGCGCGGGAAACCGCTGCCTGATCTCTGCGATCAGGGACCTGAGCGCTGTCGTGCCCTCATCGCTCAGGAAGCTTGCCACGCCTCCGGGCACGATGCAGTCGCGCATCAAACGATGACCGAAGGCAGCATCGCTTGCCCGCAATACGCGCTCACGCAGCACCCCACAGTGGGCATGCATGAGCGCGAAGGCGGCATCATTGCAGATAGCGCCGATGTCACCCAGATGATTGGCCAGGCGCTCCAACTCGGCCATGAGCGCTCGCAGCCAGACCGCGCGTGGGGGAACCTGGACACCCAGCGCCGCCTCGACGGCGCGGGCAAAAGCGAGGGAGTATGCCACGGTACTGTCGCCAGAGGTTCTGCCCGCCAATTTGGCCGCATGGTCGATGTCGGACCCCGCCATCAGGCCTTCTATACCTTTGTGCGCGTATCCGAGGCGCTGCTCCAGCCGGACGACCGTTTCACCGCTCGCCGTGAACCGGAAATGGCCCGGCTCGATGATGCCGGCATGCACGGGCCCGACCGGGATCTGATGCAGGCTCTCCCCCTCGGCAGGCAGGAAACTGTACGGGAAGGCTGTCGCAGCAGACGTCCTGACGCGGGTACTCAACGGATAGCTGACACCCCAATGGCCATGATCAAGCCACCGTCTCGTATCAGGCGCGCCTTGTGGCAGGAGCCCGAACAGGTCAGCAGCCGCACGTTCGAGCCGCAATGCGGGCGGATGCAGCCGGCCGACCGATGGGTAGCGGCCACTGGGGCATTCCAGGCTGACGACGCCGATGTCCCCGGCGCTTTCATCGAGAAGTGCCATGTGGACGGCGCCTGGCTCACCCCATAGGCCGAGCAAGCTCCAGTGGCCCTCGGCCAGTTGCTCGACGGCAAAGCCCCATTTTTTCGGAGTCACCACGGCGCGCGACCACGGGAAATGATTTTCGACACGTTGGCCAGCAAGGATGAGGTCGATCAGCGCGGGCATGCTCTTTCTCTCTTCTGCTCACCCCAGGATACTTGCGACGTGCTGGAACCATGTGACCAGCGGTGGCGGCAGATAGATGCCGGCGGCAAACACCAACGCCAAGTGGGAATACATCGGAATGTAGGACGCCTCGGCGGGTGCAGTGCTGCCGCGCGGTTCGCCGAAAGCGACGCCGGTCAGTCGAAGCAGCAGGGCGCCGAAAGCGAGCAGAATCCCGAAAACCAAGGGCATCGCCAAAAGAGGGTGTCTTGCAAATGTCGAACTCACGACCAGGAATTCGCTCATGAAGATACCGAGCGGAGGGAGGCCGGCAATGGCAACGACGCCGATGACGAGCGCCCAGCCAAGGGCAGGATGTGTTTCCGTCAGTCCCCGGATTTCGGCGATGTTCTGTGTCCCCTTGACCTGGGCAATGTGGCCGACCGTGAAAAAGATCGCCGACTTGGTCAGGCTGTGCATGACCATGTGCAGCAGCCCGGCAAAATTGGCGAGCGGGCCTCCTATGCCGAAGGCGAACACGATGATGCCCATGTGCTCGATCGAGGAGTACGCGAACAGGCGTTTGATGTCGCGGCGGCGGTAGAGCATGAAGGCCGCGAAGACAAGCGACGTCAGTCCCATCGTGATCATCAATGGCCCAGGTGCGATCGCTTCCGGACTTGCCGCGAGCAATAGCTTGAAGCGCAGCACGGCATAGAGTGCGACGTTTAACAGCAAGCCCGACAGCACTGCGGAAATCGGCGTTGGACCCTCAGCATGCGCGTCTGGCAGCCAGGCATGCAAGGGCGCAAGGCCGACCTTCGTCCCGTAGCCGAGCAGCAGAAAGATGAAGGCGACATTGAGCAGAGCCGGATCGAAGCGCGCGGCGTTAGCGATGAGCACCGTCCAGACCATCGCATTCGTCCCCTCGCCAACAACCGGCTGTGCAGCCATGTAGACGAGGATGGTGCCGAACAGTGCGAGCGCGATGCCGACGCTGCCCAGAATGAAATATTTCCAGGCGGCCTCCAGCGCTTCGTGCGTGCGGTAGATGCCGACCATGAGCACGGTGGTCAGCGTGGCAAGCTCCACCGCCACCCACATCAAGCCAATATTGTTCGACACGAACGCCAGGTTCATGCCGAACATCATGACCTGGTACATTGCGTGATAAAACCGCAAGTTCGGGACTGTTAGCCGCCCGCTCTCCAGTTCGTGGGCAATGTAGGAAGCGCTGAAGACGCTGGTGGTGAAGCCGACGAATGTGTTGAGCACGATGAAGACGATATTGAGATCGTCGACGAGCAGATACTGCCCAGGCTGCGGGCGGTCGGTGACAAGAAGGGACAGTGCGGCGAGCAAGGTCAGCAAGCTCGCAGCGACATTGACGCCCGCCGATATCCGGTATTTCGGCAGCGCCGCCAGAAGTGCGGCCGCGAAGACCGGTATCAGCAAAATGGCGGCCACCGCATCGAGGGAAAACGCGGTCAACGGTGTTCTCCCCTGTAGTCGTCGAGCGCGCCGACATCCACCGAGTCGAACCTCTCGCGAATGCGGAACAGGAAGACTCCGATGACGATGAAGGCGATAAGGATCGAGAAGGCGACACTGATCTCGACGACCAGAGGCATGCCCTTGGCCCCCGTGGCGGCGAGGACCAGACCGTTCTCGAGCGACATGAATCCGACAACTTGGCTGACGGCGTTGCGGCGGGTGACCATCACCAGCAGCCCCAGCAAAATGATGGACAGCGCGAAAGCCAGGTCCTCGCGGGCGAGGGGATCAGCCTCGGGAGTGACGCGCAGCATCAGGACCATGGACAAGGTCACCAGGCCTATCCCCGCAAGCATCGTCGTACCGATGCCGACGGCGGTCTCGACGTCACGATGGATGCCGAGCCGCTGAATGATGCGATGAAGCCCGACAGGAATGACGATCGCCTTGAAGACGAGGGCG
Organism: Mesorhizobium sp. M1307; assembly: GCF_040318155.1. NCBI lineage: Bacteria > Pseudomonadati > Pseudomonadota > Alphaproteobacteria > Hyphomicrobiales > Phyllobacteriaceae > Mesorhizobium > Mesorhizobium sp. M1307. Next base: position 8,796 of record NZ_JAMYLR010000002.1, on the reverse strand, counting down.
ATCGCCGCCGTGACGTAGAGATGATGCGCGTCCTGAATGTATGCCTGCCAAGCTACGGACAGGGCCAGCACGATTGCATGAAGCGCAAAAACGTTGATCAGAGCAAAGAGGCGATCCTGATACAGCATCATGAAACTGACCAGCACCAGGCCGCCGGCGAGCAGGTGAGCGATGTCGAAGGTGAGGCCGTTCATCAGAGGCTCCGTGAGACGAACAGCAGGAGCGTGCCGAGCAGGGCCAGCATCAGCGCTGCCCCGAGGAAATCCGGGACGCGGAAGACGCGCATCTTGGCGATGGCAGTCTCAAACACGGCGAGGAGAACGCCACAGACGGCAAGCTTGCCGACATAGGCGACGACACCCGGAGCAAGGGATTCCAGTCCTGCCCCGGCGCTCGCCAGTCCCCAAGGTAGGAAGACGCAGGAAATCAGCGACACATAGAGCAGAAGCTTGAGGAAGGCGGCAAACTCGATCATCGCCAGATGGCGACCGGAATATTCCAGCACCATCGCCTCATGAACCATGGTGAGTTCCAGATGGGTCGATGGGTTGTCCACGGGTATGCGGGCGTTTTCGGCGATCGCCACCATCACGAGGGCGATGAGCGACATCCCGAGCGACACCCGCAAGCCAACCTCCGGTGACCCCATGAAGGCGGCGACCGTTGAGAGTTGCGTAGCACCCGCGACGAGCGCCAGGCTGAACACGATGAGCAGCATGGCGGGTTCGGCCAGCGAAGCGATCATCACCTCGCGGCTCGAGCCGATGCCGCCGAAGCTCGTGCCGACGTCCATGCCTGCCAGCGCCAGGAAGAACCGGGCGCTTCCCAGCAGTGCGACAATGGCTATGAGATCGGCGGTCCAACTGAATGTGAGGCCGGCGGCGAATGTCGGGATGAGCGCCGCGCCGACCCAGGTGGTGGCAAAGATCAGATAGGGCGTCACGCGAAACAGCCAGGATGCGTTGTCCGCCAGAACGACTTCCTTGCGCATCAGCCGCAAGAGATCGCGGTAAGGTTGGATCAGGGAAGGACCCTGGCGGCGCAAGAGCCGTGCCTTCACCTTGCGCACGAATCCGGTCAGGAGCGGCGCCAGCAAAAGCACCAGCGCCATCTGCGCGCCTTGAACGGCCAACTCGAGAATCACGGCCATAGTGCGAGCACCAGGAGCAGGACAATGAGAAAGAGAAAGACGAGGGTCAGGTAGCGCCTGATCGTCAGGAACTGCAGATGGTTGAGGTGGTCGGTCGCAAAGTCGAGGGCCCGGCCGATAGGCAGGTACAGCGTCTCCCAGATCACATCATGCATTTCGACATTCAGACGAGCCGGACCGGTCTCGCCAGGTGCCGGCATTTCGACGGTTTCCCTTGCACGGAATACGAACGTGCCGAAGACGCGGCGGATCGGCTGCGCGAAGCTGACGGCCGTGTACTGCGAGCTCGGGACCACATCCGGGAAGCCACAACCCCAGGCGGGACCCCGACGGAGTGCATGTGATGCAAAGCGATGGATCACATATGCCGCAGCGGATGCGGAAAAGGCGATGAACAGGAACACCAACAGGCCGTTGTAGGAACTGCGGCTCGCTGCAATCGGCACGATAGACAGCCAGGGCTGGGCCATCTGCACAGGCATCCGGCTGCCGATCAGTGGCAGTGTCACCGATGAGAGGCCGTCTATCACAAGACCGGGCAGAATGCCGGCCAGGAGACAAAGGGCAGCGAGAATGAACATTGCCGCCAGCGAGTAGCGGTCGACCTCATGCGCCAGTTCCACCGCGGCCGAGCGTGGCCGGCCGAGGAATGTAATCCCGAACGCCTTTACGAAGCAGGCCGCGGCCAGTGCCGCCGACAGCGCCAGCAGACCGCCAACGGCGGGCACCATGACCTTAAGTCCCCATTGTGGCAGATCGGGGCTCTGCAATATGGCCTGAAAGGCCAGCCATTCGGAGACGAAGCCGTTGAAGGGTGGAAGTGCCGAGATCGCGACGCAACCGACGAGAAAGGCAAAACTTGTAAAGGGCATGCGGTGGATGAGACCGCCCAGCTTCTCCATATCCCGCTCTCCGGTTGCCGTCAGCACGGCGCCCGCGCCGAAAAACAGCAGGCTCTTGAAAAAGGAATGGTTGAGGACGTGGAACAGCGCGGCGGTGAGGGCCAGCGCTGCAGCCGATGGCATGGCGTTCGCCTTGAAAGCGAGCGCGAGACCAAGGCTTACGAAGATGACGCCGATGTTTTCAATGGTGCTATAGGCAAGCAGTCGCTTCAGGTCCTTTTCCATCAGCGCGTAGAGGATGCCGAGAACCGCCGTCAGGCCGCCAAGGAAAAGCACGGCAACGCCCGACCACCATGCCGGCTCATCGAGCAGATCGAAAATAACGCGTATAAAGCCATAGACTGCGACCTTGGTCATCACGCCGCTCATGAGAGCCGAGACTTGGCTTGGCGCGGCCGGATGAGCGAGTGGCAGCCAAACGTGCAGCGGGACAAGTCCAGCCTTGGAGCCGGCGCCCAGCAGCATGAGAACCAGGACGAAAGCAGCGGCGAACGGGGTGGGGTCGGCGGCTCGCATCGCGTCGAATGTGTAGGTTCCATCGGATCCGGCGAGCAGGCCGAACGCAAGCAGCAGCGCGAGTGTGCCGAAGCTCGCCATCACGAGATAGATGTAGCCCGCCCGCGCATTGTCCTGCTCGCGATGGTGCGCCATGACGAGCGCCCAGGAGGCGAGCGACATGAATTCCCAGGAAAGCAGGAAAGTGAAGGCGTCGTCGGCCACCACGACAAGGTTCATTCCGGCTAGGAAAGCCGGGAAGAACGGCAGCACCCGATGCGGCGCAGACTCATGCCTGCCGTAGCCGAGGCCATAAAGGCTGGCCATGGAGCCGCCGAAGTTGACGACGATGAGGAAGAAAGTCGAGAGCGCATCCAAACGGAAATGAGCGCCAATCCATGGCAATCCAAGAGGCAACACCACAGTCGACGGGGTGACGGGATTGTCGGCGATGCGGCTCGCGACAACCATGAGCACGGCCGCCGATATACCTAGCGTCAAGCCGTAGATCAGGCGTGTTCCCGAGTCCGATCTGCGGCTTTCCGCAATCGCAAGCACCGCAGTCCCCAGGAGCGCAGCAACGCCCCACAGGAGGACCGCGGCCGCCGAAATCACGCCACGCTCCTCACGGGGAGTTTGGCATTCGTATCGACCCCGCCAAGAATTTTGGCGGGGTCGAAATCCGCTTTCAGTCGCACGCCGCGCCCGCCGATTTGGCTGGAGGCGCCTTCAGCGATCAATTCCACGCCGGCGAGGTCAAGTGCCCCGATCAGCTTCATGAGAGAATCGACGTTACCCCGAATAATCGACTCGCTGGCTTCCATGCGTTGAATTGTCGGCACGGAAAGACCGGACAATTCGGCAAGCCTGCGCTGGTCGATGCCAAGGAGCGCCCTCGCGGCACGCAACTGTGGAGCAGTTATCACGGTCGCATCCCCCTTCTTGATCAGCTTTGAGATATTATCTCTACGTCTTGCAGCATATATTAAAATGCGGCGCATTCAATTAATGATGCGTGACGCATCTGTCTTGAAGTTGTAGAAAACCTGGCGATACGTCCTGCGCCTCGAACCAAAGCCATGCGACCATTCCCGTCACGGCCAGTCTTGTCGCCAGCCATCTCGGATTGCGCGTGATGGCGCTCGCAATGGGCCTTATCTCGGCCGGCCACTCGATTGGAGCCGCCGCGGGCTACAGACCTTTTCAGGATCCGACCGGCACCTGGACCGTCAATGATGCTCGTACCGGGCGGCCCGCCGAGATGGGCAGCCGAACCATCGTTGGAATGAACCAGCACGATCCCGAGAAACTCGCCGATCTCCTCAACGCCGGACGGAATTTCTGAAGAAAGCGTAGGAGAGCCACCGCTTCGATGGGATGTTGTCTCGAGGCTTGTACGGGAGGGCAATCTAGAGCACCGAAAGGTCATGGCCCTCGCAGCTATCGGATCGCCCTGTCTTGAGAGAAGCGCCCTGCTGCAAAACCGGGTGTCAAAATTGCAAAATCGCGCGACCCGCTACAATGAGACGACTGGCACCGGTACATCTCTATGTATCTGATTTTTCTTTAGAATTTGGTAGCGGGAGAGCGCTACCGCCTTTTACCCCATTCGGAACCCCTGCGATATTTTCTACGGTTTTGGGCGTGAGGGACCTGTCTCGGTGCTGGAACGACCGCTGGGGAACGGAAGTCCGACCCGAAGGCGACGTACGTTTTCCACGACGCGAACGGCAGCTTTGCGCCCTATATCGGCCGTCGGGATCAGTTTTGCTCTTCCTGCAAGCAGACAGACCGTGGCCAGTCGCGTTTGCGCCTGATGTCGGCCGTAGGGGCAAGCTTTGCCGTCGCCCGAAAGTCTGACGTCGGCGAATACGTAGGTCGCGGTTGCACCATGAGCCGACATTCCGTCGAACATCACCTTTTCGGAATTCAAGGCGAACGCCCGTAGCCGATTTTGTAACGTACCTCATCGGAGAAACGGGTGTTGGCTGCTAAGTGTGTATGGTCTTGCCATTGGGCTTTCCTTATAATTCTGCCCAGTGGAACAGGTTCAACATCTCGAACGGAAGCTGGTCGCTATCCTCGCCGCCGACGTGGTGGGGTACAGCCGGCTGATGGGGCTGGACGAGACGGGCACACTCTCGCGGCTCAAGGCGCTCCGGCGCGAATTCATCGAACCCGCGATCGAGGGCTACCATGGCCGCATCGTCAAGCTCATGGGCGACGGCGCTTTGGTCGCGTTCGAGAGCGTCGTCGATGCCGTAGCATGCGCCGTTGAAATCCAACGGGTCACCGCGCAGCAGAACCTCGGTCTTCCCGAAGATACCCGGATCGTGTTCCGCATCGGCATCAACCTTGGTGACGTGATCCCCGACAAGGACGACTTCTACGGCGACGGCGTCAACATCGCGGCCCGGCTGGAAGGACTGAGCGATCCTGGCGGCATCGTCATCTCGGGAACGGCCTACGATCAGGCTCACAACAAGCTCGGCCTGACCTTCAAGTCACTCGGCGAACAGCGTCTCAAGAACATTCCAGAGCGGGTCCGCGCCTATCGGGTTCTGCTGGAACAGACCGCAGGAGCCAATAAGTCGCGCTCTCGGCAATGGCCTGTGATCGGCGCCACGGTACTCGTTCTGGCTCTGATAGCGGGGATTGCGGTGATTCTCTGGCCGCAAGCGATTGCCCTGCTGGCCGGTCACGGTTCCACCCCGGTCGGTTCGTCGGTCGGCAAGCCCTCCATCGCCGTGCTACCGTTTACCGATCTTAGCGAGAAGGCAGGCCAGGATTATTTTGCGGAAGGGCTCGCAGACGATCTCATCACCGATCTCTCGAAGATCTCGGGGCTCCTCGTCATCGCACGCAACTCCGCGTTCTCCTTCAAGGATCGATCCCTCGACGTCGACGAGATCGCGGCGCAGTTGAACGTCCGTTACGTGGTCGAGGGCAGCGTCCGGCGGGAGGAAGATCTAGTCCGCATCAATGTCCAGCTCATCGATGCCCAAACGGGGAGCAACATCTGGGCCGAGCGATACGACCGCGACTACTCCAGGATATTTGCACTTCAAGACGAAGTGATCGGGCGTATCGTTGAGGCACTTTCGGTGCGTCTGACGGAAGGCGAACGAGCGCAGATTGCTCGCCTCCCCACGCGAAGCCTGGAGGCATACGATTTCTACACCCGAGCCGAGCAGAAGGTTTATGTGGTCGACAACAGGTCTCTCGGAGAGACCCTGTCCCTGTATCAAAAGGCGATCAAGCTCGATCCTACGTTTGCAGATGCTTACTCGGGCTATGCCCGCGCCACGGTGGACGTGCTCGGCTTCGACTACCAGGTGCTCATGCTCAGCGCCGTCGCTCGCCAGCGCTCCTACGAAGCGGCAGGGCGGGCGCTGGAGCTCAATCCGCAATCTGCGCGCGCCTATGCCGTGCTCGGCATCCTGCAGATGCTGGACGGCGAATGGGACCAGGCGATCGCGTCGGTCCAGAAAGCCGTCGCGCTGGACCCGAACGGCGCGGAGGCGGAGCTCAATCGGGCGATCGTGCTGACCTACGCAGGACAGAACCTGGAGGCGCTGGCAGCGATGGAACGCGTGTTGCGGCTCGATCCCAAGCCGCGCGCTCAGGTCTTCGACTATTACGGCTTCGTGCTCTACATGAACCATCAGTACGAGAAGGCTTTGCAGGCGCTGAGCAAGGTCCAGCCGGGAGAGCGCAGCGACCTTGGTCTCGAAACGCTGGCCATGGCAAATGCGCGGCTTGGCCGCATGGCCGAGGCGCACGATGCGGCTGCAGCAATCCTGAAAGAGATACCCGAACAGAACCTCGCTGGTTATCGTGTCGTTTACGCCCACCATCGGCGGCAAGAGGACCTCGATCACCGGCTGGGCGCCCTTCGCGCCGCGGGGATTCCCGAGCGGAGCTTCGATTTTCGCGGGCGGGAGGAGGACCGCCTGGGCGCCGCCGCGATCCGAGCCCTAACGGGCGATCGGACATGGGTAGGACATCAACACAATGGCGCAGCCTTCGTCATGGAGCTGAGCGCAAATGGAGATGTCGCACTGAGCTCGCAAAGCAGCATCATCACCGGCACGTCCAGCGTGGATGGCGACCTCTTCTGCACGCAATCCACCGCGACCTTGCTCGGCCGCAAGTTCTGCGCCCCGGTCTATCGCAATCCCCTAGGGAGCAGCGATACGCAGGACGAGTACGCTTGGCCGGACTCCGTCACAGTCTGGTATTTCTCGGTGTCTCCGTGACGGGCGCCATTCAACTTGCGGGCTCACGACATCGCGCCGGAGCTAGTTGGCGGCCGCTCTAGCCTCGAATTCCTTCGCCTCCACTGCGGGCCATTCGGCTTCCGCTTTCGCAATGACAGGCGCCGGGTTGGCATCGAAGTCTTCCTCCAGGCCCTCCTTTCCGGAGAACAGGAAGAGCTTGCCATTGACGATGCGGAAGGCTTTCGGGTCAAGGTTCGCGGATGCCTCCTTAACTGACATTCCCCCGGTGCAGAAGCCGCCGAACTGAGGGGCATAGCGCACCGGCTCGGAAACAAAGGCATCCCGGTGTTGGACGCTGGCGAAGTACCACGTCGCCCCGAGCCACTTCCTCGAGATCTTGGGCGAACCCATCGTCGCGCGACCGTCGGTGAAATATGCTACCGGATCATAACCCAGGATGGCGACATTGCCGAAGTATCCGGTGTTCACTCCGTCGCCGGCGTGGGATCCACCGGTGCCGAAGAGGAGGAGGGAGGCGGCGGCTACTCCCGCGCAAAGCAAACTGTCAAACGTTCTGGAACGGTTCTCTGTCATGTTCTCCTCCAGTAGCCTTTCTCGATGTCAGTTGCCGAGGGCGATGCACACCTTGTACGACGACCCCATCGTTTCCTTGGGTTGGCACTTCGCGCCGTGCTTCTTGAGCAAAACCATCACGTCGGTGCTCTGATAGAATGTCGCGCGGCTGAGAGGCGTGTACCCGTATTCCTGGATTGCCTCGACCTGTGCGCCGTGCGAGATCAACAGCTCCGCGATGGCCGTCTGGTTCTCTTCTGCTGCCACATGCAGCGGCGTGATCTTGTGCGTGCTCAACGCGTCGACCTCGGCCCCGTGGTCGAGCAGCAATTTTGCGATGTCCAGGCTTCCTGAGTAGGCTGCCGCATGTAGCGCGGTGAAGCCGCGATCGTTGCGGGCTTCGATGTCCGCCTTGGCCCCGATCAACGCAATGGCGACCTCGGTCTTGCCGGCAAGCGCCGCATCGATCAGCGGGGTCTGACGGCTCTCGTCGCGATCGTTCACATTGGCGCCTTGTGCCAGGAGTTCGGCAACCTTTCCGGCGTCGCCCTCCCGAGCAGCGTCGTTGAGCGGCCCGGCCGTCACCGCACCGACGGCAAAACAAGAAAGGAAAGCAACGACCAGAGCCCGACTGACAAGCCGAAGCCAACCGGTTTCGAAAAGCCTGACCCTGATCGGGAAGGCCCTCGGCAGCAACAATCGCCTGTAGACCGTCATCGTCTAACCCTCCGGGCGCGCTCGCCCGCGGATGGACGTGTATGAGATCAGTCTAATACATTTGGCGCAGCGGAGCCATAGGGTGTCCGGGTTATGCGCGAGTCGAAGTCGCGCGAGGCGCCCTGTGTCACCCCCGGCAGCGGGTTATCCGGGCACCAGCACCACGACCGCTAGAATGGCCATCAGCAGGCAGGCGGCCATGCCGATCATATCGTGCTGCCGGAAGCGCCAGACGGCGTGGCGAGCATTAGGACGCCGATGACGGCGATTTAGAGTGGAACGAGGTTCATCCTTTAAAAGGGCAGCCCACCAGCCTTGCGCTTGTGCGTAGGCGCGAAGTTTAGTGTCAGCTTCTTGATGGGCGCGCTGGCAGCGTCGCTTGGGGAGAACCTGTGTTTTCCGTAGAAAAAGGCGATGTCGAATTGACCCTCCTTCGCGAAAAAGGGGGCCGAATGTCTGGAATGGGTCAAACCCGGGCGCCGCCTAACCCAGGCAATGTCCGCTTATGCGCCTTTAGTTACCCTTCCGTGAAGAGCTTCGTACGCCTGCCGGCGCCCGAAACTCTTATATGGGATGGTCAACTACAAACGGCGTCACGTCGACATTGTCATGTACCTCCGCGGCAATCCGTAGATCCATTCGATGGGTCCGTTTGCGTGACGCGGTTCGCGAACGAACCCAGTCCACCTTATATTCGGTCAGGGCGCATGCACCTGTTCCATGATCCCGCTTGCGGCGG